>CALUSF010000035.1 GCA_944323325.1 Candidatus Gastranaerophilales bacterium
ACTTCCGCTATATTTAAAATAGGGGAAGATATTTATTCAGAAGGTATTTTGGAGTCTTTCAAAACTAAAAATGTAAAGTTAGATAATATTATAAAGAAAAAAGATACTTCTACAGGTTTTTCAATCATACTGGTAAGTTTTCAGGGGGACAGAACCGTTCTTGCGCATAGGGGGGCAAATGCTCAGATTAAGGAAGATGAAATAAATTATGAAGCCATAAAAGAGGCTGATTTTATGTATGTTGCGCCGCTTAACGGAGAATCTAACATGGTTTTGGAGCCTATTGTTAAATATGCGCATAAACATGGTACAAAAATTTGCTTTAATGCAGGGACAACAAGCTTGAGAAGAGGTTTTGAGCACATAAAAACAATTCTTCAATCCGCACATATTGTCGTAATGAACAAAGAAGAAGCCATAATGGCAACAGGTATTCAGGTAAGACCCGATACAAAAACGGAAAAATTTTCACAGGAACTTATTCATCCTGATGTAAAAGAAATGCTTAAAACATTAAAAGTTATGAATTACCAGATAATTGTTATAACAGACGGAAACAAGGGTGCTTATGCGTTTGACGGACAGAAATTCTACTACTGCCCGGTATTTCCTTCGCCTGTTGTATCAACATTAGGAGCCGGTGACGCTTTTGCCTCAACGTTCTGTGCTGCACTTCAAAGAACAAAACTTGATGTTGGCCGGTCTTTAATGTACGCATCTGTTAATTCATCTTGTGTTGTATCGGAATTTGGTGCAACGGAAGGATTAGCTACATTTGAACAAATTGAAGGAAAGCTCAATGCTTCTCCGGATTATACTTATGCAATAGGGTAGAAATGTTTAAACATTATTCTCCAAATATGTTAAAGACTTATAAACTTTGTCCGAGAAAGTTCTGTTTGAAGTATGTAAAAAATATTTCCATGCCTGTAAATGATGATATTTTTGAATTCGGAAAAAATATTCACGCGCTTGCATCGTATTATTTGAGAGGCGAAAATATTGATAAAATGGAACAGGCACTTTCTCCAAAAGAAAAAAGTGTATGGGAATACTTAAAAAGTATTCCCTGCTTTAACTATGAGGTAATAAATACCGAATACAATTTGAGTGTCAGAATCGGAGAACATTTTTTCGGCGGAAGGCTCGATGCATTAGTAAAGCACGATGATACATATTACATTCTTGATTATAAAACAGGTGCCGCGCCCCAAAATGCGAAATTTGACTATCAGACAATGATTTATACTCTTGCCGTAAGCAAGTTTTTCAGAACGGATAAGGTCATATTTGTATATTTGGATTTAAAAAATCATGAAGAGGTCAGGATTGAATTAAATCAACAATTAATCACTGAATATACAAAACATCTTGCTGATATTGCGGAACAAATAGATAAGTCTGAAGTTCCGCCCAAAAAAGAAAATTGTCACTGTGAATACTCTATTATCTGTTATTAGCGTGGTATAATTTTGGGTATGAAAGATTATCTTATAGATACGCATGCTCATATTGATATGTTGGAAGAGCCGATAGAAGAAACTTTCGGAAAGATGCAAGAGTTTAATGTGAAAAAAGCTCTTATACCGTCTGTCGAAATAGGTACTATTGATAAGATTCTTGATATAGCTAATAAATATGAAAATATATACGCAATGCTCGGAATATTTCCGTCTGAAGCAAAAACATATACTCCGGATATTGAACAAAAATTTATCGATCTGGCGCAGAATCCGAAGATAAAAGCTATTGGTGAAATTGGGCTTGATTATTATTGGGATAAATCGTTTGCGGATATACAAAAAGAGGTTTTCATAAAACAGATTAAACTTGCGGATAAATTAGAACTGCCGGTTGTTGTGCATGATAGAGACGCCCATAAAGATGTCTTTGATATTTTAGCTTCTCTAAATCCAAAAAACGGAGTGCTGTTTCACTGCTTTTCCGGAAGTGTCGAATTTATGAAAGAATGTGTAAAAAAAGGTTGGTATATAGCTCTGGGTGGCGTTGTAACTTTCAAAAACGCGGTTAAAATGAAAGATGTGGCAAAGGAAGTGCCGCTGGAAAAACTTGTGCTTGAAACTGATGCGCCATACTTAACTCCGGTTCCTTATCGCGGGAAGCATAATACTCCTGCGTATGTAAAATATGTGGCGGAAGAAATCGCACGCCTTAGAGAAATGCCGCTTGATGAGCTTATAGATGTTACAACTAATAATGCAGAAAGGTTTTTCGGAATTTGAAAAAAGAGCGCTTAGATAAAATTCTTGTAGATTTGGGATATTTTGAAAATAAAAGCAAAGCTTCTGCCGCGATTCTTGCCGGAAATGTAATGCTAGGAACGGAAGTCATTACAAAAGCCGGATATCAAATTGATCCTTCCAAGGAATATGATTTTCATATTAAATCAATGCCGTTCGTTTCACGAGGCGGGTTTAAACTGAAAAAGGCTCTTGAGACGTTTGATATTTGTGTAAAAGACAGAATTTGTCTTGATGCGGGCGCTTCTACGGGTGGTTTTACTGATTGTCTGCTTCAGAACGGTGCAAAATTTGTGTACGCAGCTGACGTCGGCTACGGGCAATTGGATTGGAAAATCAGGAGTTCTAAACAGGTTAAAACAATTGAAAAAACAAACCTGAAAAATTGCTTGTATACAGATATATATTCAGACGGTGAACCTGCTGCGGATTTGCTGGTATCAGATTTATCATTTATTTCTTTGGAAAAAGTTTTACCCAACTTAAAGAAACTCATGAAACCAGATTTTCATGAAATGATTTGTCTTATAAAACCGCAATTCGAAGCAGGGAAAGATCTTGTAGAAAAAGGCGGCGTTATAAAAGACAAAGCTGTCCATATTATGGTTATTAATAATGTTTTGAAATGCGTAAAAGACCTCGGATATATAATTAAAGGTCTGACGTTTTCTTCAATCAAAGGCCCCGCCGGAAATATTGAATACCTGATTTGGTTTGCAACAAACGGAGTTGAAGAATTCAACTCTCCGGAAGAAGTTGTTGAAACTGCGCACAATATTCTTAATTAAATAAGTCATAAAGTCTTTGGCGGATATCTTTTTGAGATAATTCTTCGGTTATTTTATTTAAATCCATTGTCATCTGATAATATTCTGCCGCAAGTGCTTTATCTCCGATTGCTTGATAAGCACGTGCAAGGTTAAAGTATGCCAATGTATAATTGGGGTTAATGTTTATGGCGGTTTTAAAATATTCAACAGATTCTTTCGGATCGCCGAGCCCGTCTAAATATACAACACCAAGGTTATTTTGTGCTATTTCAAAATCTGGATTAAGCTCAATAGATTTATGGAATGCAACGATTGATTCTTCAAGATAATCCTTTTCCCATAGTGCTAATCCTGTCTTTGCATAAGTTAAATAATTTTCAGGCTCTACGGAGATAGCATCACAATAAGTTTTAATAGCTTTATCCAAATCGCCCTGTGCCATATATAAATCTCCAAGAGAAAGCTGAATATCAACATTATTGGGGTCGAGTACCATGCCGGCATTAAAAGTCGCTTCAGCCGCTTCGTAATTATTTTTAACTTCAGCGTAAATAGCACCTAATGCGTGACAAACAATAGATGTCCATTGTGCATCCGGGTTTAATTTGATTGCCTCTTGATAATATTCTATGGCATCATCATATAATTCCGCCTTAATATACGCAAAAGCGAGTGAATTGTTATAATATGGATTTTCAGGGTTCATTTCCTGAGCGAGTTTAAACGCTGTTACTGCATGTATTTTATCAGACTTAGTTAAATATAAATGTCCGAGTTCATAATAAATCTTATCTAAGTCAATACCGAATTCCAGTAAAGAATTATAATAATCTATAGCGGTATCGACATTTTCGGGATAATAAGTTTGATATATCGTAGCAAGTTTAATTAAAACTTCTCTGTCAGAAGGATTTAATTCGTATGCTTTTTTATAACATTCGACACTGGCTTCTATATCATTGCATTCAAGCGATAAATCTCCCATTTTCTGATAAAACAAATTTCCCTGCGAAGTTTTTTCTAAGCCCTTAGAATAAGCTTCCAATGCAGATGGAAATAATTTCATTTTTTCAAATGTTTCTCCAAGCATTTTATAAGAAAATACGGAGAAATCATTTGCCAAAAATTTATAAAACATTTTTAAAGACGGACAGTCCCACATAATCATCATGCTTCCTGATAAAAAGTAATATAAAAATTTCATGACATCTTTTACAGATGAATTATGGTTTTTGATTCTTGAAAATATTACTTTTGATAAAAACAATCTCGGACGTGCGGAATTTTTCCCTGCGCCGCAAACTGCAAGTTTAAATTCTTTTTCTGCTTCATCAAAATTGCCGTTTAGGCATTGAAAATAGCCGGAATAAATATGAGCATTGACATTTCCGGGCTCAAGGCTTATTGCTGTTCGACATTGTTCCAAGGCTCCTTCTACGGTTATTTGACCTTTGATTAACAAAAGACTCGCAAGTCTGTAATATGATTCAGAAAGTCCCGGATCAAGCTTTATTGCATCTATATAATATTCAATAGCTTTTTCTAAATCGGCTTCCTGTTGCTTTATTAAGTATTTCTCATGCGCTTCCCGCGCTTCATTTAATAACAAATTTGCATTGTCACTGGGTGAAATAACCGGGGTATTTGTCATAATCTCTCCGAACATTAATATGTCATGTCTATATTAACATTTTCGGCGGAAGATTATTTTTCTTTAATATTTTTTTTAGTAAATCATCCGTTTGAGGTAATTTTTTTCAGCAAAAAAAATTTTTATAAGTTTTTGTTTTAATATGCGTGTAAATTCTTTAAACAGAACAATATCTTTTGGTACTACATCCAGATTATATAAAACAAAATCAGGTGATGATATGGGGTGTAACAGCTGGTTGTTTAGAAATGATATTGATTGGAATAAACTTGCAAAGTATGAAATTGAGCATTTTAAGGATAAAGATAAAGTAAATATCGTCATGTTTGCCGCATCAGACGGTTCGGAGGCCTATACTAAAATTATTTCTTTGCATGAAAATTGTACCGGCCGTTCAAGGGATGCGGTAGCAAAATTTTTTCCGATTAAGGCTTATGATACGGATTCGGAAATTTTAAAAGCTGCAAAAAGCGGGCGTATAAATTCTTTCATGCACGATAGAATTGAATTAGACCTGCATTGTAAAAATTATGAAGATTATTTTACAGAGTCGAAAAACGGTCTGATTATTCCAAATGATAAAGATTGCCATACGAGTCAACCCCTTTTTGCAAAAAAGATTTTGACGGAAAATGTTGATTTTTCTTATGGGGATATGTTTGAAAAAGTATATGAAATAAAGGACGATTCAAATACAATAGTGATGTGCAGAAATATATTAGGATATTTCTGGATTCAGGAAATTGAAAAATTTTTGCAGGCTGTATCTAAAGCTTTAAAACCTGAGAGCTTGTTTGTTATTGGAAACCATGATTTTGTTTTATACAATATTAAGGAATATGTTGAACGCTACTGTTTTAGAGAAGTTATGAAAAACGTTTTTAAAAAAATATAACTTCAATTTATTTCACTTATATATTGTTGAAATGTGGCAGACAGGTTTTTGTGGTAAAACATGCTAAATGAAAATCAAATCTTAAATTTTAGCTTAAGTATACTAAAGTCTATATAAACCCTCCGCCGATTAGGTGTCCGTCTGTAATGTCGTATAAAACGCATGCTTGGCCCTTGGCAATAGCAGATATCGGCGTATCAAACTTTATAATAATCTCGTTTGTGTTTATTATAATTTTCGCGGGTGCGGATTTCATGTTATATCTTACTTTAATATTTGCTTTAAAACGTAGTGCTTCCGGCGGGTATGTCCAATTCATGTTGTTTAAAATCAAGCTGCTTGAGAATAGATCTTTTTTGTACCCGACATAAACTGTATTTGATTTAGCGTCTATATCTGTTACGTATAGTGCTTCCGGTGCGGCAAGTCCGATGCCTTTTCTTTGTCCGATTGTATACTGCCAAAAACCGGTGTGTTTTCCAAGTACTTTGCCGGTGGATTTTTCAATAAACTTGCCTTCTTGGGGTGAAAGAATATTATTTAAGTATTTTTTTGTTGTCACGGGAGCCTGTATAAAACAAATATCTTGACTTTCTTTCGAAGACTTGCTGGGCAGATTGTTTTCTTCAGCCAGTTGGCGGACTTGTATTTTTGTATACGAAGATAACGGAAACAGTGTTTTCTGCAGCTGTTTTTGATTCAGCATAAATAAAAAATACAACTGATCTTTATGTTCGTCAGAAGCCGGATAAAGCTTAAAAATACCGTCGAGTTCCTTTATATCTGCATAGTGTCCGGTTGCCATATAATCAGCGCCGAGTTCGTCAATTGCAAAATCAAAAAGCGCACCCCATTTCATATACTTATTACACATAATACAAGGGTTTGGGGTTTCTCCGATTTTGTAGGCTTCCTCAAAATATCTGATAACTTTTTCTTCAAATATTTTTGTTGCATTGAATTCATAAAAAGGGATTTGCAATTTAGAAGCGACATTTCGGGCATTTAAAATAATATTTTCCGCTTCGGGGGAATTGGTTGTTTTAGCGGTTATACCTATTACATCAAATCCCTGTCGTTTAAGTAATAATGCCGCAACGCTGCTGTCAACGCCGCCGGAGAGTGCTACTGCTATTTTTTTATTCATCAAGAAGCACTTTCTCTCCGTATGCAGTCAGTCTGTATTCGGAAGCGCCTACAAGTCCGGTTAAATCAGGCAGGCATTCTATATAATCGCGATTGATTGCTTCCTGTAAAACACTGTGATCAATAATTATTGCAATATTTTGCATTAGCTTTGCGTTTAACTGCTTTAATGTAAAACGGGGTTTTTGTTCATACTGACTGAAATAGTATGCTGTTAAAAGTAAATAATCAATTTTTTTATCAACATTTCTGGAACTTATGTAGTTAAGAAATGCACTGTCTTTTTTTATTGATGGGCTTGGCTTAAATGACAACTCTGTTTGCGGATTTTGCAAAGAATTTTCCAATATATTATCAAAGTCCTGATTTGCAGGTGTGCTTGGAATATTTGCATCTTCTTCTTTTGACGGAGCATAAAAAATATCAAGATTTTTTTTGCGTTTTTCATCTGTAGTTTCCTGAACAGGCGGCTCCTCTATTGGTTCAGGTTTGGGAAATCGTTTGAGCTGCTCGTCGATTTTTTGTTGTGTAATCTCTTTTTCATTATTGATTTGAGTATTTACCATATCCTTGCACTGCTGAATTTTATGTTTTTGTACATATTCAGATACTTTTTTTACCCACAGTGCGAATTGCTCTGTTATTAACTCTCTGTCTGTTGTTGACAGGGACAATTCGTATTTACCTTTTTTAATTTTAAATGAATAAATCGACATATTACACCTTCAATTAGTGAGAAGCAATAACTTCTTCTTTATTATTTATCTTGCAATAATTCTTCGCGCCATTTGTTAAGCTGTTCTTCTACAAACTCTAAATCATCGGATTTAAGTTCAATTTCAATATCACCTTTTTTCATTTTAAAAACGTATTCGTGCATATATCCTCCTTAATGTATAAAGTTTAACCTAAAATGTCTAAACTTTCAAGTATAGTAACAATTGAAATAATATTTAAAATATGCTATAATGACTAAAAAGGATTAGGAATATGGTAACAATAAGCAATATAGCTCCCGTAATGCCTGAGTCAGTATATGAAACACTCGGGAATATAAATCAACAGATTGGTAATATGCCGGCCGTTTTGGATCGGACAACTCTTGACGCTCTGGTAAACGGCGAATATGATATTTCTTTGCGGGAATATACTGATATGAATACCTACAGAACAACAATGTCTGTTTTGTACGGAAATAATTCATCAAGCCCTCTTAACTCATCCTTGAATACATTGCTGGGTAACAACAATCAAAACAGAACGATTTCAGTTAAAGACTTTATCGATCGTTTAGGTGAAAGAGGGGTATCGGAAAGTGATGCTTTAAGACTGTACACTGCGGCCAGAGCTTATTCATTGACTTCTGTATTAAATTTGAATAATAGTTTTGTAAGTGCGCGAGTTTAGTTTTTACGAATTTTAGTATATAATAATGTATGTAGTAGAAAAAGAGGTTTTTTTAAGTTATGAAGAAAATAATTATTTGTAGTGTCCTAATCGCAGCGGGAGTATTTTCTGCTATAAATTTGAAAAATAGTCCTGATACACCGGCTCCTGATTTCGGGTTTAAAAATGTGTACTCTATAGTTCTCGGATATGACAAGTCTATGAGTGAAAAAACTATAAAGGCTGCTGTTATTGATAGTTATTTTAGAGAAGTTGCCGCTAACGGAAAGATTATCAGATGGAATAAATCAATGTTCCCTCTAAAAGTTTATATACAGGACTCTCCGGATGTTCCTGGCTATTACCGTGAGATTGTAATGAGCGCTTATCAAGCGTGGCAAAGGGCAAGTGAAGGGCTTGTGACATTTGATTTTGTTGAGACTCCGGAAGAAGCACAAATGAAATGTTATTTTAAAAATGTTAATAATCAAACAACAATAGGTGCTCAGTCATTTTCCGTTAACGGAAATGTAATAAAAGATTCTACTATTGTATTTAAAAAGACTGATGAGAAGAATCATAATCTTGATTCAAAGCAGCTCTTTTCATCGGCTTTGCAAGAAATCGGTCGCTCTTTAGGCCTAAACGGCAAAAGTCCGAGTATATATGACGTAATGTATCCCATAGGTACAAAGTTTAATACCGAAATTACTGCAAGGGATTTAAAAACGCTGGCTTTGCTGTATTCTGTAATTCCTGATGTTACAAATGTTCCTCCGACAACGGAAGAAAAAGCACAGCTTTTCACTGTAAATGAAATTTTAGCTACAATGAATGTTCCGGTAACGAATGAAACGCAGAATTTGGATGAAGTTGTTGCCAGTGATATAGAGACACGCTTGGCGCTTGCCGAACAATATCGCAGACGTGCGGAATATGATAAGGCTGCTCAGGAATATCAAGCGGTAGCACAGATGAAGAATGACAGAAGAAGCAAATCTGAAGTATATTATGAAGTCGCAGTGATGTATCTTGATGCGGAAGAGTTTGACAAAGCAAAGAGCTGCGCGGAAATTGCCTGTGCAACCGATATGAATGACAAGACCGAAACACTGTCTGCGTTAATTGATTACTATACAAAACGTTCAAACTCGGCAATAGAACAACTGGATGCGATTTTGGCTCAAAATCCGTATAATAAATATGCTTATAAACTTTTGTGCCAAATCTATCGTGAAAAGCATCAGGAGAATCTCCTTAATGCGACTATTAAGCGATACGGTAAAACTGCTGGTACTATAGAAGAATCGTTATAATAAATTACTCAAAAAGGCCTATGTTAAATTTTTTAACATAGGCCTTTTGTCTAATGTAATTAATCGTAATCTCTTTTATATTGAGTATGTTAACTTTTAATAAAGGAGATTAAATGAAAACTGACTTAATATTACGAGAGCCGGAATTATATTTTGACAGTCTGCATAACGAGTTGAACAACTTTTTAAGAGATACGTTTTTACATCCGACATTTTCCAATCCGTTGATGATAAAAAAGCATTCAATATGGCGTCCGGCAGTGGAAGTTAAACAGACAGATTCTGAATATAAAGTTAAAGTTCAGCTTCCCGGAGTAAACAAGGATGACATAGATGTTGAATTAGATAACGATTTTATGACTATAACAGCAGAAATTGAAGAAGAAAAGGAGCAGAAAGAAGAAAAAGAGAGAAATGAAAAATATCATACTTGTGAGTTCAGATACGGAAAATATCAGAGGACAATATCTTTTGACCAGCCGATAAAAGCCGCAGAAGCGTTTGCAGAGTATAAAAATGGAGTTTTAATAATCAAAATCCCTAAACGAGAAATAGAACAAGTTAAATCAAAAAAACTTGAAATACAATAATATCGCCGTGCCATCCCACTTTCTTATAAAAAGAAGGTTTATAGGAGATAAAAACAACTCTGAGAGGACATACACGGTAAAGGGCAGCTCTGAGTCTGCCCTTTTTATATACTACAGGTATATGTTAAAATACAACTTGGAATATATGTTTAATAAAAATCTTTATATACATGTTGAATTTCTCTTAAAAACCCTTAATATTATAATATATTGTATACAATGGTATTATAATATATGGAAAAATGAGCCACAATACACGAGAATATAGTTATGTCAGAAAAAATGCGATTAAAAAATCTTGGAATTAACATTAAAAGCGAGCGTCTCAGACGTAATCTTTCGCAAGAAAGACTTGCCGAACTAACAAACATCTCAAGAAATTCAGTAAGTTTGATTGAGACAGGCAAAATCAACCCTACTATATTGAAAGTAATTGATATTGCACGAGTTCTTGATGTGGATGTAAACGTATTGCTTAAAGAAGTGTAATGTAATAAGGCCTTTTAAATTGGGCCTTATACTTTCATTTCTTTTTCAAATCCGAACAAAGAGCTCACAGATTCATCATCATGTATTCTTGAAATGGCTTGTCCCAAAAGAGGAGCAACTGACAGTTGCTTGATTTTGGTTGGCAGCGCGTTCTTGTCCCATGGAATTGTATTTGTAATAATACATTCCTCGATAGGTGCGTTTTCGAGTCTTTCAATTGCCGGACCTGAGAAAACTGCGTGGGTTGCGCCTACGTAGACAGCCTTGGCACCTTTACTTTTAAGAAGCTTGGCTGCTTCGCAAATGGTTCCTGCAGTATCGATTATGTCGTCAAACATCAGGCAGACTTTATTTTCAACGTCTCCGATTATATGAGCGGCGATAGCTTCGTTGTGCTTGTCACGGCGTTTGTCAATGATTGCCATCGGACAGTCCAGATTCTTGGCAAAGTGTCTTGTCCTGTTTGCGCCGCCCATATCCGGGCTTACTGCAACCATTTCTTCAGGGTTAATGCCTAAACCTTTTACGTAATCTACCAGAATTGGTGCTGCAAATATATGATCAACAAGTATATTAAAGAAGCCTTGAATTTGGCCAGTGTGTAAATCCATTGCAAGAACTCTGGTTGCCCCTGCCGTTGTGAGTAAATCAGCAACAAGTTTTGCCGTTATAGCTTCTCTTCCGGATGTTTTTCTGTCCTGTCTTGCATAGCCGTAATAAGGAATTACCGCTGTAATAGTTTTAGCGCTGGCTCTTTTAAAAGCATCTATCATTATTAATAATTCCATGAGATTTTCATTAACCGGATTGCAAAGCGGCTGTATGATGAAAACGTCATCACCTCTAATGCTTTCTTTTACCTGCACGTATATTTCTCCGTCTGCAAAATTCTTAACAACCATTGGTCCTACGGTAGTGCCAAGATAATCGGCAATTTCTTGCGCAAGTTTCGGATTGGAACGTCCTGCAAACAGTCTGATATCATGTGTGGGGTTAACTGCGCGTTCCAATTGAGGATAAGTCATTTCGAGAACCATTTGGAAAATCCTTTCTTAAATTTGTGACAGATGAATATCTATATTTTATACCTAAAATGTATTTTAAAAAAGAGTTTTTTACGAAATATTAAGCCTTTTATTTATTTCAATAAGTTTTTATCATTAAATTTCTGTTTTTGGTACAATAATGAAAAGGGAGATTAAGTTATGTTAGAAATATTGAAAAAGAGTGCTGTAGAACAGAGTAATGCTATTAAAAATAAAGAGATTTCCGCGTTGGAATTAACTAAAGCTTCACTTGAAAGAATAAAAAGTGTTGATGAAAAATTAGGTGCATTTAATTCTTTGACAGAGGATATTGCGCTTGAAACAGCGAAAAAAGTCGATGAAAAAGTTGCTAAAGGTGAAGATTTGCCGCTGCTTGCGGGTGTGCCTTTGGCATTAAAGGATAATATGAACCTTATCGGTTCTAAGACTACGGCTTCAAGTAAAATTCTGGAAAATTTTGTGTCGCCTTATAATGCAACAGCAACACAAAAACTTTTGGATAACCTTATTCCCATAGTAGGTAAAGCAAATTTGGATGAGTTTGCCATGGGTTCTTCTAACGAAAATTCTGCATTTAAAAAGGTGCATAATCCTTGGAATTTAAATAAAGTTCCTGGCGGTTCATCAGGCGGTTCGGCAGCTTCCGTTGCATCTTGCGAAACTGCTTTGGCTCTTGGTTCCGATACCGGAGGAAGTATCAGACTTCCTGCAAGTTTTTGCGGAATTGTAGGTATGAAACCTACTTACGGTAAAGTATCCAGATACGGATTAATTGCGTTTGCTTCTTCTTTGGATCAAATAGGCCCGTTTGCAAGAACTGTAGAAGATGCAGCAGCTTTATTGGAAGTAATTTCCGGATATGATAAACATGATTCGACATCTTTGAAGATGCCTGTAGAAAATTATCGAAACTCTTTGAATAATGACATTAAAGGCAAAAAAATCGGTGTTATTAAAGAACTTCTATCAGAAGGTTTGTCACCGGATGTTGAAAAAGCAATAAAAAATGCAATTGAAACATATAAATCACTTGGAGCAGAGATTGTTGAAATTTCGCTTCCGAATTTGAAACACTCAATCGGAATATATTATATTCTGGCAACGGCAGAATGCAGCTCTAATTTGGCGCGTTTTGACGGCGTAAGATACGGCCACAGAACTGCTGATGCCAAAAATCTTTTGGAAATGTACTGTAAAACACGCGCAGAAGGTTTCGGCCCGGAAGTTAAGCGCCGTATAATGCTCGGGACTTACGCATTGTCATCAGGTTATTATGATGCATATTATAAAAAAGCTCTGCAAATGAGAAGAGTTGTAACTGATGATTTTATTAAAGCGTTTTCTCAAGTAGAGGCTCTTATTTCACCTACATGTCCGACGACTGCGTTTGATTTGGGTGCTAAAACGGAAGACCCGCTTGCAATGTACTTAACAGATATTGCTACAATTTCGGCTAACCTTGCCGGTTTGCCTGCAATCAGTGTTCCTGCCGGATTTGATTCTGACGGAATGCCAATCGGTCTTCAAATAATGACACCTCAGTTAACGGAAGGTAAATTGTTTAATTTTGCGTATAAGTTTGAGCAATCGCATGATTATTACAAAAAGTTAGCAAATATTTAGCAATTTTATTTTTCAGATGCGTTATAACGAATATGAATAATATTCCGTTAAATATAATTTCGTCTGTTACAGATGTAAAAGATGCCGGAAAAATGACCCGTTATCTGGTTAAATCCGGCAGAGTTCCTGTCGGGCGTGTAAATTTGATTGATAAACCTAACGGCGTGTACGTTTCGTTTATCGAAAATTTTAATCCGAAATACTTTAAAGGGTTTGGAAGGATTGCGGATCAACTGGAAGTTGAACATTGTCTAAAAAGGGGACTAAGCGATTTTGAAATTACGTCTGAAGCGTCTTTAAACTCGCATGCGTATCATTACCGCCGGGGAAAAAGATTTGGAAAAATTACGGATTTAAGTCTTATAAGCAAGCTTAAATCAATGTTTAACACTATTGATGTAAATAAAATTGTGGACTTTATTATAAAAACTACTCCTGAAGGCAAAGAATTTAATACCGCATTTTTAGGAAAAATACCTATGTATATGCCAAGGGCTTTAATTAATAAGTATCTGGAGATAATAAAACACAGTCCGCTTTTAAAATGATTTAATTACTCTTTCCGGCTCTGTAACCGCAATATGTAAATATTAAAGGAAGAAATTTTTCTACATGCAATTTATCGGCCAGCGGGAATTTTGCAAGAACAAGAACGCCCAACGCGTCATCAATGTTAATTAAGCAGTCTTTAAGAGTTAATTTTCTGTCCGGACGTTTGTCAAAAGGATCGCAAATTAAATTTGAAACGGAAGCCGCTCCGTACATACCAACGATTAAACCTCCTGCTAATGACATTATTTTCCCCGGAATATTGTTAAAATTTTTGCTTGATTCACAAAGTTTTATAACTCCGGCAACAATCCAGGTAGGAATGGATGCGTTAAGAAATTGGAAGAGTCCTTCTTTTGCTTTGTTTTCATTTGTTTTTTTATCTTCACCAATCATCCCGAGGGCAACGCCGCCGACAATAGACGAGGCAGACAATGTTACCATTTCACTCAGGCCGTATTTAAGTTTTAAAGGATTTTTTATATTTTGTTTTTTCATCATAAATATCATCGGAACAAGCGTTCCAAGAAGAGCTCCCGTTCCGGCTTTTAATTTATCTTCCGGTGTAATATCTCTTTCGAAGGCTTTATTTCTGGCAGCCAAAATCTGCCCTGCCGGTTTTGTTGCGAAATCGGCGGTTTGTTTGTTGGGATTGATTGAAAAAGTTGTACTATTTATATTACCATACATAAGTGTAACTCTTAATTTGATTATAGAATGTACATAATAATTTTGCAAATATACTTTTTTATTAATCATAAGGAAATGAACGTTTTATATATTTGGTATAAAAAGTATTTCGGATATAATATATCTGAGGCTAGTTGAAATGATAAACGATCTTACAAAGGGTGCGCCTGTTAAACTAATGTTGCTTTTTTCAATACCGCTTTTAATCGGTAATATTTTTCAGCAGTTTTATAATATAGCGGATATAATAATAGTCGGAAGAACGCTCGGTATGAAAGCGCTCGCTTCTGTAGGGGCCGTGTCGCCTTTGTTTTTTCTGATTATGTTTATTGTTGTCGGCCTTACAAATGGTTTTTCAGTAATAACGGGGCAGAGGTTTGGTGCTAAAGATTATGAAGGAGTGAGGCGTTCAGTTACGATGTCTGCTATTTTAAGCTTTTTATTCACCGGTCTTTTTACTGTTTTTTGTGCCGTTTTTATGAACCAGCTTCTTTTCCTTATGAATGTTCCTCAAAATATATATCGTGATGCGTATCTATATACAATGATAGTTGTACTTGGTTTGTTTGTTGCAAATTTTTATAATCTGCTTGCAAGTATTATAAGAGCTCTTGGTGACAGTATGACGCCGCTTTATTGTCTTATTGTTGCCTCGGTTTTAAATATTCTGCTTGCTTTGCTGTTTATTTTGGAATTTCATTGGGGAGTTCCCGGTTCAGCTGTCGCACTGGTCTTGTCGCAGGCGGTTTCCGCTCTGCTTTGTGTTTGGTATGTAAAAAGGCATTTCCCTATTTTACATCTAAAAAAATCCGACTGGATTTTTGATTGGAAAAATGATAGAAAATTCGCGTTGGAGCATTTGAAAGTCGGTGTTCCGATGGCGGTGCAATTTGCGATATTAGGTATGAGTATACTTATTATACAGAGTGTGTGCAATACTTTCGGTTCGGATGTAATTGCCGCTTTTACGGCTGCACTTAGAATAGAGCAAATTGCAACTCTTCCTATGATTTCATTCGGAGTAGCTCTGGCTTCTTTTGTTGCACAAAATTTCGGGGCAGGTCATTTTTCAAGAATAAGATTCGGCGTAAAAAAAGCGTCTCTTATAAATTTGGGGCTCAGTGTTATTATGGCTTTTGTAATGCATTTTTGGGGCGGAAATTTTGTCAGGGTTTTTGTCGGGGGCGGAAATGAGAATGTTGTTAAAATTGCCCATGATTATTTATTTATAAGTTCGTTATTTTATTTCTTCCTTGCTCAAATATTTATATACAGAAATGCTCTGCAAGGACTCGGACGCGCAATTATCCCGATGTTCGCTTCCGTCGGAGAACTTGTAATGCGCTCATTTGCGGCAGTGTTTTTAGCTGTAAAAATCGGGTATTTCGGGGTCTTTTACGCGGGGCCTATTGCCTGGGTTGCGGCATCTCTTGTGCTTGCAGGCGGGTATTATTCGACAATTAAGAGGTTTATATATAAAACCCAGAAAAAATTGAGACAAAAGAGATTACAAGCTTGACAGAAATGGTATAATAGAATGTATGGTGAGGAAAAGATTTTTTATCTTAATTTTTCTTTTTATGCTGAATTTTAGTTACGCGACAGCCGGGGAAGAAGAGTTATTCAAGCTTGTAGAGGTAAAGGACGGCAGTTCTTTATCCGTAATGGATTGTGTAGCTGTGGCATTTAAAAACAGTCCGAATATTAAGAGAAAAAAATACAACCTTGATGTTGCAAAAAGTAATCTTGGTATTGCCAAATCACAATATTTCCCGGTAATAGGCGCCGGCGTGGGGTTTGTCAATGAAAATAACTCGGACAATATTTATTATAACCATTATTATAGAGAACTGCCTTCGGTTGGAGTTTCGATTAATAAACTTATTTGGAATTTTGGGAAAACAACAGCATATATAAAAATGGAAGAGTTTTATAAAATAGGTGCCGAATACGAGTTTGTGGACAGCCTCTGCTCCACCCTTTTTGATATAAAGGGGAAGTATTATCATCTTCTTAAAGCGTCTGCACTAAGGGATATTGCAAAATACAATGTGGAATTAAACGAGAAGTATGTTAAGCTGGCATCTAAAAAAAATAAGAGTGATTTAACAACGGCAAAGCTTAATTTAAGTGATGCGAATTTAAAGTATATAGAGGCTCAAAATGAATACGCAAATGAACAGCTTAATCTTACAAACTCTATGTATCTTGATTCTCAGCCGAATTATATAATTCAGCCCACAGGAACATTTGATTTCAGCGAATCGATTTCCGCAAATCCGGAAGCTGTTGCAGCTTTGAAATTTACTCCGCACCCGCTTCCTTTTACACGCGAACGGGCGCTTGAAATTGCTTATGTTAACAGTCCAGATTTAAATGTTTTGATTTCAACTAAACACGCAATGGAACAATCGCTTTTGTATATCAAAAGAACATATTTGCCGGATTTGAGTGCAAATGCCGGGTACGGATACAATAATTCGACTTTGACTTCTAATAACAGTTTTCAAGTCGGTGTTAACCTGTCTTCTTCCGTTAATCTTATGGAATTAAGACACGGGATAAAAGGCGGCGAGGCACAGGTTAATTTGGCGGACAATGAAATAGTTTTGTTCAAAAAGGATTTGTACTATGAACTTAAAAGAGCATTTAATAACCTTGACAGAGCGGTAGAACAAGTGCCTGTTTCTAAGACGGGGGTGATACAGTCGTTTGAAAATCTCAAAATTGTTGAGGCTCAATATGAAGCGGGCGAACTTAATTATGTTGCGCTTCAAGACGCACGCAAGGACTATATTCTTGCCCTTCAAAATTATGTAAACAGTTTGTATAAGTACAATATGGCTTTAATTCAGGTAGAAATGGCGATGCATTGTCATATTATTGATATTCACCACAAAACTGAACATGCGATTGAATATCATTTGCCGGAGTTGGTTGAGCATTTGAATCGCGCTCTCGGATGTGATGAGGAAGAGACGCATAAAATAAAGCGCAGAAAATATAAAGACGCATTGCAGCACTTGTAGGCGCAAAGAAACCGGCAGCCCTAAAATCTATTATAGGCTGCTCTTAATAAGCCTTTTAGGCTCTAAGTGTCAGAATCAGAATCTTGGAGTTTTTCTGTTTCAAGGGGTTGATTATTTTCTTCTTCCAGCGGGAAGTTAACAATATTATTTTCGTAAATATTATCTTTTTTTTCTTTGAGTAATTGTTCTGCGCTTGGAATATTAAAGTGTTCAAAAGAAATTTTTTCGGCTTTTGTTATCAAAGCTTGAATTTGTTCACTCAGGTCTTCAAGTATCAGGAAGTTATTTTTTGCGGTTTTGAAATTCTTTTTTGTTATTTTAGGAGTATATTTCATTATGGATATTATGCATTCTAAATTTCCGCCCATATTAGTTGTTAAACCCAGTAAATCATGGAGTTGTTCTAATAATAGTTTATATTTCATTTTGATATCATATTCTTGTTCGTTGAACATATAAGCTCCATTATCGCGTTCGCGAAAGCGATAATTTAATTTTATCATTAGAATTTTAAATATGCAATATAAGCATCAATTAGAAAGTAATAAAAAATTTATTTTAACGGCATTGGCAAAAACTTTAAAAGAGCTAAGAGGCTCTGAAAGCCAATTTCAATTTTCTAATAAAAGCGATGTGAGCATAGATATTATAAGTAAGTGTGAACGGGGACTGAAAGATCCTCAATTAACAACGCTATATAAGTTAGCGGAGGGCGTAGACATGACATTAACAGAGTTTGTCGCCAAAATTGAGCAAAATATTCCTCTAGGAATTTCGCTTATAGAAAAATAATTACCCTTTAAGGCATATCGCGTTCGCGAAAGCGATAATTATAATAAAACCTTAAAATCTTAATATGTCTGACGATATATTGGAGAAGAAAAATTTAATCAAATTTGCTTTAGCAGAAACTATGCGTGAGCATAGAGGTTCAAAAAGTTTGTTTAAATTTAGTAGTGAAAATGATATTCCAATGTCAGTTGTAAGTGAAGCAGAAAGAGGCTTAAAAGATCCACAGTTGACAACTATTTTTAAAATTGCTGAGGCTTATTCTTTGCCAGTTGCTGTATTTGTTCAAGAAATAGCCGCAAAACTCCCTCCAAATTTTTCAATGATTGATAAATAGCCTGTAGGTTTTGGTAATCTTTGATTACCGAAACAGCATTACTTTCAAGATGACATTTTATTGTCATGCTGAACTCGTTTCCACAACTGTCCAAAATAAATTTATAAACAAATGACGTATACTACCCTATA
>CALUSF010000036.1 GCA_944323325.1 Candidatus Gastranaerophilales bacterium
GGGAGTAAAGACATTTTTACCTGAAAGTCCTCGGCAGAGAAGATTTGCTCATTACTCGGTGTTAAAAGAGAAAATTTTTCAACTTTTAATCCTGCTGTAAGTTTTGGAGTTGTAACCAATTTAACATTTTCAAGTTTTGAAATCAGTCCGGTATTTTGGTGTATCAAATTCTCTATTTGAGGCGTATAGCCGTTAATAATAGGGTTTAATAAAAGCGGCAGCAGAAGAAAAATAATATAAATTCCGGCTGCAATACTAATCGTTATAATGCCGATACGTTTCAAGACTTTTTTATTCATATCCCTCTCCTTTTTATTCTTATTATATTTCAAAATTTTATAATAAAAATAGCCTTAACGGTGAATACTGGGTTTCAGCCCTATTTGGATTAAGTAATGTAAAGATTTGTAGAGTTTTGTAAAAATTTACTTGATTTTCCTAAAGTTTTCTGAAAATTAGCCGTAAACACTAATATACCAATTCAGTTGATTAGGAGTTTAAGTCGTGAAAAAATTTGTATTAGTGTTTGTGGCATCATTAATGCTAAGTGTGAATCAGGCATTTGCCTATCGAGTCACTGATTTTTCAAGTGACACCAAAATTATTGCAGCTATGAGATTGTTGGAACAAGCCGGTGAGCAAGATGTGTTCAGAAATCTCCAAAGGTACGGAATGCAGGTTAAGTTTGATGATTTGTCTATGGTCTCTTACAACAAAAGTAAAACTTTTGCAGTAAGTACATACAATCAATTCGGTACAAGAGTTATTTTGATTAATTCTATTTACAAAAACGCTCCGGCAGAACAGATTGCATGTCTTATAGCTCATGAAAGCTTCCATACAGGCTACAGTGCCGATTTGGAAGAAGAAACCCTTGCAACCCAAAAGGAGGCGGCATGCTGGACGAGATTAAAAGTCGCTTCAAAAACTTATCCGGATTCCAGATTAACAAGAAGACTCGATAAGTTAAGCGGATTGTATTTAGCTTCAGGTAACGGTAACAATCTGGTTGAAGAAAAAATTGCAAGCAGCGGATTCTACAGAAACCAGCTCGGATTAAATTAATTTAAAAATGTTTTACCTCAAAAAAGCGGGACTGACTTTTAAGTCAGTCCCGCTTTTTTAAGAATAGAAATTATGTCTTAGAAACTTTTTCTCCTGAAATTTCGCGTTTCCAGGATATATAGAACCAAATTGCGAGAAAGAAATAAATACTCCACATCAGAACTGTTGAATAAACTTTTTCACCTTTGAGTGCAATATCCAACCACATATAAGCGGATAGGCCGTTAACAATCATCCATACTATCCATTGTTCTATGCAGCGTTTAACCGTTAACAGCATGCCGGCTACGGATAACACTGTTGTGATACCGTCGATTACAGGATTTTTATCCCCTGTCGAATATAGAGCTATAACACTTATGATACAGGCTAATATTACAATTAATGCTAGTGTTATACCTTCCTTTACATTAAGCTTAGTTTTAATGATTTCATTTTTATTTTTTTTAAGGTGTTTATTCCAACGGAAGAATCCGAGAATTTGCATCGGAGCGTAGTAGCCTATGTATAGGATTAAATTACCCCATAGTGCATTACAAAATGCCAGATATCCGTAGAATCCCGAGCCTGTTATTCCAAAAAGATAACAGGCCGGAATCCCTTTACCAGCAAGAAGTGTGTACGTAATCCCAAAAAATGCTGAAATAGCCGCAGGAATTGAATCCTTCAAAATAATAACATTAACCAAAATAGCTATATAAGAACACGCCAGAATAAGAATTTCAGCAATGCTTTTATTATTTAGTTTAATATTATTCATATTTATGTTATCTAATAAAAATAGATGAAAGTAAATTCACAAAGGGATATCTCATTCAAAGGATTTTATAATAATAAAGCTCTAAAAAAGGGGTTGGAGTTTGCGGCCGATAATGGTGCATTATTCGCTGCGACAGCAACGCTTACGCTTTCAATGTTTGCAAGACCGGCATCTATTTGGCTTGCTCCGCATACGGATAAAGAAAATAAACGTGTTGCATGCGCAAAGTCTATAGCATCCAGTCTAGCACAATTCGGGCTCACGTTTTTATTATCCAAACCGGTTGTAAATGCTGTTGAAAAGATTAATAAAAATCCTGAAAAATACCTTAAGAAGAGCACATTACAATTTATGGATATCGTTAATAAGGCGGGAAAATCAAAGCAATATGAGTTTGCAACACAAATGTTTAAATTGGGTGTCGGTTTTGTAGTTGCAATTCCTAAGGCAGTTTTAACGGCCGCCTGTATGCCGTTTGTGTTACAAAAGATTTTTCACAGACATGATAAACCGCATAATGAAAATAAAAACGTAAGTTTTAAAGGTAAAGGTAATGAAAAACTTGCAAAAGGTTTAGGGAAAATTCTTGATTCAAAAGGCATGCAGGAATTTTCCGAAAAGCATAAGGATTCCAATTTTGTAATGCACATGGTTGCGGCAACTGATGCGCTCACAACTGCGATGTTCATAAATGAAACTTATAAGAGTGATAAAATAGAAGAGAGACGTAAAAAGGCTTTGATATATAATGCGGGAATTTCCACGGGCTTAAGCATAATTAGCGGGTATATAGTTGACAGACTTCTTGATAAACCTACGCAAAAATTTATAGAAAAGTTTAAAAAGGCTAACAAGGGGTTGCCGAATTTAGAAAAGCAAGTTGAAGGAATAAAAATTGCCAAACCTATATTATTGGTCGGGGCAATTTATTATATGGCAATTCCTTTTATATCGACGTTTTTAGCTGATATTGCAGATCATAATCCTAAACTGGACATACCGCATAAAAACGCTAAAAAGTCTCATAGTACTTCAACATAGCCGATATACGGAAGGTTTCTGTAATATCCGTCATAATCCAGACCATAGCCGACTAAAAATTTATCATCAATTTCAAAACCGTAATAATCAGGGTCTATTTTTACTTCCCGTTTTATTTTTTTGTCGAGAAGAGAGCAAAATTTCAAAGTTTTGGTTTTGAAATTATGGTTTATAAAATCAACTAAAAATTTGGCAGTATGCCCGGTATCAATGATATCTTCAACAATCAGCACATTTTTGTCGTTCAAATCCGGCAGCGATATATCAACGGCGTTAACCTTGCCTGTGGAAGAAAACCCTGAACCGTAGCTGGAAAGTCGGATAAATTCCATTCTTAACGGCATTTTAAGGTGTTTGGATAAATCAACGGTGAACATTACGGAGCCTTTAAGTACGCATATAAGGTACAATTCTTCATTTTTATATTCTTGGTTGAGCTTAAGACCAATCTGTTGAACTTTATCTTGAATAGTTTTACTATCAAACAATATTTTTAAATCATTTTCGGTAATCATTTTCATGTTAATTAACCTCCAATACATGGCTTGGTTTATTTTTTACGCTGATTTTATTGCTTAAGCCGACTCCGACTACCCATAAAACCTCATTAGCAGAACATAAAAGCATAATTTTGTCCCTGTTATGACGCGGTACACCTTTGGAATTTAGATATTTTTTTAATTTCATTGTGCCGTTCATCCCGAATGGAGAAATTATATCTCCATCACGTCTTGTTCTTAGCACAAGCGGAAAAATATTATCAGAAAGGTTTACGTATGCAAAATTTGACGTTGATTCAGGAAACACAAACAGGTTTTTGTCTGTATATTTTTTTATAACAAAACACCGGTCTCCTATTTGGTATTCCCCCTCTCCCGGTATTTCAACCGATAATGCGCATTTTTCTTCAGTTTCTTCTTGTCTGTGAGGTATTGTTTCTATAAATTTTTCGTCCGCATAAAGCCATAATGCCGTAGAAAGTGATATTGTGCTGCCGTTTCTCTGAGTTATGTTGTTTTCTATAAAATCGTATAATTCGGAAATTCTTTTACTGTCACAATCAAGATTTAAGTCTTGAAGATATTCATACAAAAATCTCAGTTTTACAGGTTTTGAGAGCTTTCTATATTCTTCTGATATAAGTCGGCCATTTTGATATATTTGCGGTCTTATATTTTTTAAATATTCTTCTATAATTTCGTTATCATATATAGCATTTTGAGCCAGCGTATTTAAGGCCTGTTTAACTGCCGGATTTATTCTTTCAATAGCCGGAATAACATTGAGCCTTAGATAATTTCTCGCGTAAGATGTATCGGAATTAGACGAATCCTTATTCGGTGATAAATTATTTTTATTACAGTATTCTACAATTTCTGTTCTTGCAATTTTAAGGAGCGGTCTGTAAAAAATATTTCTTTTCTCTGAAATCCCCTTTAGGCCGACAATGCCGGTGCCTTTGATAACACGATATAATACTGTTTCCGCATTATCATCCATATTATGCGCCGTAAAAACTGCGTCTGCATCAAATTCTTCAAAAGCCTCTTCAAAGAATTCATACCTTGCGATTCTTGCATCATTTTCGGTTTTCTTTAATCCGGCAGGTGCAGTTTTAGTATAAAATTCCACCCCCCTGCTGCTTGCAAACAAACGGCAAACTTCCTGCTCCCGTAAGGACTCTTCACCTCGCCAATTGTGATTGTAATGTGCTGCTATCGGGGTTAAATCAATAAATTTTTTTTTTAGTTTTGCAAGAATATCCAATAAGCACATTGAATCGTACCCGCCTGAGAAACCTACAATAATTGTTTTATCTTGCAGGTTAAACTTTTCTAAAAATTCAGCAATTTTTTGTTCTAAACCTTCCATCCGTTCCTCTGAATCCCGTGCCGGATTTCAACCGCATCAACTCCAAGCTGCTCTAAAGCTTTCATAGCAAGAGAATTCGGTTCGCTTGTTATGGCCAAAAGCAAGTCAACAGCTTCGATTTTTTGTCTGCCGGATTTTTTTGCAGAAAACCAGGCCTTTTCTAAGACTCGCTTGGCACGGTTTGTAAATACTATTTCTTTATCAAAATATTCGTTACCGTAGCCTACAAGATTTTCAACTACAATTCTGGCATCTTTTAGTGTAATTTCTAAATCATTAAGCACTTCAAAAGCTACACTTGCACCTTCAGATATTATACCGAGCAGAAACATTTCTGTTCCGACAATATTTCGTCCGATTCTGCGAGCTTCTTCTTTTGCAAGTTTCATTATTGTAAGTGCTTCCGGCATCTGCTTTTCAATGGGTTTTAAAATATCTTCCGAAAGTTCTGTGCAATTTATTTCCAATGATTTAATAATATCGTATGCTATTCCTTTTTTATTCTTAAGTATACTTAAGACAATATGCTCTGGTTTTATTACGGAAGACCCCAGTTCTTTGGCTGTCTGAAGCGCCGAGTTCATCATTAAAAATGCATTTGGTGTAAAAATTATTTTTTTGTCTTCGTATTCAGCCTGCCGGGATTGCTGTTCTGCAAGTTTTTGTTCAAAAACTTCTGCATTTAATCCATACTTATTTATTGTATTTATAAGTTCCGGATTTGCCGTTTCCAGTATTGAAGCCATTATTTGCTCGGTTCCTAGAATTTCATAACCGGCGGCGGAAAGCTTAGAGACTGCATTATCCAATACTTCCGCTAATGCTTCACCTTCGTAAACGGATTCAAAACTGCTATTTTTTGCATCTTCCTCTTCAGCTTCCGGATGTTCAAGACGTTTTATTTTTCTTTGTACAAGTTTCATAAGAATGTCTTTTGAAGTGTAGATATCAAAATTAAAATCCTTTAAAATAAGCTGGATGTTGGAATTTTTATCCATAATTATAGAAAGAAAAAGATGCTCAAATAATATGTTTGTATTTCCTGATTTGCTTGCTAAATCAAGGGTGTGCTTGAGAATATCTTTGAAAGAACGGCTGAACGGAATATTTTCCGGCACTTTAAGCGCAGGCTTAATATACCTGCAGACTTCCGCATACATTAATTCCGATGTTATGCCATACATCCGAAACAGTTTTAAAGAAACCCCTTTGGCCTCATTAACCAACGCAAGCAAAAGATGCTCCGGTATTACTTCACTACAGGACATTTCTTTTGCAAGTCTTTGTGCTTCGCTAACCGCATTAACGGCTCTTTCGGTAAAACGTTCAAACAAAACTATTCATCCTCTTCTTCGTCTAACTGACGAATATATTCACAAACCCTGTTAAATTCATTTTCATCTTCAATATTTTGGAAGTAACAGTCATCGCCTTCTTCAATATATTCCAGCACAATGACATTTGCTTCTTCTTCGTCATCAGAATCTGAAGTAATCGGTAAAAGAAGGGCGTATGTTTTATTTTCAAAATCAACAATGTCATAAATCTCACATTTAACGATTTCGCCGTCTTCACCATAGATTTCCACATACTGTTGTTCGTTTTCATCACTCATAATCATTTTCCTATATATTGTTCTAATATTACACAAGCGCTTTCCATATCCACTAAACCTTTGTTTTTTCTAAAATTTACTTTTCTAAATCTTAGTCTTTCTTCCGCTTCTTCGGAAGTTAATCTTTCATCTTCTAATATTATATCAAAACCAGCAAGTTTTTGTGAAAAATTTATACAATCTTGTGCCTGTCCCCCCATTGAGCCGTCCATATTAACGGGAACTCCGACTACTATTTTTTCAACCCTGTTTTCCTTGGCAATTTCTGTTATTTTTTTTACGGCTTCATCTTCAGGTTTTCTTGGAATACAGGAATGAGGTGTTGCAATTACTTGCAGATAGTCACTTAATGCAATACCGATTCTTTTGGTTCCTATGTCAAGTGCCATAATTTTATGCATTATCTACCCACTTTGCTTCAATGCTTGATATTATCATATCCAGCTGAAGCAGTTTGAAATCGTCAGCTTGCGGCTGCATACGTTTCTCAAATATATTTGAAGCTTTTCGTTGATTTTTTAAAATATAGCGTTTACCTACATAGTATTCATATATACTTTTCCTGATGATATTCGTTAAAAAAGAATAATTTGAACCCAGTGAATAGAAGACTTGTGCGGTTTCTTTGTCTCCTTTTATGAAACGCAGGTATGCAGCGATGTTAAATGTTACTAACTTATAAGCCAGCTCTTTTGCCGTATATATTTCATCAAAATGATCCGCAATAAATTTATCCAAGTCTACCGTAAAGTTGTTTGATTTAAATTCCAGTGATAATTTATCAATAAAATTTTTAAACTCCTCTGAGGTAATTTCGTCAAAAAACCAATTTTGAACGTAATCACTAAGGCATAGTTTATCAATATCTTTTTGATTGAGTTCTTTTTTTTCAAGGTTTGTTTCCGGTTTTTCCGACTCAATATCAAGCAAAATACTTTGCCAGCATATATATTCATACGGAATGGGCTCATTGTTTGCATATGAACTTTCTTCTGCCTGGTTAATTAAATATTTTGCAATTTTATGTGAGATTTCATATTTTTCCTGATAGTTGTAAAATTTATCAACTATTTTATAAAAATCCTGTTCGGTCATTGAGTTGAAACCAAATGCATCAAGTACTCCGTATTTAGGGTTAATAACCAAAGCAAGAAACTGGAGTGACTTGTTTTGCCTGATTCTGGAAAATATTACAGCCATATTTCCGTGCCCGTCTGGGAAAGATATGTAAGTTTTATACGGATGTGATTCTTTAAGGATATTTTTGTAGAAATCTTCCGTATTATCAACTCTTATTCCCGCCATTTTAAGTTCAGAAACGGCTTTGTTAATTTTTCCCAGCAGTTCTTCCGGTGCAAATTGTTTGGCGCGGCTCAGTGCGTGGTATGCAAGTTGCGACTTTGATCGTCCAAGGATATCAAGTGCAACATTTCCGACTTCCGTTCCGATATAATATAAAAAAACCGGTATCAAAATATTTGCCAAAGCGTCATACGCATAGTCTTCTTCAAGAGATTTAATTAATAGGATTTTATCGTTATCGCTTATGGCATTTAAAAAATCCATAAAGTCTATTTGCGCTTCCGGATTCATGATAGCCGTTTCCAGAAGCTGTTTTGTTTCGCTGTTTATTAAATCATTGAATTGTTCAAAATATCCGCTTATAACATCATAATCAATTTTGTTTCCTAAATCTTTCAGCATGTTAAACGCTATCATTTTAATATGGTCATTATACTCCGGAGCCTTAATAACATTCCACAATTCGTTGTTTAAGGTTTCTTTATCAATTAATTCCATAAGCATCCAGCATATAATCAGTGCTTTCTGTTCGGACGCATTAACCAATTCTCGAATAAGGACTTCCAGTACTGTTTTTTTGTCTTCAATATTTTTCAAATCAGTGAGAAGTTTTGAATTTGGTTGTGCTGATGTTGAAATCGCTGCCAAAGCGGCCAAAACCTCTGCTTTTATTTGAATTTTATTCATACTATAACCTCATAATTAGTTACTTTGCATGTCCCCAAAATGCATCAAGAATTTGCTGAGCTTCAGCAGAAAGCATTCTGTCGTTTAGAATTAGATATTGAACCGCAATCATTGTGCATTCGGAACAAATATTAACTCCGGGGCCTTTTACCATTTTTATAACTTCCGTATTAGGTCTTCCGCAAAAACTGCAATAAACCTTTTGGTTACTATTGGATTTTCCTCTGTCAGAAAATTTTACAACCTTGTCCGCGGACATTTCCTCTCTCCTATTTTTTTCTAATTGTAACTTAAAATGACGGATTAATCAATATTATAACGTTTCAAGAGCTGCAATTTTCATAACTTTTTCATCCGGAACCTGGCCTGTCCAAATTTCCAACGCTCTTTGCGCCTGATATATAAGCATATCCAAGCCCTCTATTGTTTTAAGCTCCCTTTTTTGGGCTTCTCTGATAAGGACTGTTTTAACGGGGTTATACACTATATCATAAATTATTGTATCTTTGCTTAATTTATCTAAGTCTTCCGGCTCAAGAGGCATTTGATCCGCCATAAAACCCTTCATACCTATTGGAGTCGCATTTACAATTATAGAAGTTCCTTCCAGGCTTCTGATATTTTGTATTTGGTACACGTTGAAAGTAATATTCGGAAATTTTGTCCGAACATAGTTTAATGTCTGACTGGAATTAATGATATTTCTTGTGTAAAAATCAATTTCGCGAATGCCCATCTCTGCCAGTCCGACGACTGCCGCGCGTGCTGCCCCGCCTGTTCCGAGGATTCCAGCTGTCTTACCATTTAAATCCGCAGATGGCGGAATCGCTTTTTTAAAACCGTAAATATCGGTATTATATCCGTAAAATTCTTTATTTTCACCGATTTTTACAGTGTTAACGCATCCGGCTATATTGGCGTAGTCATCAATGTCATCCAAAAACAATGACATAGGAACTTTTAACGGAATTGTTACATTAAAACCGTTATACCCGTTATTTTTTATATATTTAATTCTGTTAATCAAATCTTCCGGCGGGGTTTCCATTACATCATAGGAACCTTCAACTCCCATAGCTTCAAGCCCGGCTTTTTGTATAGCCGCAGATATTGAATGTCCGAGTGGATAACCTATTATTCCGAGTTTATACATTTTCTCTCTCCCAGTTGCTGTAGATTAATTATACACAAGTTTAAAAAAAATGTGTAGCATAATATAATAAGTTTTATGGAATTTGACTATGCCAGAGATGCGCTAAAATACCTTATAAAAACATTTGAAATAAAAGAAATATATATTCCGTACTATTTGTGCGGAGTAATCAGGCATGCTGTTGTAGAAATGCATTGTAAGCCGATATTCTATCATATAGATGATAGTTTTTATCCTTTAATAAAATTTCCTCAAGCAGCTTTTATATTATATCCGAATTATTTCGGTGTCTGTGATAAAAATGTAGATAAACTCGTTTTAAATTATCCTAATATGATTATTGATAATGCTCATGCATTTTATGCTCCTCCCAAGGGTTTTGCTAGTTTTAATTCCGCCCGGAAATTTTTGCCCGTAAAAAAAGGTTCACATTTATGGATTGGCGGGGGTGAACGATTTATTCCTCCGGATTATAAGCGCAGAGAAAGCTTTTTGAAATACAGTGAGCTTTTAGATAATAATATGCTTAAATTTGATATAGATAAAGATTGCATACCGTTTTGCTATCCTTACCTTGCACATTCGGTAAAAGAGGCCGATGAACTTGTAAAACAGCTGACAAAAGAGGGAAAAACAATCTATCGATACTGGAACAATCTTCCTAAGACTTATAATGAATACAAATTTTACGAAAGACTTGTGCCAGTTCCGCTAATATAAAAAAACGGCAGGTAAATACCTGCCGCCAATGATATTTTTTATTAAGATTTACTTGTCGTCCAATGCTGCAACACCCGGAAGAACTTTCCCTTCGATGAATTCCAAAGAGGCACCGCCGCCTGTTGAAACATGGGTAAAGTCTTCGGCTTTGCAGAATTTCTTAGCTGCAGAAACAGAATCTCCGCCGCCTATTACAGAAGTTGCACCGTTCTTTGTAGCTTCTACGATAGCTTCCAATACAGCCTTTGTCCCTTCCGCAAACTTAGGATTTTCAAATGCGCCTACGGGGCCGTTCATAAGAATCGTTTTTGATGATTTAATAACATCCGCAAAAGCTTTTCTTGAATCCGGACCGGCATCAACACCTTCAAATCCGTCGGGAATTTCGTTAATCTTAACGAATTTGTTAGTACCGTTTCCTGAAAAATCATCTGTAACAAGAACATCAGTTGCCATTACAAGCTTAACGCCCTTTTCTTGAGCTTTCTTTTCAATGGCTTTTGCAACTTCAAGCTGGTCGTCTTCACAAATTGAATTACCGATTTTGCCGCCGTTAGCTTTTACAAATGTATAAGCCATACCGCCGCCAATAATCATATTGTCAACTTTGTCTAAGAGGTTTTCTAAAACTCCGATTTTGGAAGAAACTTTTGCACCGCCTACTACAGCAGTAAAAGGTCTTTCAGGATTATCAAGAGCTTGAGACAGACATCTGATTTCTTTTTCCATTAACAAGCCGGATACTGCAGGCTTAAGGATTTTTGCTAATTTAGCGGTAGAAGTGTGGTTTCTGTGAGCGGCGCCGAAAGCGTCGTTTACATAAAAATCACCAAGTTTTGCAAGTTCTTCAGCAAAAGTCATATCATCATCTTTTGCTTCTTCCGCTTTATAGAAACGAATATTTTCAAGAAGTGCAATTTGACCGTCTTGAAGCTTTTCTACATACGGTTTGGCTTCTTCTACAGACGGAATAAATACAATTTCTTCTCCGAATACTTTTGACATATACTTGGCAACAGGCTCAAGAGAAAATTCCATATTTCTTTCGCCTTTAGGTCTGCCGAGGTGTGCCATAAGAACGATTTTAGCACCTTTGTCTTTCAGATATTTTACCGTAGGAACAATCGCCTGAATACGGGTATCATCCGTTACATTTTTGTTTTCATCTAAAGGAACATTAACATCAACTCTTACAAGAGCTGTTTTACCTTTGATGTCGCCTAAATCTTTGATTGATTTTTTCATAGTCTCTTTCCTTTCTTATTTGCAAAATAATTATATAAAAAACAAAAATCACCTGCAAATTTATTATTATAACTTTTATTCTAAAAAGATTTACATATAAACATCGGACTTAGAATTAATTATGAATGTATTTTTATTCTTATGACTTTTGCGTAAGTCTTTTTGTGTATTTTTTAATTTTTATTTTCTGGAGTACGGTTCAATAGTTTACATTTTTGACACACTTTATAGTGGTATCGAGGCATACTATGAAAAAAATACTCTCGACAATGTTAATATTACTGTATATTCCTTTTGCAATTCCGGTTTATGCCGTATCGCAAAATGCTACTATATCAAAAATAGAAAATGATATCTACGGGTTTGATTATTCAAATGATTCTTCCAAAAATCGTGTTGAAAGACTTGAAAAAACAATTTACGGTAAAGCTTTTTCCGGCGATTTGAATACGCGTATCAAAAAATTATCAGGTGATGTTTCCGCAGATGTAATCGGTCTGGAGATCCCGCCTGTTGAAGATACGTTTAAAGAGGAAGAAATTGCTCAAGCAGACAGTACCGTAAACTATCCTGTCGTTAATGAAATTGAGCAAAAAATATTTAACCAAACTTATGAAAACAGAGATTTTCATTCTCGTATTGTTGCAATAGAAAGAAAATTGTTCGGTAAAATTTATGATGTAGATGATTATTCAACAAGAATGGACAGAATAAAGGCAAAGGTTATGCCGGATAGAATTGCACATGAAAATGAGGAGTCCGTTATTGATTATCCCGGCGGAAACTACTATGACGATAATGCCCTGTCCTCTTCCGATTTGTCGGGTTTAAGCGGTAACAGATTCGGTATGCCGTTCGGACAAAGGAATTATTCACGGCCTTACGTAAATTACGGGGATATGACCGGCGGTGCTGCCGTACCGTATAACAACAGTCTGAATGACGAGCTTGCACAATTGGAATATGAAACATTCGGAACGGAATTTTCAAATGAAGACACTACAAGTCGTATAAAACGTTTAAACAGTGTTAGCAAGGCAAAAAAATCATCACAGAAATATGATTCCAATAAATTCAGTCAAAGAATGTCCACTGCTTTGGAAATAGGTGCAATGCTTCTGATGATTCTGGCAATAGTTTTGTAACGTGTGTGTATTATTTTTTCAAGACCCAGTTTTCAAGTATTCTTAACGGCGCTCTTGTTATAGCAAGAGCCCAGGCGGGTAAGTTCTTTGTTATAACACTTAGTGCGCCGACGTTTGCTCCTTCTTCAATTGTTACAGGTGCTACAAGAACAGAGTTTGAACCTATTTTTACGTTATCTTTTATGATAGTTTTGCTTTTAACTTCGGTTAACGGATTATAATTAGCCGTAATGGTTCCCGCGCCTACATTTACGTTTGAGCCGATTTCGCTGTCGCCTAAATATGTTAAGTGGCAGGCATTTGTATGTGATTTAATCGTTGTTTTTTTTACTTCTACAAAGTTTCCGACTTTTACATAATCCTCCAGAACAACATCTCCTCTCAGGTGCGCATAAGGCCCTATTTTACAGTGGGAGCCGATTTTATTTTTGCCATTAATATAACATGAGGGGTAAATTACTGTATCTGCTCCAATTTCGGTTTCGGGGCTTATCCAGGTTGTTTCAGGATCAATGATTGTAACACCATTATCAAGGTGATGTTTTACGACTCTGCGGTTTAATAATTTATACGCTTCTGCTAAGTTTGCCTTAGAATTTATACCGAAAATTTCTTCGTTGTTTTTCAAAGTATAGGCGTTTACCCTAAGTTTATTTTCATTTCCCCATTTGATAATATCTGTTAAATAATATTCACCCTGTGCGTTATTAGTCTTTAGTTCTGAAAAAGCAGCCTTAATTTTTCCCCAGTTTACGCAATAAATACCGGCGTTGATTTCTTTAACGGCTTTTTGTTCAGCTGTAGCGTCTTTTTCTTCAACTATTGAATTAAGCGTTCCGTCAGAATTTCTTATGATTCTTCCGTAATTTGCAGGATTATCAAAAATTGCACTCATTACAGTAATATCGGAATTATTACTTTTATGAAATTTAATGAACTCTTTTAAAGTTTCAGATGTGATAAGAGGAGTATCTCCGCATAAAATAACAGCTTCGCCTTCAAAATCTTTAAGATAAGGAAGAACCATGCTTACAGCGTGTCCTGTTCCTAACTGCGGACTTTGTAGAACACATTTTGAATTCTCATAATTAGATTTTACATAATTTTCAACTTCTTCCGCCTGATGTCCGACAATAATATAATTTTCATCAACAAGTTTTGTGCCGTTTACCGCGTCAATTACATATCCTAAAAGCGTTTTATCAAAAATAGTATGCAGAACCTTAGGCGTGTCAGATTTCATTCTTGTACCTTTACCAGCCCCTAAAATTATTGATTTAATCATGATTTATCTCCTCTATGAGTAAATATTAACATAAAGAAAATTTAATTAAAAAGGACAATGTCTCTTGAAATAGTAGGTCGGGCATTGCCCGACAATAACTGTTAAGACATCATCTGGACCCCTCACCCGAATTTCTAAGTTTCGCTATCGCTCAACTTGAAATTCTGCCCTCTCCCACAGGGGGCGAGGGAACTGCCACGCCAGACTTGGAGCTTACCCTCCCCTTGTGGGAGGGTCGAAATCTTTGATTTCGGGGAGGGGTTTTTTAGGGTAGTATTTATAAAAATTATTATGGACAATAGTGTTCCATAGAGAAGAAGCTATTTTTGATATTGCGCAACTTTTGTGGCAATAAAACTGTCTGAAAGGCTGGCTTGTTCTTGTTCTCTTGTCTGTTCATTATCAAGCATTAATTCTTCCAATTCCTTTGTTTTAGCTTCAATTTCACTTGTTAAATAATACTTTAGAGCGTCAATAGCAGAAGCTCCCGTCAGTTCAGAATACCTGCTTGTTTTTTCAAAATACTCGTCTACAAGTTGATTATGATCTAATACTCCTCCATTTAAATAAGCACATTTTCTCTGTAAAGTAAGTAAATCAATTCCTTGAATATAAAGTTCTTTGTTTTCTAAACCGTCAATGGAATTTAATAAATTTTTAACCGCATTTGCTTTTATATCCCAGTTATCAAATGTATTTCCTAAAGGATTAACACCGTTTAAATCTTCATAAAATTGTTGAGCAATATCATAATCTATATTTTCTGTAATATAATCTAATTCATTAAATATTGAGACTAACCCGGGATTCGTTACGCCAAGGTCGCCAAGAATATCTTGGTCAGCTTGAGTTACTACACGTTGCTTCTCTTCATACGGAATATACTTTGCAAGCTCTTCTTCATTCTTACACCCTAAACTATTCATATAGTCTTTAAAACCTTGTTTAAAATCAAAATCGTTAACTTTGTTGTAATAATCTTGTTTTCTGGATTCATATTCTTCCAGGCTATAAGTTTTACCGGCTTCAAGAGGACTGATTCCACCCATTGAATCGGCAAGGATTTTATTTTTCTGCCTTCCGACATATTCTGAATATGAACGGTATATAACGGTGTCATAGGGAGTATTCTCATTTCTTATATTACGGTAATCATTGCATATATATCGTGCAATTTCTTTTGGGCTTTGCATATTTTCTATATTTTTGTTATCTTGAGTATCATATGGCATATAGTAATAGTAATTAGAATTTATTGCTGAAACCATTTTTACCTCTATACATAAACATCTCTAAAATTTTGTCCAATCATGCCGGTTTGTCCATATTTTGCAATCATATTTTGGTTATACTGCTGGTAATATGCAGAAAAATCTACATAACCGTTTTCTTCATACATAGCTTGTTCTGCTTCCAATTGTTCCGGCAATCTGTCAAGTATTGATATTAGTTGATTAAGATAAGTATCCCCGTATGTCTTTTCATCAACTAAACTCATAAATTTGTCATTATCAACTTTACGTAATAACGCTTGTATGCTTTCAATATCAGAGTTGTATTGCTCTCCTGTATAACTTACATAATCAGCTAAATCGCTTAAATCCAAACTTGCAACAATTTCATCAATCACTTTAGGAGCATCTTTCAGTTCCGGATTTCGCATCATACCAGCAGTAATGACAGAAGAAATATTTCCTGCAACAGTATTTTTTAGTTGATCAGTTGTATAATAAATAGTTTTATCCAGGAGTTCTAATTCTTCTTTATTCTTACAACCTCTCGTTTCCAAGTATTCATTCCATTTAGTAGTATATTGTTCAGAATATTTTTGATATTCTGTTTCCCAGTCAAGAGAATTTATAAAATTACCATTAATCGTTCTAAAATCTGTTCCACCTGCAAATTGAGAATTAGCAGGACTTGTACCATAAGTTAAAGCTTTTACTACTGTTTGAAATTCATCATACGAAAGTTGGTCATGCGTGTTCATTCTTCCAAAAGAACAAAGTTTTTCAAGCAATAAATCATATTTTTCTTTTGAATATGCTATATTATCGTTAGTTAAGCTTGAAGATTCACTATTGGAAATTTCAGTGTTATTATCAAAGCTTGATAGTATTGAGTCATAAGAAATAAAGCCTTTATTAATGAAAGCTAGCGAGCCAAAACCATTATTACTGCAAGAAATGCTAGAAACCAAAAATTTCCCTCTCCAAGTTAGTAAACTATTCTTATACTAACTATTTTGTTCAAAATTCCAATCCTTCATATATAGGATCTTTCAAAAAAATACATTTATAAAACAAGTATAAAAATCTCTATTAAAAAATCTTCACATACTATTTGCATTTTAATTATGTTTATTTTAGGATAAACACATACGCCGATTTTTTAGAAGAGAATGTGTTTTACACATTCTTTTTAAAAAGGTCGAGAGGTCACAAAACAAGTGACGTACACTAGGTTTTAACCTCAAAATAGCATAACAAATAAAGGAAATTCAAAATGGGTATCAAAGGTAAAAATGACAGAATGGTAGTTCTAGCCTGTGAGGATTGTAAAGAAAGAAACTATACAACTGTAAAAAACAAAAAAAATACAAAGGACAGAATGGAACTAAGCAAATACTGCCCGACTTGTAAAAAACATACAACTCACAAGGAAACAAAATAATAGTGAGCGGTGACTAGTGAATAGTGAGTAGAATTCTATTCACCATTCACTAGTCACTAATCACTGGCTAAGCGTCCTTAGTTCAGTTGGTAGAACGTCGGTCTCCAAAACCGGATGTCGAGGGTTCGAGTCCTTCAGGGCGCGAATTATGAAGAAAAGGTAACAAAATGAACAATACATTGGAAACTGCAAAGAAAAATATAGTAACATATTTTAAAGGCGTAAGAACTGAATGGGGCAAAATTACTTGGCCGGAAAAGCATCAGGTTGTTGTGGAAACTTTCTTTGTAGTGGCAATTGTATTTGTATTTACTGTATTTGTTTATTTTGTTGATATAATATTTGATGCATTGTTATCAAAACTTTAAAAACATAAAGGGTAAGAATAATGACTGAAAAAGACGAAAATATTAATGAAGAATTAACGGAAGAAACTCAAGAATTTGAGGGCAGTAAGTCTCAGGATAAAAAAAATCAAAAACGTTGGTACATTGTTCATACATATTCAGGTTATGAAAATAAGGTTAAGAGTAATCTGGAAAAACGTATTGAATATATGAATATGGCTGACAAGATTTTTAGAGTCGAAGTTCCGCAGAAAACAATTACCCAAATTAAAGGCGGAAGAAAACAGGAAAAAGAAGAAAAAATCTTCCCCGGCTATGTTTTGGTAGAAATGATTATGGACGAAGACAGCTGGTATGTTGTAAGACATACTGCCGGCGTTACAAAGTTTGTCGGTTCCGCTAAGAAGCCGATTCCGGCAAAAGACAGTGAAATTAAAAAGATTATTCACCGCTCAACAACTCAAACACAAAAAGTTGAAATGGATGTTAAAGTCGGAGAAAAGGTCAGAATTATTTCCGGCCCGTTTGCAGAATTTGTCGGTGATATTACGGAAGTTTATCCTGATAAGGCTAAACTTCGTGCAATGGTTTCAATTTTCGGACGTGAAACTCCGGTTGAGCTGGAATATAAACAAATACAAAAACTGTAGTGGGGTAAATGTACAGAATCGGAGAAGCCTCCTGATCAGGCAGTTACTCTAAAAAGCATAATATAAATAGCGTGGAAGGGGAACACCCCGCTTGTACCACGAAAGGAGAACAAAATGGCAAAAAAAGTAGTAGGAAAAATTAAACTGCAGATTGAAGCAGGTAAAGCAAATCCGTCGCCTCCGGTCGGTCCGGCTTTAGGTCAGCACGGTGTTAACATCATGGATTTCTGTAAGCAATTTAATGCAAGAACAGAATCTCAGGCAGGTTATATCATTCCTGTTGTTATTGATGTATACGAAGACAGAAGTTTTACTTTTGTAACTAAATCACCTCCGGCACCGGTTTTGATTAAGAAGGTTTTGAACATACCGAAAGGTTCTGCCGTACCTAACAAAACTAAGGTTGCGGAAATTACAAGAGCTCAATTAGA
>CALUSF010000037.1 GCA_944323325.1 Candidatus Gastranaerophilales bacterium
CTTCATTTTTTTGTCCGTCTTTCATTATTGAATTAACAAGTTCTTCGTCTTTTGCTATTCTGTTGTCAAGGTGCAAATGTAGCCTCTAATGAAAAATAACTAACTTGCTATTTATATATAAAAATATAGGCTCTGTTTTGTGAAGATGACCGGATTACTTTATTTCCTCCAGCTGCGATTTTCGCCTCACCAACACGGGTGTTTCAACCAACATTTAATATCATATTTCATCAAAAAAAAATGTCAACATGTTTTTATTTTTAATTTTTACAAATCTTAAAATATAAAAAAGGCTAACCGTAGTCAGCCTTTTAAGAAATATTAGAGAGAGAAAAAAGAAGCAATTTTTGTTATTCGGCCATGCCGATTAAACGATCCATCACTACATCCATGACAGAAGGTGCAAGTTCTTCGCCAAATTCTTCCTGAACAATTCCGTAAATCATTTCAAATTGTTCCATATATCCTGCAACTCTGTCTTGTGTTGCGGCATCAACTTCTCCTACTTCTGAGGCAGAAGCCGGTGCTACGAAATAATTATTGCTTGCAAGAAACTCCATAACTTTAGAAGGGTCTACTTGAGTTTCTTCGTAATTGTTTGTTGAAGTTTGTTCTTGTGTTTTACCGTCTTGCGATACATCATTACGTCTTTGCGGAACATAACCGCCTACACCGTAGTTACCATATCCTGAAAGTCTTCCGATTCCGTCTGTCATTTTTCTACTCCTTTTTTCTTTTCTTTACTCTATGTATAACGGCATTTTTTTCTAAAACTTTAGGGTTTTTGCAAAAAGTTTTACAAAACTTTACATTTAATCCTAAAATGCTGTAATGACGGCTCATTTGGATTGACCTATATAAACTAAATCCTTTTATCGGTTTTGAATGATAAAAGGATTTGGTCTGTATAAAAAATATTGTTATATCAATTTAAAAGCTCTTTTATTTTTTTCAAATCTTCAAGCATCAAATATCTGGGGCTGCCTTCTTCAAGCGAGTGGTATCTTAGAAGATATGAGGGATGGAAAATCGGAATACATTTTCTTTTTTCTCCGCCGATTTCAAGCTCTAAGACTTCGCCTCTGATTTTTGATATCGGAATTTTTTTATCAAAAAAAGATTTCAAAGCCGTTGCGCCGCAGAATATTAAAATTTTAGGATTAATTATTTCTATTTGTTTTAAAAGGAATTTTTCACAGGCTTTTTTTTCGTTATCAGTGGGGACACGGTTTTTAGGCGGTCTGCATTTAACCGTATTTATTATGTATAAATCTTTTTCTCTTGATATGCCCGCTTTTTCAAGAAATTCATTCAAAAGCTTCCCGGCTCTTCCTACAAAAGGAGTTCCTGTTTTGTCCTCGTTTTCTCCGGGAGCTTCGCCTATTAGAATTGCCCTTGCAGTTTCCGGATTGCCGTCTGAAAAGACAATGTTAATTCTGGTTTCGCCAAGAGGGCATTTTTTACATTCCAAGCATTCGCTTTTTAATTCATCTAATTCTTTCTTTTTCATAATAATTATTATACTTGAAAAATTATAAAAATAGGTTAAAATAAAAATACAGGCATGGGCAGCGGTGATGCCCACACCCGTACCATATCAGAATATGGATTTGAGTGTAAGAACTATTACTAATATTAGTAGTAGTTCTTTTTCGCTGATTTTTAAAAGCATTTTTACCTCTTTTCTTTTTAAAAGTCAGCGAATGCCAATAAAAATCTTCTGCCTGTATTCTCTATTTTAACTGTAATAGAATTTTAGCAGAATATTTGTAATAAATCAATGTATTTTCCTATATCTTTTCGAAGTCTATGGCACCGTGTTTGCACCAGGGGCATATGAAATCTGCCGGAAGGATTTCGCCTTCATAAATATACCCGCAGATTTTACATCTCCAGCCTTTTTTGTTTGTATTTTGCGGCTTTGGTTTTATGTTATTTTGGTAGTAATTATAAGTTACAGTCGGTTCATCTGACAAAACTTCCGCCGCAACAAGCTGCGCTATAAATAGAGTGTGAGTTCCTAAATCTATTTCCTGTTTTACATAGGCTGACATATAGGAGTTTGTATCTTGTGTAATATATAAAAGACCGTTGGGGCTTCTTTTTGTATCCCCAAAATCGGCAAATTTGTTTGTATCCCGCCCGGAATGAAACCCAAAGTGTTCAAAAATCTCAAATTTAGCACTTTCGGAGAGAACCGAAATGTTAAACTTTTTAGTTCTCTGTATCATTTCGTTTGTATAGTTCTTTTTATTTACCGCAATTGCTATTTGCAGCGGTTCGGAAGTAACCTGCATAACGGTATTAATAATACACCCGTTATCTTTTTCTCCTTCTTGCGCGGTAAGTACATAAAGACCGTAACCGATATTATATAAAACAGAACTATCCATGCTTTCAATTTAGCATTAAATCAAAAAAATGTAAATTACTTAATAAAGCTGAAAGCAACGATTTTATCTAAATTTATATGAAGCCAATCATAGCTTGATGAAGAGTAGTTATCACATTGTTCAGAGTAATCATTTACTAAACACAGGGTTGCATTTGTAAGGTTTATAAAACTGTCTTTATTACATTCTTCGCAGTCGTAAACATATCCGGTTATTTGATAATGATTAGTTAACAAGATTATTTTATCGGATTCGCTTTTTTCCATTATTTTTTTAAATTCTTTAATTCTGTCCATGTTTTTACTCCGTATTTATTTACAAATACAGAATCCCGAAAAATATTAAAATACGCAATTCCCTATCAGACTACCATGTCATTGAAATCTTTGGAATCGTCATAATTAAACATATGAATAAAAGTGTAAAGCATTTTAGCGGAAAAGCGTTTTGTGCCGACTTCTAACATTGAACGAAGGGCTTCTTTATTGTTCGCAACAATAATATGAGTTCTGTTAAATGCCAAATTATCATAATAGTTAGCAACGTTGACAATCTGGCTGAATTCTGAAATAAAGTCGCTTGAAAGCCCCTGCGGATAGCCGGAGCCGTCATTGTTTTCGTGGTGTTCAAGTGCAACTTTTGCAATCTCTTCGGGGAGTTCAAATTCTTCCCTGATTAACTTATATCCAATGATTGTATGTTCTCTGACTTCATCTTCGTTCATTGTAAGAAGAGCTTGAGAATCCACTAAATCGATTTTTAATTTTCCGATATCATGGAGTAACGCTGCCAGAATAACCTGATCTGTAGCCATTGTGGAAAATTCAAGTTTTTGGGCTATTAAGCCGGAAATAATCGCGACATTAAGCGGATGACATAATTCATATTCGCCTAAAAACCTTATTTGAGAACCTTTTCCTGACTTATGCACTTGCTTGTAAACTTCAGTTTTAAGGATACCGATAAGTGAATTTAGCTTTAAAAGACCTTCTTCGTAGTATCCTTGCATTAATAAATCCAAAATGCGTTTATAAAAATATTTTATACGGACTTGAGTTTCCATTTTAATATAAGCATCTTTGTTGATAACCGTTTCAAAGTCTGTAGGATCAAGACCTTCATAAGAAAAATTCATCATTTTTGAAGCACCGGCGCTGCCTGAATTTTCTTCTCCTGAATTCTCTTTCAAATCGTCTTCACTGTTAAAATCTTCCGTATAGATTTTAATATAATTCTTAAGCATTATAAGTTTGCCCGGAGTTAAAACTTCGCCGGCTTCAAGTATTTTGCCTTTATTTTCTGTATATAAATCAAAGGGTAAGACCTTATAAGAACTTAATTCTTTGTTAGTAACTATTCTCATATTCCAATTATAGCATTTTACAATAGATTTTCCTACTATATTTATTCTATTTTTTATTTTAAAAAGATGGCTTAGAGTGCACATACAAGAATCTTGCTTCCGAATAGCAAAATTCCCACAAGAATGCTTATAATTGTTGCAAACATTACGGCGCCTGCCGATATATCTTTTGCCATACCGACCATTTTAGAATATCTGTTATGGTAAATGGAATCAAGTGTAAACTCTATAGCCGTATTTAGCATTTCAGAAACTATAACAAGTCCTATGACGAATAAAAGCAAACAGAATTCAATAACGGAAAATTTTAATAAAACAGCTAAAAATAGAACCAGTGTTGCAATCGCAATATGAACTCTTATATTCATTTCGCTTTTTAATACAAGCCGAAAACCTTTTCTTGCGTTTTTAAAAGTATTACCGAATCCTTGTGACTTAAATTTTGTCATATTCAATACTCCCCAGAGCTTTGCGTTGTTCGCTTACAACAAAATTGTATTCCTCTTCCGTTTGATGGTCAAATCCTAATAAATGCATAAGTCCATGGCTGATTAAGAAGAGTAATTCCTGCTCTTTATTTTTTGCAAGGCTTATGTCGCGATTTTCCATCGCAATAACTTTATCAAGTGCTATTACAATTTCCCCGAGGTTTATATCGCCGTCAAATATAAAACTGTTTTCATCGTCTGCAAAAATTGCAAAAGTTATTATATCCGCAGGATAATCTTTATGCCTATACTCTCTGTTATATTCAAGAGTTTTGGAAGAATCACAAAATACTATATCAAGAGTTAGAGAAGTATATTCTTTTCCATATAAACAGCTTTTTTCGTATAAATCAGAAATATAAAATTCCAGTATTTTTTTTGATTTGTCTATAATATCTTTTTCGTCCAAATCCCAGCCGTTATAAATATTTTCCGTAAAAATATTAATTACTGTCATTCTTTTTATTTTCTAATTCCTTAACCTTTTCTTCCATATCTTTATCCAAAGAAGGTTTCATCACATCATGATTTAATATATTACTTTTATCCAGCTGTTTTACAAGATCATTGTGATATTTAATTCTTTTATGATGCATTCCTCTCAGCATTCTGGAAAAAGTCTCAGAAATTGTTTTCAAGTCTTTTAACGTAATCGGAGCATCATCAAGCTGCCCGTCATTAAGACGTTCTTTAATAATTTTATTAATTATTGCATCAATTTCTTCATTAGAAGGATTTTTAGCCGCTCTAACAGCAGATTCAATTGCATCAGCAAGCATTAGAATAGCGGTTTCTTTCATATTGGGTTTCGGCCCCGGATAACGGAACTGTTCTTCTTTTATATTTTCAGCTCCTTCTTGTTTCAGAGCTTCGTTATAAAAATAACTTACAAGGCTTGTTCCGTGATGCTGTATAATAAAATTATTAATTACTTGCGGTAAATGTTCATCTTTCGCAAGTTCCAACCCATCTTTCGGATGCGCGGTGATAAGCATTTTACTAAAACTGGGTTTGCAGGACTTATGCGGATTTTCAATTCCGTAAAAAGATTGATTTTCCACAAAAAACATTGGTCGCGCAAGTTTTCCGATATCATGATACATTGCCCCGACTCGTGCAAGCACAGGATTAGCACCTATTGCTTCAGCAGCGCTTTCACATAAATGAGATACCGTCAGGCTGTGATTAAAAGTTCCGGGCGCTTCCTGCATAAGACGTCTTAATAATTTTTGATTATGATCCGCTAATTCTGCAAGACCGTAAGGCGTCATAACCCTGTATACATTTTCAATAATGGGCAGTATTCCGAGCAGAATAATTCCGCTTATTACAAAACAGTTTATTATAATAAAACCTAAATCACCATATATCAGGTTATTATCAATATCCATCATATATTTTTCAAGAAAATATATCCCGCCCACAATTAATACTCCGGCTAATGATATTTTTGCACTTGTAATAATTAAGTCAGAGCGTTTTGAGAACTTAAGCTTTGAAACAACCGTCATTACGACCGTATTTAAAAGCATAAAAGAAACAATAACTTCAATATTCCAATGCATTCCTATTGCAATAAGAGCAAGGAGAATTGTAGATGCAAAATAAGCATTTCGCGGCGTTGTAAATATTGAAAGTAAAATTGTATAAGCCGGAATTGGTATTATATAAGGTGAAAAACCTGTCGGCATGAGTACCGATATAAATGCAATTACAAGCGTAAAAGATGACATAATCGCCATATATTTCGGAGTATAGTATTGTTTTTCAAAATTTTTCTCATACTGAAGAAATACAAACGTGAAAAACGCAATAAGAATATAAAATCCGATAAGCCCGCCGTAATTTATCTCTAAAACATTATACCCTGCCGCTCTGAGAGCGTCGCGTTTTAATTTTGTAACCGGCTCGCCTTCAAATACAATCTGCTGTCCTTTTTTAAATACTACTTCATATGGTTTGACAGCATTTTGAGCATTCTTTTTTGCAATTTCCGTTGCAAATTCATCCACTACCAGATTTGGTACTATTACTTGGTTTAAAATAGAAATAATAAGTGCACCTTGATGCCGTGATACATTATTGGGTAAGTGATTTTTTATAATACTTTCTACATTGTTGTTCTCAAAATCCTTGGATGATATACCTGTGTTTAGAACTGAAGACAAGGTTATTTTTGATTTGTCAAATACGGTTTGTAAATCATCATTGCTTGATTTTAAAAGAAATTCAACTAAATCTTTTTTTCCGGATTCATCAAATAAAACACTTAATTCAGATTCTTTAACGGAATCCGCAATATCTTTTTCACGAATCTTTTTTACGGAATTTTGTAATGTCAAAAGGCTGGTTGTGATAAATTCATCTTCCGCCTGAGTTAATATCGGCTCAACATTTTGCGCAACTTCTTTTCTATGCTGCTCGGTCTTTTTCGTATCAATAACTTTAATATCTTTTTGCGCAATAATTTCTTTCTTACTGATACCGTTTTCTATAACTTTTTGGAAAAAGAAGTTCTGTGACGAAATAATTGCTGTCATCAAAAGTGTAAAAAGTATAAAAAACGACACGTTTCTGAATTGTTTTGATGATATAAAATCAAGGAATTTTATCATTTATTGTTATCCTCTTTTGCTCTCATTCTTTTTTACTACAAATCCGCATTTTGTACAAGCCAATACCGTACCTGTACTATCTACCGGCATGAAATTATGACTACAGGTAATAGCCTCATCCTCTTCCTCTTTATAATTTTCTTTGAGAATACCGTCCGGATTTGCGCCGGTTCCTCTCTTATTTTTATTCAGCCATTTTATAAAAAGCTCTATAATATACATATTAAACTATTCAGCCAAAGTACCTTATACCTAAGCTTTTTCTCCTGAATTTTATTGCCGGAACTTCCTTACAGGCCTAAATCCTAAACCCGTACGGAAGAAAATCGGACATTTTCTTTATATTTAAATTATTGCATTTTTCCGTAATAATTTCTATTTCTTGTTTTCCCTGAAATTCATACATAACCTGCCGGCATGCGCCACAAGGAAAACAATCATCCTCGTTAGGCGAATATATAGCAACTGCAACAATTTCTTTTTCGCCCTCTGATACCGCTTTAAATATTGCACATCTTTCTGCGCAAACAGTCATTCCGAAAGATGAGTTTTCTATATTGCATCCGGTGTATATTTTTCCGCTATTCATTAATACACAAGCCCCTACCGCAAATTTTGAAAACGGTGAATAAGACATTTTAGACGCTTCTTTTGCATTATCCATTAATAATTTATAGTCAATATTCATAATCATTTATCCTAACTCATTTTAGCATAAATAAATCCATCAATCAGCGGATATTTAGTATATACTTAGAAGAATACGTTAAAAAAATATTTTATTATGTTGTTACGTGCTTGATTTTCTGCCAAATTTTATTAGAATATTTGTATGCTTAAGAAATATCTTGCTATATGTTTGTTAGTGCTAATTATGCAGCCAATTTGGGCAGATCCTGCCGACTATGGCGGACATGCGGGAACACCTCCCGGGTTTTATGATGATATAGATCCGGCATCTCTTGATGAGGAAGAGAAAGAAGAACCTTATATTAGTCCTTCCGAAGGAACAGAGGAAGAAGTATATCAACAGTTTTCCGATGAAGAAATTGTTATTCCGCCGGCTAAGACGAAGGCCACCAAGGATTATGCCCAAATTTATAATGAATTGGAAGTGCCGGTTTTTTCTTATTTGCACGATATAGATCCCGACCAGTATTACGATATGAAGGATACCACCTGGTCTGTGTATCCGCTTATACGCTTAAATTCTCCCATATATTTTAAAAGTATTACGATAGAACCCGGGTATTATTTACTTACACCGCGGGAGCACAACGGGGATTGGTTTATTCTTTTTAAACAAAACGGGGTTGTAAAGCATATCGTTCCGGTATATGAGCGTGATTATACACCGGAAATGTTCTATGATGAGCATATCCCAAAGCCTAAATATACTACAGCACAAAAAATTCACATGGGTATTTTAGATTTTTTAGGTAATTTTAAGAGTACGAAAAGGAAAGAGCCTGTACAAACATACTTAGAAGTAAATGATTTGGAAAATTATTTCGTATCAATTATTATTTATTATGGCTCTCATAAATATTCAACCCTATTTAGAACCATAAAACTGTAATTCGTCTGCATTATACTATTTGACTAAGCTTTAGCCTGATTTTAAATATTTAGAAATGTGTACAAAATTGAAAAATTTTGCAAGTTTTGTTACAATTCTTAATAAAACACATCAAAAAAGGCAATTTTTTTATAGTTAAATACTTTATATATACATAAGAGATATTTAACTATAAGAGAGGCTTTAAAATGACAACAGAAAAGAGAAGACAATTTACGGTTATTACTAATCATGAATATGAAGAACGCAGTGAACACAGATATAGGCAGAATAATTATCAGACAGATCCGCTGCGAGAAAAATTTATGAAGTTTGTTAATAATGAGGCAGGCAGAAAATTTACGGTTGAAGATTTATTGAAATGGTAAACAACTGTCTGTACAGGCGGAAAAAGGAAAAGGGAAACGGTTTAAATGTACCAGATTAAAAACAGAATATACCCCGCTTTTGATAAAACCCAGAAGAGCGGGGTATGTAATTTTTTAAGAGCGCTAGTGAAGCAAAATCCTAAGTTGGGTTGTTCGGAATTGTTAAATAAATTTGTGGAAGATGAGAAGTATTATTTGGAACTCAACACTTCCAGATTTCCGTTTTTGGCCGATGTTATTGATGATGATGCGTTTTTAAAAGATACTGAGGCTTATATCAAAGAGTGTATAAAGTATTATGAATATAAAGAGAAACAACGTCCCATAATAGAAGCCAATAAAGCATTTGAAAAGAAGAAAAGGAAGTTTTTACAGGAAGTAAAAATGTCAAAGGAGAAACCTACCAAAAAACAGCTTTACTATTATGACAGATTGTGTAAAAAATATTCTATAGAGAAAAAAAATACGGATGAGTTGTCTAAACTGGATTTACGGGACGAAATAGAAAGAATATTAAATGAACATTCAGACGATTACAAAATTATTGACTGATGCCGGGATAGAGTCTAATGAGGCAGCAAAAGAAGGAAGGATGCGTTTGGAGCATTTCTGTAATTATACGGAAATTGACAGGTGTAAAGGTATAATGCCTGATGAGGCTCAACTCAGTGTATTATATGAAAAAGTTCTAGAGCGCACAAAAACGCGAATTCCTATTCAATATATAATAGGCGAATCTTATTTTATGGGGGAATACTTTAAGGTTACGCCGGATGTTTTAATTCCGCGCGATGAGACGGAAATCCTTGTTCGCAGGGCTGTAGAAATTATAAACAAAAACAATTTAAAGGATATTCTTGATATCGGAACCGGCTCCGGCTGTATTGCTTGTACTATTGCAAAAAATACTGATGCGGTTATACTCGGAGTTGATATATCTTCGGATGCGTTAAGGGTGGCTCTTGATAATGTTACAAGACTCGGGATTAATAACAGAGCTGTTTTTCGTAAATCAAATTTGTATGAAAAGGTCAGAAGCGAAGAAAAATTTGACATGATAATTTCAAATCCGCCTTATATACCGTACGGAACGGAATTACAGCCGGAAGTGCAGCATGAACCTCAACATGCTCTTTTTGCGCATGATAATGGGTTGGAGTTTTATAAGAAGATAACCGCACAAGCTCCGGAATTTCTAAAACCCGGGGGATGGTTGGTGTTTGAACTCGGAATCGGAGAGAGCGGAAGTGTAAAAGAAGTTATGGGGCAAGCATTTGCAGATATTACTATAGAAAAGGATTTGGCGGGGATTGATCGAATTATATACGCCCGAAAACATTGATAAAAAAGTATAGGCTTAAAGGCCTGCGGTCGGGTAATTACTTAATACTTGCAAAATTCTTTAAATTCTATTAAGATATATGTATTAATATTAAGTATCATAAATTTTTGTAACGTATAAAAAGGGTGGTAACATGGCTGAAAATGAAGAATTACAAGAGGTAAGTGAAGAAGGTACCCGTCAAAAGATATTAGTAGCTGATGACGAAGCCAGTATAAGAAGAATTCTTGAAACGCGTCTAAAGATGGTAGGATACGATGTTGTTACTGCTGAAGACGGCGAAGAGGCTGTTGAGGTATTTAACAAAACTAATCCTGACCTGGTAGTATTAGATGTAATGATGCCCAAGATGGATGGTTATGGCGTAACCCGTGAAATAAGAAGAACTTCGGATGTGCCGATTATTATATTAACGGCGCTTGGCGATGTTTCCGAAAGGATTACAGGTTTAGAATTAGGTGCAGACGACTATGTAATTAAGCCGTTTAGCCCGAAAGAACTTGAGGCTCGTGTAAAAGCCGTATTACGCCGTACTATCAGTAAAGATGTTATCATTCCTGCGTCCTCTTCTGCTTCAGGAGCTTCATCGGGAGCAAAGGGCGGAAAAAATATAATTACAACAGGGGCTATAAAGATTGATACAGCACGCAGACAGGTTTACAGAAAAGGCGAAAGGATTCGTTTAACCGGCATGGAGTTCAGCCTTTTAGAGCTTCTTGTAAACAATTCCGGTCAAGCGTATTCAAGAAATGAGATATTGCAGCATGTTTGGTCATATCCTGCGGATCATAGAATTGATACCCGTGTGGTTGATGTGCACATATCGAGATTGCGTTCTAAGCTGGAAACGGACCCAACTAATCCGGAGTTAATATTAACAGCTCGCGGCATAGGATATATGTTTCAGAGAATAAATTAAGTCAGAAAAAATGAAGTGGCGCGGATGTAAAAGTCCGCGTTATTCTTTTTCCTCTTGCGTTGAAATTTTTATTTGATATACTGGTTTTATGGCGCCTGTCGTCAAGCGGTTAAGACCTCGGATTGTGGTTCCGATATGCATGGGTTCGAATCCCATCAGGCGCCCCATTTTTAAAAGCTCTCCGGCAGGAGAGTTTTTTAATGCGCATGATGAGGATGAGAAACCATCAAGGCGCAGCCTTTAAAAGGGTTTGAGCGCGAGGCGGCAGAGAGCGGAGTATTTTGCAAAGGTGTGAAACACCAGTGCAAAATACGAAGACTCGTTTAACGTCGCCGAGCAAGACAATCCCATCAGGCGCCCCATTTTTAAAGGCTCCGTTAGGAGTCTTTTTTAATGCTTATATTGAGTTTAATAATGAAATATGATAAAAGTAGAAAAGAATATTGAAATTTAAACGCAGGGTAAAAGGAACTCTTTTCTACAGGTAGCCAACTAACAATATTATTATAGACTTCGGGTTGGTACCCGACTAGAAAGGGGGTCGTATGAACGATTTCAATATTAGTTTACTACTAATTTTTTTGATTTTGTGCATATTAAAAAACGGCTCACATCATAAAAGATAAGAACCGTTTAGACTTCGTACAGAGTTCCCGATAGTCTGGCAAACTACCACCTTGTGTTTTTATTATAAATTATCTGTTTTTATTTTTCAACCCTATAGATTCTGCAATAAATAATGGGTTTACAGGTTTTGTCGTCTGTCATAATAAGGTTATTTTAATTAATCCTTTTTTCTCTCGTCTTTTGGCGTACTCTAAAAAATTATGCGTATTGCCAATATGTTTGCAATAAGATATTAAATATTCGCTATTTGCCAACTGCTGAAACAATAGATAAAATTTGTGAAGTATTTAATATTCAACCTGTTGAATTGCTATTACCTGAACCACAAGCGAACTTAGACAAAATACGCGAACTGATTAATAATAAATTGCATAATTGTGACTTAGATAAACTTATTAGAATTAACAATATGATAGATTTGATGTAAATAAAATTGATGTCCATATTATTGTCAATATCACAACAAAAAATGTTTCCGGAATTAACAAAACCGGATGAAAATTTTAGGGTTAATGAAGTTTACCTTTAAATATACAAAATCAGCGGTAAAAAATTTTTTACCGCTGATAAAATTTGTTTTTTATAATTTCTAGAATGTAAATCTGATTCCTGCTGTACCTTCGCGGAGCCTCATGATAAAATTATAAAAACAACTGAAGAGCTTTTTTCTACGAACCATTTAAAAGAAAAGAAGAAATTATTAACGAAATAAAAAACAGTTTAAATTTTATTGCAAAAGATTCGGATAAACTGGATATTTTATATCAGGTTACCAAAAGTCTGGTAAGAGAGTGATTTTTAATTTTGCCAGCAAAGAGTATACGGCTTTTGCATCCACCACAATATAATTGTTAATTTTTGTAACGAAATATGTTAAAAACCTAAAGTTTTTTGAATTTATGCCGTAATACGTATTGAAAGGAATATTTTATTATGGGCTTGGAAGTTAACGGAAGTAATAATGTTAATAATACGGATGGTCGGAAAAGTTCCGGTAATAATGTTCAAAAAGATATGAAATTAAATACAATTTGGGATGTTGATCGTTACGGAAATAATAATGGCAATTTGAATGAAGAAGATTTTGCAATAGCACGTTCCAAAAATTTGGATGCAAAAATTAAAGAAAAACTTGAAAGTTTATATATGGAATTTGTAGATATTTTCTTTCCTAATATGGGTGAAGAAGTCGGAAATCATATCATTTCCGAATATAGCATACCAAGATTAGACGGGAATACCGATACAAGGACCTTTGTAAGAGATAAGGCTACGGGGAAAACTTTATTAGAAAAGTCTACTCAAATTATAGACGAAGGCAATGGGCTTACAACCGTCAAAGTTAATATAAAAAGATATAACGGAGATTCTGTCAAAGAAAATAATGTAGAATTTCAATATAATCAGGAAGCGTTAGAAAATTATATTATTAATGATGCTAAAGACTCAAAAGGTAATCCTATTACAAGGTTTCAATCTATTCCCGAGATAAGAAATACACCGGAAAATGAACGTACTGATGAACAAAAGGCTCTTTTGGAAGAATTTAACAATATGATTAAATATACAATTGATTCCGGCATAGAATACGGTATGGACCCAAAATTAACTTTGTCAATTATTCAACAGGAAGTATGTTTTAGCGGTTTAGGTACAGATGTTGTAGGCAAAAACGGCAAAGGGTATATGCAATTAACTTCCGCACCGATAAAAGATTATTTGGGTTATGCCTGGGATGGGAAATACCATGAAATAAAAGAGGGACTTTACGGTCCTGAAGTGAAAGAACTGCTTATATCTCGGGGATTTAATCCTGATGATGCGCAAACACAGGCTCAACGCCAGGCTCTATATAAGGATATTTACAATTATTTTAAAGAGAACAAAGATGCGGAGTTTAATATCCGATTTGGCACACTCGTTTTGAGATACTACTTAAATAAATCAAACGGCGATATAGCGGAAGCGGCAAAAAATTATAACGGCAGCTCTCTTAAGTTGACCTATTCAAAAAATGTTATGAAGTATAATGAAATTCTCTCCGATACTGTACCGCAAGATACAACATATAGATATATAGCAAGTCGTATACCGCGTGACTAGATAATTATATAGTTGTAGACCTTACTAATTACATCGGCAAATGCATTGTGGTTTCCGAAAAATACATAAAATTCCGCAATATTCCGACCGATTTGCTGAAGAGATTCGACCTCAAGAGGCGGGCCGGCCGGAGTTGAACGAGCAGTATTTTGTGGATTTGAAATAACACCGGTTGCTCTTAGAATCGGTATATTTAAATTATTTTGAAAAACTTCATACTGGGTAAGCCCTTTTGTCACAACACCCAAGTTATTGCCGTTTTCATCAATTAACAAACCTCTTTGCATCGGAGCGGTATTTGTTTTTGCTTCAATACCCCGTGTTGTCGGAAGATTTTTCCTAATATCATAATCAGGCTCAAAATTCCGTTTAATTAATATATTCATATCTTCAGAAAACACTTCTTTTATAGGTTCTTTTAATTCAAACTTTGCGCATAGTAAATGATTTTTTTGTGTGTTAACCCAATCGAATTTAAAGTGCAAATACGGAGAGTTTTTATCCAGTGTTACAATAAGTGGGATAACATCCCAGGTTCCTTCATAGTCAATCTTAATTGCGGCTCTGTTTTGGGTATTTAATACAATTTTTGTACGCATTACATTGAATTCCGTTCCGTAGTCATCAGCCTTCGGACCGAAATTATAGCTGTCTCCGTAGTCAACAAAGTCAACAAGTGTAAAACGCAATCCGTTTATATATACCTGATTATCCTTTATTGTTAAATTAATATGTGAATTTTCAATTGATTCATTGCTGACCTTTAAATCGGTTCTTTTTACTGCCGGCATAAGATATTCAATTTCATTTGACTCAACATTTTCAACCTCTGCCAAATAAGTATAAATATTTGTATAATCTTCCGTAACAGGAATTTTTTGTGTATCTGTTAAAAGATATTTATCAAAACCTTTTTCCGTATTAATAATATCGTATCCTTCAAATTTTTGCGAAGACTTAAACTCTACAATTCCGGAAAATGGTTTGTCTGAAAGATTAAGAATCTTTTTTTCATTAAAATGATTTTGAAATTTCAATTCATCAATAATTGTATTTGCAATCTGTTTGAGTTTTTTGTACCGAATAATATTTTCATTGTGTACATCATCAACAGAACAACCGCAAATGCTGTCATGAGCCTGATTTTTAATCAAAAGTTTGTATGCATATTCAAGCAGGGTATCATATTTAATTTCTTTTTGCTGCTTAACAAATCTGGATGCTAAATCCAGCAGGTATGTACATTCAATATTTTCTCTTTTTAAATCGAGCCTTGAAGAGTAACATCCCTGCAGGACAAAAGTCTTAGAGTTGTCTCTTAATTCATCATCCCATATAAAATTCTTGAAGTTGTTTTCTACCCGGTTAAAATAGTCAAACGGCGACCCCAGCCTTATGTTATAATCAGATTTCAGAATTTCATTTACAGCTTCGATTTGGTCGGCAATGTCCGTTTCTATTCCGAGATGATCTGCGCCAATCGGGAATAATATACAATTTTTTGATTTTTCGGCAATCAAATCAAGGTTTTTCTTTAGTATTTGGGCTTTTTCTTCAATACTTACGTTAAGTGAAAACACGTCCTGAAAGTATCCTCTGACAAGATTTACAGTATCTATTCCGCACCAGGAAAACTCTGAGGGGAAATCTCCGCATCCGCGCCAGACAACGCATTTATCAATTCCGTAATCCATCAGGATATCCACAACATTTTTACTGTGTCCGAAGGTGTCGGGCAGATATCCGATAAAATCCTGGCATCCGTATTTTTGTGCGATTTTGAGCCCTATTTCAAGGTTCTTCCTGAAACAGGTTTTATCGGTTAAAAACTCATCTGTCAGACAGTAAAAAGGTCCTATAAACAGCCTTTTATGTCTTATAAGCGAATAGATAAGTTCTTCTTTGTCCGGACGCATTTCAAGATAATCTTCCAGAGCACTTACCTGACCGTCAAAATAAAAACAAGGAATTTTGTTTTTTGAAAGCAGCTCCAAAACATTATCAAAAACGCGTAAAAGACGCATCCTGAATACTTCAAACTCTCTGTACCACTCTCTGTCCCAGTGTGTATGCAAATACGCAATAACTTGTTTTCTCATAAAACATATAATACATCAAAATGAACTTTCATACAATCATACATCATTCGGAGGATTTTTTTCCCTGTATCTAAAGCCATGCCGATTTTATGCCGTTTTACATGTTGACTTTGTTATAAAAATTATTAAAACCAAACCGGGTACTAACATAGGAGATTCCGCTATGGGAATGGCTGCATCACAAGCAAGATATTTAGCATTAACTGCAAGAAAGACCAATACTGAATGGGAAGGTCAGCAGATAAACCAGGCAAGAACTGCGCTGGCCAATCAAAGTGCTAATTTATTTAATCAGCTTCTTGCCCTTGAAGTTCCTAATGCCCCTAAAACTAGCGATTATACGGAAGTTCAATATTCATATTCGGACGGAACAAACGAATCTGTTATTGACAGCTGGTATCAACTGTCTTCTTCAGATCCTAACTATAATTACATTGTCAATCATTATTATTATGCGGATATTTATACCGGTTCACAAAAGTATCTGGAAAATCCTCAGGTTCAAACTAAAGGTGAACTGACTATAGATGATTTTATAAATCAAAATCCAACAGTTACATATAATGCTAATGATAATACTTATACCATAACAACAGCAGACGGAAATTCAAAAACATATTCCGCAATAAGCGAACAAACAATGGACACAAAGCTTGAAAACGCTTTAAGAGACTTTGAAACAGCCGTCGGAATGGCTCAGGATGATGGGGTTTTAACAACAGATGGGGTATTCGGGTACCAAGATGCCAACGGGACATGGCACTTCTTTCTTGAAAATGAAATTGATGAACCTAAAGACTATTCTACAATCTATGTACCGTCGTATGTCGGTAATTCAAAATTAACGGAATTAGATCAATTAACGGAAGACCAAGCTGCTGAATTAGCACAAATTCTTAGAGATTTACCGGATTCGTCTATGAGTGAATATCTGAGCTTTGATGCAGACGGCAATCTTGTTTATAACGGCGAGGGTATTTATACTTTTGATATGGCGGGTACGACATATTTTACTACAGAGCAGGATTTGTATAACAGTATGCAAACCCAGTATAATTACGAAAAACCAATTGATGTTCAGGAAAAACTTGCATATTATAATGCGTCTTATATAAAAACAAAAATAGAAGAAACCAACCATGCACTTCTGGAAACTGACGGCAACGGAAGATTTACGTCCGTTAAATTTGATGATGACAGTGTTGTTTACAGTTTGAACGTTGAAACTGTAACTGATGAGGATGCTTATCAGGATGCAATGAATGAATATATATACAAAAAAGAACAGTATGAAAAAACCATTGCCGATATCAACGCTCAGACATCAATTATTCAACAGGAAGACAGAACTCTTGAATTAAGGCTAAAACAGCTTGATACGGAACAGAATGCGCTTGCGACCGAAATGGATGCCGTTAAGAAAGTTATTGACGATAACGTTGAGAAAACATTCAAGACATTCAGTGATTAGTAAGAATCTTTTAAAAATTTGTGAATATCTTTACAATATTAGGATACCAAAAAGTTCGAAAAACAATATTTTTTCGAACTTTTTTAATTTTAATTGAGGTATGCGGTCCGGTTGGGTGAAGAATTACCTGTAACTTTACTTGAAGTCAGCCGTTTGAAGAATGCAAAAATTTATTTCTACGCTCATGGATATTTTAGTTTGCGGAAAAATATACATTTTTCTCGCAAACTCTTCAGAACGGTTTCAGGGGTAAAAATTTTGCTTGTAGTATAAACTAAAAACTCGAAAGTATCACAGAAAAGGTTGTCTCCTATCCCGCACACGACCTGATGTTCACACACTTAAGGTCGGATTTGAAAAGCGGATTGTCGGCAGAGTGCGAAGTGCTTTTGCGAAGCAAAACACGCAGACACGTTTAA
>CALUSF010000038.1 GCA_944323325.1 Candidatus Gastranaerophilales bacterium
GTTTTTGAGATAAAATTTCCAGAGAATCAAATCCGTAAACAGGGAATTTGGCAATTGCGTCCGTCCCTATTACAAGAACTCTTTTTGAATATCCGGAATCCAAAAGTTCTTTTGCAATCATAAAAGCTTTTATACCGGAAGAACACGCGGTAGATACGGAAGTGTAATAATTTTTGAGTTTAAAATGTTCTTTTATAAATTCTGCGGGATTCCCTATTTGATAATGCTTAGGATTACGGCTTGTTTCGTATTCTTCCACACCGGAATTTGTAGTTGCCGCAACAACTGCAAGAGTCTCCGGATTATGCTCTTCTATTCCGAGCGGTTCAAGGCACGCAAGGGCAAGACGGTTGCAGCGGAGATTGTAATCAGACTCTTTTATTTCGGGCAAATTATCTTTCAGTACCGCGCCCAGCCTTCTCCCGTCTTTTTCAATAAAATGCGTATTATCACCCGACAAAGCATTTTTAAACACTTCATCAATATTTTCTCCTAAATTACATATCGCATTATATTTTGTTATTCTCATTTATTGTATAATTTTAGCATGAAAAAGTTATCTTTTTATATTAAAGACTTTTGTATTGCTAAAGAAGCGGATGTTGCCTTTATTCCGCCGCTTGTCAGACGTAAATTAAGTACAATTGATAAATTTGCTCTCACGGCATTTGAAAAAGTTTATACGCCCGAAGTCGAAGAAATAGTCTTTGCATCAGAATTCGGAGAAGTAGAAAGATTAAATAAAATAATTGAACAATACCAAACAATAAATGAGGTTTCACCGGCACAATTTTCCGGCTCCGTGCATAATTATCCGGCTGGATTTTTCACTCTGTTAAAAAAAATTAATATTCCGTATTATGCGCTATCTTCCGGTGAAAATACCATTTCAACGGGACTTCTCAAATCTATAATTACACCCCGCGGGAATATTTTGTTCTGTTTTGCGGATGATATCGGGATTTCCTGCATTGTATCAAAAACCGAAGGAAAGATTAAATGTACTTTTGAAGATAAAAAAGAACCGTCATCAAATGAACGGGAAGATTTTATTAATTTTTTGACGGGAAATACAAAAGAATTTCAGACTTTATCCGGAATTTTTAAGAGGGAAAACTAATGAAACAGCTGCGTTCCGTAATAACAATTATTTGTTTTTTGATTTTCGGAGCAGGTGCTGTTATAGTTAATTTTTTGATATTTCCGCTCATTAAAAATAATAAAGAGCTTTGCTCGGATATTATACATAATTTGTGGAAATTCTTTACGGGATTTTTAGTTTTTATAAGATTAATAAAACTCGACATAAGAAAATTGGATAAAATTGAAAACAAGGTTATTGTATCAACCCACCCGAGTTTTATTGATATTGTAATACTTATCGGTTTAATCCCGAGAAGCACGTGTTACGTCAAAAAAAGTCTTGCGCATAACCCTATTTTAAAAAACATTATCGGAAGTATTTTTATAACAAACGAAGTCGAGCTTGAAGAACTCAAAGAAAAGTCAAAAAATATGCTTGACAGAGGGTTTAATCTAATCATATTCCCCTCGGGCACGAGACACCGCAGAGGAGAATACCCGAAGATTAAAAAAGGCGCCGCGCTTGTCGCTTTGAATGCCGGCAAAAATATTGTTCCGATACAGATTTTTACGGATGAGGATTTTTTATTTATCCATCAGCCGTTTTACGCAGCGGGAGACAAAACCGTAACATTTGAAATTACTCAAGGTGAAGAAATAGATATACAAAAATACAAAGATGCAACCGAAATTGTTGCAAAAAAACAAATTACAAAACAAATTGAACAAAGTTTATACAATTCATGATATAATATCGGTATGGAATTAAAAAACGAATTAAAAAACTTAATAATAAGCACCTTGGCACTGGAAGAGATAACCGCAGACGATATCAAAAATGATGAACCGTTATTCGGCGAAGGTCTGGGGTTGGATTCAATAGACGCGTTGGAACTCGGCATGGCGCTAAAACGTAAATACAATATAACGCTTGAATCCAACAAAGAAGAAAACAAACAATACTTCTATTCAATTGATACTCTGAGTGAATTTGTGAGGTCAAGAATCAATGGCTGAATTTTCTAAAGAAGAAATTTTTAACGAACTTAAAAAAATTCTGACCGAAGAGCTTGAAGTCGATGAAAATCTGATAAAAGGAAGTGCGGATCTTTTTGAAGATTTGGATTTGGACAGTATTGACGCTGTTGACATTGCGGTCAGAATGCAAAAGTTTACGGATAAAAAACTTTCTCCTGCCGAATTTAAAAAAATCAGAACAGTAAACGACATTACGGAAGCCGTTTATGGTTTGCTTGAGTAAAATATTTAAAGCTTTTGCACCTTTTATCGGTATGATTGCCGTAATTGTTGCATTCCATTTTACTGATTTGATATTTTTTAAATATTATCCGGTAATTGTTAATTTTGGTTTTTTCTTTGTATTTTTCTCTTCCATATTCAGCGAAAAGACCGTTATTCAAAAAATCGCTCTTTCTATGGAACCCGATGCGGAAGAGCATGTTATGACTTATACAAGAAATCTTACATATATTTGGGCGGGATTTACATTTTTAAACTTTCTTGTATCACTATGGACGGTTTTTGCATCAAAACAAATTTGGATGATTTATAACGGATGTATTTCTTATATTCTGGTCGGAATATTTTTTGTTATAGAATATATTATAAGAATCAACTTTATGAGGAAGCATGAAAAAAGAAATTAATGATATCAAAAAGCTCATTAATTCCGAAAATGACATCATAACTTTTAACACCGGCGGCACAACGGAACTTGGGAAAATTGTAAAAAAATCCGCGAAAGGTATGAGAGAAGAATGCAGAGATTTGCATGATATATTTCATTTTGAAGACGGTTTGGAATTTATTTCCACAACAACACTAGAGCACTTATTCGGATTTATGTTTTACGGAATGTACCCTCTTATGCACGGATACAAAATCCATCCCGAAAGAATAAATTATCCGGAAGATTTAAATATTGAAAATGCGGTGCTTATAACAACTCCGTCCTTTATTGAAGCGATGAGAAAATATAATGCAAAACCGGAAATCAACCCGAAAGTAATTATTACTGCGGGTGCAAAATTGAATGATGAAACTTTTTATTATGCAAAATCTATTTCACAAAGAGTTATAGATATATACGGAAGTACGGAAACCGGAACAATAGCTTACAGAGAAGATCCGAAAGAAAAATTAAAACTTTTAAACGGAATAGAAATTCTTGAAACCGGAGAGGATTATACAAAAGTCAAAACGAATTACTCCGTTGAAAATATTGTAAAACTCGGCGATTGTATAAAACTTTTGCCAAACAGGGAAATTGAATTTGCAGGCAGAAGCGGACGTGTTTTAAAAGTTCTTGAAAAAAGATTCTCGGCAGACGAAATGGAGAAAGAAGCAGAAAAAACAGACATGGTTAAAAAATGTTATTGTTTTGAATTTAGAGAAAAGCTTGCCGCATTTGGAATATTAAATGAAAAGGGCATAGATTTTATGATTAAAAATGACAAATTGGCCCTTACAAAGTTGATAAACAAAAGACTTTTTAAAAAATTCGGAATTGTCCCGCAAAGATGGAAATTTTTTGACATAGTTCCCGCAAAACAAAACGGAAAAATCAACAGACAGGCTATTTATGATTTATTTAACACAAATCTGTCCCTGCCGCTTGTTATATCAAGAGAATGCAGCAAAACAACAGCGGAATTTGAACTTTGCTTCCTTAATAACAGCAGCTTCTTTAAAGGTCATTTTGAAGGAATGCCGATACTGCCGGGAGTAGTACAACTGTATTATGTCTGTTTTTTTGTAAATCAAGCTTTTAATATTGATTGCCGCAGAGGCCAGATAAGAAAAATTAAGTTTTCTAATATTATACGTCCCGGAGAAACAGTAAAACTGACCCTTGTACGGGAAAATAACGGAATAAATTTTCAGTATAAAAATGATACCTGCATTTATTCTTCAGGAATTTTTCCTGTTAAAAATATTTATGAGGAAGCCGAATGAAAGAAGTTATAACAAAAACCGCAATCAAAGTTCCTTTTTACGATTTAGACCCGATGAATATTGTATGGCACGGTAATTATGTCAAATATATCGAGCAGGCAAGGTGCGATTTTTTTGAGGCTTTGAAGTACACATACTTTCAAATGTATGATGACGGAATTATGTATCCTATTGCCAAAATGGATTTAAAATATATAAAATCCGCACGAATGGGCGAGACTCTTACCGTTGAATGCCGGTTGAAAGAACTTGAACCGGCAATAGTCTTAAAATACACCATTTTTTCCGGAGAGGATAAAATTCTTACGGCAAGTACAATGCAGTTGGGAGTAAATGTTAAAACCGGCAAAACAATTTACGAAGCACCGGAAAAATTAAAAGAAGCCGTTAAAAATTTTTAACGAGTATAATGAATATATGATTTATCTTGATGCCGGAACAACTTATTCAAAAATAATTACCGATGAAAAGCTTTTTCCCGCGGAGTTTTTGGTATGTGAAAAATCCGGCAGAAATTACTATATTATTTCATCCAATATCATAAAATCGCAAAATATAGTTCCCGATGCCTGCTGCGGCCACATGTCAAACGCAAGTGAAAACGAAATTATAGCGCTTGCAAAAGGTGCAAAGAAATACGATATTACGCCCGATGCCACAATTCTTGACCTCGGAAGCCGCGATGCCAAATGGATAAAATTTAAGTCCGGAAAATTTCACGACATGGATTGGAACACATCCTGCGCAAGTTCAACCGGCGCAACAGTCGAAATGCTTATGAAATTTTATTCCGTAAAACCGGAGGAACTTGAGTTTAGCGAAGATAAATTTGCCGTTGCGTGCGGAATTTTCGGTATGGAAAAAATTATGGATTCAATTTCTGCAGGAATCAAACCTGCCGAAGCAATTTCCAAATTTGTGCACGGCATCGCTTTTAATACCTGGAATTTTTGCAAAAAGCCGGATAAAATATATCTCTCGGGCGGTTTTTGCCAAAATAAATGTTTTGTTGATTCTTTAAATAAATATTGCGAAACTGAGCTTTTGGGACGATTTGTCTTATGCGAAGGACTAATTCAAGATAAAGCCCGCATTAACAGTGCAAACTGATTTTGAATTATTTGAATATTATTGTTTCTTTTGGGATATAATTAATTCAGTAATACATTTAAAGGAATTATATTATGCTTAAGGGAAATGAAATCAGAAATTTATATTTAGATTATTTCAAAGATAAACATCAACATACAATTGTAGAAAGCTCAAGCCTTGTGCCGGATAACCCGACTGTTTTACTCACTACGGCCGGAATGCTTCAGTTTTTACCGATATTTTTGGGAATACAAAAATGTCCTTATGAGCCGGCAAGAGCAACTTCATGCCAGAAATGCGCAAGAGCGGGCGGAAAAGATTCCGATATAGAAAACGTCGGAAGAACCCCGAGACATCATACATTCTTTGAAATGCTCGGTAACTTCTCTTTCGGCGATTATTACAAAAAAGAAGTAATTCCCTGGGCGTGGGAATTCGTAACGGAAGTCCTTAAACTTGATAAAAACAGATTATGGATTACAATTTTCGAAACCGATGACGAAGCTTATGAAATTTGGAGAAGCATAGGCGTTCCGGCAGAGAGAATCAAACGCAAAGGGAAAAAAGATAATTTCTGGGGACCTCCGGGGGCATCAGGCTCATGCGGCCCCTGCTCCGAAATCCATTACGATTTGGGAGAAGAATACAAATGTTCCGACGACTGCGGAATCGATACCTGCGAATGCGACAGATGGGTTGAGATTTGGAATCTCGTATTTACGGAACTTTACCAAGACGAAGAAGGCAATCAATCACCTTTAGAAAAGAAAAATGTCGATACCGGTATGGGATTAGAACGTATTACAATGGTCTGCCAAGGTGTTGCTTCAACGTTTGAAACCGATCTTCTAAAACCGATTCTTGATAAAGTTTCAGAAATGAGCGGAGTTCCGTATAAAAAATCCGAAAAAACCGATATTTCTTTAAGAATAATAACAGACCACGCAAGATGCGTAACTTTCCTTATTTCTGACGGCGTAATACCGGGAAACGAAGGCAGAAGCTATGTTCTCAGAATGATTTTGAGACGCGCCCTCCGCCACGGAAAAATTCTCGGAATGGATTTGCCTTTCCTTTACAAACTTGTTGATACCGTTGTTGATATGTACGGCGAAGCATATCCAGAGCTTGTCAAAAATAAAGCAAAAGTTATCGATGTAATCAAGAAAGAAGAAGAGCGATTTGCAAAGACTCTTGACAGAGGTTACAAAATGCTCGACGAATTCATTGCGGATAAAAAAGACATTGACGGAGAAAGCGCGTTCAAGCTATATGATACTTACGGTTTCCCGTTTGAACTTACAAAAGAAATCGCTTCGGAAAACGGTTTGAAAGTTGATGAAGAAGGATTTAAAACCGCAATGCAGGAGCAAAAAGACAGAGCAAAAGCCGCTGCCGCTAAAATTTCCGTCACAGGCGATATAAAATATGCCAAGCTTGAAGACGAAGTCGGTTCAACGGAATTTGTCGGATATGAAGAAAATGAGTGCCTGGCTAAAATTCTTGCAACAATTGAAGGAGAAGGTTTTGTTGATGTAGTATTAGACAAAACTCCTTTTTACGCGGAATGCGGCGGCCAAGTCGGAGACAGCGGATTTATTTTTAATAACGATTTGAAGCTGGAAGTTCTTACAACGTTTAAAGTAAATCACCTTTTTGTTCACAGGTGCCAGATACTAAGCGGCGAAATTAATATCGGAGATGAAGTGACCGCTCAAATCGATTCTTCACGACGTGCGGAAATCAGAGTTCACCATACTTCCGCCCACTTATTACAAGCAGCCTTGATAAAGGTTCTCGGTGATGAAGTTAAACAGGCCGGCTCACAGGTTGAAGAGAACCGCATGAGATTTGATTTTACTTTCTCACGCGCAATGACACCGGATGAAGTTCAAAAGACAGAAAACCTTATGAACGAATGGATTGCGGAAAAACTTCCCGTCCAAACAGAAGTTATGGGAATAGAAGAGGCCAAACTTACCGGCGCGACCGCACTGTTTGGTGAAAAATACGAAGATAAAGTAAGAGTCGTATCAATAGGCGGAGCTAAAAAATGCAGATGCGGCGGAGACAAATGCAAAGGGCATCATCAGGCGCATGACGTTATATCAATGGAATTTTGTGCCGGCACCCACGCAAAAAATACAGGCGATTTAAGATTGGTTAAAATTGTATCAGAAAACGCAATCGCAGCCGGTACAAGAAGAATCGAACTTGTAGTTTCCAAAGCTGCCATTGAATATTTGAATAATAAAGCAAAAATTGCAGATATTTTGGAAGCCCGCTTCAAAGTCCATACGGATGAAGTTATTGAACGTATTGATAAAATAAGCGAAGAAAACAAAGCTTTAATAAAAGAACTGGAACAAACTAAAGCCGATATGGCGAGAAGTAAATTTGCAACATTTATATCAAAGGCCCGAGATATTGAAGGCGGAAAACTCTTTATATCAAAAATTGAGAACTTTGACGCAGATGCCGTCAAAGCCGGTATGGAAATGCTTGCAAACAAACTCGGCGAAAGCGTAATTGTTCTTGCAAACGAAAGAATGGTTATCTCAAAAGTAACTGACGGTTTTGTGAAAAAGGGTATTAATGCCGGTAAAATTGTCGGTGAAATTGCCCGCGCAACGGGTGCAAACGGAGGCGGAAGACCTAATTTCGCTCAGGGCGGTGTAAAAGATACCTCCAAACTGGATGAGATTCTGGCAAAAGTTGAAAGTGACCTGAAATAAACACCGAACCAAAACCGCCTGTATCCCGCTAATTAAAGCTTGAGCAGGTTTTGGTAATTTTTGATTACCAAAACCTGCAAACTTTTTTGTCGACACAATAAAATATAAAAATGTTAAGGCCGCAAGCTGTAAGAACCTCTCTCGGGAAGAATTAAGTCCGGTTAAGAAAAACTTTTTATAACCTCTTCGGCTAAAAGTAAAGCGGATTGCGGATTTTGTCCGGTGATTAAATTTCCATCTACACATACATGTTCCGACCACGGAGCCGCATCTTCAAATCGGGCGCCTAATTCACGAATCCTTGTCTCCAAAAGAAACGGCACATCTTCTGTACGCTTAACGATTTGTTCTTCTTTATTAGTAAAACAGGTGACTTTTTTATCTTTCAAAATAGATTCACCGTTTTTATCAGATGCAAGAATCAATCCGGCAGGCCCGTGGCACACAGCACTTACGATTTTGTCCGCAAAGTAGAAATACTCAACAATTTCTTTCAGCAATATATCTTCCGCCAAATCGAACATCGGGCCATGGCCTCCCGGGAGAAACAAAGCATCATACTCTTTATAATTTATTTCAGATAATCTTGCGGTTTTTCTCAGAATTTTTATGCACGGATCCCATTCTTCGGGATTAGAACATGACATACTGTTTTCATCTACAGGAGAAAGCCCGCCCTTAGGACTTGCAACGGTTATTTCATAACCGGTATCTTTAAAAACAATATACGGCACTGCAAATTCCTCAAGCCAAACACCGGTATTTTGCATTTTATCATTTTCTCCGCCCGAAAAATTCGTAGTTACAATTAGTATTTTCATATATTTCTCCTTTTTCCGGACATTATGCAATAAAATTTACTAAAACAAAATAGGTTTTTCAGGTAATAAAAAAAGTACCTCACAGGTTAATAGAATTGTATTATTAACAAAATAATATAGTCCTATGCGCTTTATAAAACTTATTATAAACATAATAATAATAGGATTCCTGTTTCAAAATTTATCATTTGCAAATGATATAATTATATATAATTTTGAAGAATTAATGAATTCACAGCCGGTAAACGGTGATACCATTGATATCCAAAATAACTTAACATCTGATACTTCTATCAATAACAATTTCTTAAACCTCGATATAACTTTTCAGGGAAACAATTATTCAATAGACGGCAGCAACACATTCAGCGGATTCATTTTTAATCAGGATACTCAATTTAGTTCAGTAAGAATGCTTAACTGCAAAGGGCAAAATTACAGCAATTCCAGTTTTGCAGGTGCAATTTATAATAACGCAGGCAATCTGGAAATTGAACGTTCTGCTTTTGTAGGAAATTTTGTTAACGCAGGCGGTATAAATTTCGGTGTAGGAGGAGCTATATATAACTTAAACAATGGATACGCAACCATAAATTCGGCTCTCTTTGACAGTAATTATACAAATGGTGCTTCATCATACGGCGGTGCTATTGCAAACGGGTATCAAAATTATTCGGAAACAATGGTTATAAATGATTCCGTTTTTAACAATAATTATTCATACGGTTCAGTCGTCCCCTATGGTGGAGCTATTTATAACAGCGGTATTATAACAATCAACAATACTTTATTTAATAATAATTATGCGGAAGGTGAACAGGGCTCATTTATATATGGCGGCACTCTTTATAATGCTAATGATATGACGATTAATAATTCCGCAATATACGGCAGCAGCACAAAGGGCGGTGAATTAACTTACACATTCGGCGGAGCTATATTTAATAACGCAAATTTAAAAATTAATAACAGTGTTATATCAAACAACACAGCAGAATCCGGACTTTATGCCGACGGCGGCGCCATATACAACAACACAGGCGGAGTTACCGCAATTACAAATTCAACCATTGAAAATAACAGTATTTCTACGAATGCAGAAATCGGAGAAGGTGGCGGCATATATAACGGCGGAGAACTTTTAATTGCAAATTCCACATTTCGTAACAATCTTGATAAATCCGAAGAATTAAATGACATCTATAATGCATCAAGCGGAATTATCGAATTTGAATCTGAAGGTACTACAAATATATTAAGCGGAATAAGCGGAGAAGGAAATATCATAAAGAAAGATTCCGGAATTTTAAATCTCGGAGGAACCAATGATAATTATACCGGCAATTTTAATTTCGAAGGCGGTACGGTAAATCTGCTCGCAAACAGTTCGTATTTTAATGCCCAAAATACCAGTTTTGGAAACAACACAAATTTTAATATGCAAAACGGAATCATTAATAATATCAATTTTGGAAATTTCAATGTCACCGGTACTTCTAAAATATATCCCGATGTTAATTTTAATACAAATACAATGGATACAATTTCGGCTCAAAGTTTCAGCGGAAACGGCACTATATATATACCCGGCCTTGCATTAACAGGAGTTCCGGAAGGACAAAATATTATAATCCCGTTTGCAGATTCAATTCTGAAAGATTATGTACGCTATGATACAAGCATAATAAAAACCCCTATATACAATTATACAGCAAGCTATGATTCATCGGACGGAAATTTCGATTTTATAAGAGGCGGATTTAATCCGGCTGTACTTGCCGGAGCCGTCGCTGCCCAGCTTTCGGGATATTTTACGCAGCTTGAAACTTACAGAAATATTTTTTCTAATCTCGATATGGTAATGATTATGTCTCCGGAATATAAAACAAGTTTCGAAATGAAAAACAAAACGGCGTTCACATACAATCGTTTTACGGCATCACCTTTATCCATACCGGAAGAGAAAAGCGGAATTTGGTTTAAACCGTATTCAATTTTTGAATCGGTTCCTTTAAAAAACGGTCCTGATGTATCAAACGTTAGTTACGGAACTATGCTTGGAGGCGAGACACCGCTGTATAAGCTTAAAAACGGCTGGTACGGGCTTGGCGGCGGATATGTTACTTATAACGGTTCACACCAGGCCTATGACGGAGTGGGTATTTATAACAACGGAGGGCTCGCAGGAATAGAAGCAGCGTTCTATAAAAAAAATTTCTTTACGCTTTGGACCATAAATGCGGGAGCAAGCTCGGGAGAAGCGTCATCAGAGTCCGGAAAAGACAATTTTGTAATGTTTAACACGGGTATTGCACAAAAAACCGGTTATAATTTCGAAACAGCTAAAAAACATTTGATTATCCAGCCGAGTCTTTTAATGTCATATTCTTTTATAAATACTTTTAACTACACAACCGCATCTGACGTAAGCATTAATACAAAACCGCTTCACGCAATCCACATAGAACCGCAAATTAAATTAATCGGTAATTGTAAGAACTTTTTGCAGCCTTATATATCGGTGTCAATGATATGGAATATTATTGACCATGCCAAATTCCAAGCAAATGATGTTTATTTAAGCAATTTATCCGTTAAACCTTTTGTTCAGTACGGTGTCGGAGTACAAAAGCGATGGGGTGACAGAATAACAGGTTTCTTTGAAACAATGATTAGAAACGGCGGCCGGCAGGGTGTGGCATTGCAATTCGGATTAAGAATAAGTATTTAAAATAAATTGTCTTTAAAAATAGCCTGCTTCTTACCCGGGCAGTTAATACAAAATTTTGTTATTTAAGATTTTAATGTCATAAGGAGGATTGGTTATGAGTCGTTTTTTTATAATATTTGTATTTATTTTTGCGTTCCTTATTCCGCAAATGGAAATTCAGGCAAGAACAATAGTAACACGCAGCCCTTATTACAGTCCGGCATACAGAAATTACGGATATAATAACTACCGTAACAGAAATTATTATAACACTCCGCGGTATTACAATAATAACAGACAAATATATAAACCGCTGAGCCCTTATAGAACAAACAGACACTATAACAGACGCTCATCAACTTTTTCTGATATGAGCGCTTTAGAAAGATATGCTTTGAATAGAAGCTACGGAAGAGAAAGCGACTTAGAACGTCTTCAGAGATTGGAAATGCAGGCATTCGGAGCAATTCAGCCGGGAGATATCAGTACAAGGTATGACAACGTCCGCGGTGCAATACTTTCCAGACCAAAACAGAACTACAAAACGTCCTGGTTTCGCAATATAGGAAACTTTTTTGGCGGGCAATTGACAGGGTTTACACCGTCTTTCGACAATGACCCGTTCTTTTCAACTTCCGGTTTATCGGGTTTATCATACCCGTCAAGCTATGGCACGACATCGGGAACTCAATTTAGAAGTCCTTTCGGAAGCGGATACATGCTAAATAATTACGGAACCGGTACAACAAGCGGTGTGCGGATTTTAGATTAAAATTATTTTATTTCAATTAATTTATATTTTCTTGTTCCGACTCCGATTGCTTCCGCCGCTTCTACAGTATGTATTCCGTGTCTGGATTCAATACGCTCTATTAAAGACGCTTTGCCGGAATCTTTTGAATTGTATACCAAATCTACACAAGCCTGATCAAGCGCTACCGGATCATCGGATGCCAAAATTCCTATATCTGCAATTTCAGGTTCTGCAGGATTATTATTACAATCACAATCAATTGACATTTTACTCATTACATTAATAAATGTAATGTTGCCTTTCATATAATCCATTACGGATTTATCCGCATCGGCCATTGCTTCCAGAAATTTGTCCTGCTCACAGCTCCAAATCTTATTTGTATCACCGGCGCCGTGTATATATGCTTTTCCGTAAGAAGAAGCGACGCCGATTGACAAATTCTTTAATGCACCGCCAAATCCCCCCATTTGATGACCTTTGAAATGTGAAAGAACAAGCATTGAATCATAATTTTTCAGGTGTGAACCTACATAATTGACCTTAATTTGTTTGCCCCCGGCAACCGGTAGTTCCATCTGACCTTCAGAGTCCATAATATCGGTTTTTGCAATTTTAGTAAACCCGTGTTCCTGAAGCGTTTTAATATGTTTTTCCGTCGTATCTCTTCTTCCGCCGTAAGCCGTATTGCATTCTACAATTGTTCCGTTAAGCTTTTGAACAAGAGGTTTGATAAAATCCGGCTGTAAAAAATTATGTCCGCCGGGTTCTCCAGAGTGTACTTTTACGGCAACGTTACCCTTCAAACTCTTACCCAAAACATTATATATATCTACAAGCGCTGAGGATGTAATTTCAGGAGTAAAATATACTATCGCCGAATCCGGGTGCATTTTCTTATATATTAAACCGTAAGCCTGATTCGGATCCGATACATCCTTAGTCAATTCTTCAAACGGACAGAGTCCCGTTTTAGATTTGTTTTGAATCTCGTCGGTTATATTTTTTGCTTCGTATTTAATATTATTTTTCTTTAAAATATCAATCGCGGGTTTAGAAATAGTATCCGCATAAACATACTTAGCACTCCCGTATACATACAAGTTTGCGGCAGCACGCCCTATAACCCTGTCAAATACATACGCGCCTTTAAAATCGTTATTTTCAAGATAATTTATGAGAGGCTCAAGACCCGGCTCTGTATACGTTTTAATTTGGTTATCCTTATATACAACAAGTGAAGCCGTATCCAGCTTTTTAATAAGCATATCGCGGGTATCTTTTTGTAATTGTTCCGAATCGGCAAAAACCGATTGAGCCATAAGCATTAATAACATTCCCGGAAAAAATAATTTTAATACTCTTTGCATAATAACCCTCCATACAAGTAATTATAGCACAATTCTTCTTAATATTTCTTAAAAAAGCGGAGATTCCGGTCTTTTTTGTTCTAGAATGAAGCTATTGATACAGAAGCAGAAAATTTAAACAAACAAAATGTAAAACTTCTTAAGACTAAAGAAGCTAAAACTGCAGCTCTGCAAGATGTTTTGGAACGGGTATTAAAACCCATGTATGAAAAAATCAGCGGTTTTTATAAGGCGCAAAATATTAAGTCTATAAAATGGAGATAATAAAACATGAAAGTACAAGCAATCAATCATACAAATTTTAGCGGACTATATACGGACAAAAGTGAAAAAAGTAACGGTTATTGGCGTAAAGAATACAGTCCGTACAGCTGGGAAAGCTCTAATACTTCCCAAATGGCCGGCAAAGAAAAATTTGACATCTGCGCATTTAATCTGCCGGACAATGAAGAAATCTATAAAAATTACGGCAGGCGTGAAGAATCCAGAGATATTTTAGGCACAGTCTCATACTATCGCAATTTTTATACCGACCAGAGAGGCAAATCTTTTATAAGGGTTCCCGCAATGAACCGCGAAGAATCTTTGAAGATTCACAGCCGTAAACTGGGCAAATTTTTGGAAATGAAAGCCGAATATAAAGCCGAATTGGAAAAACTGCTTGCAGAAGAAAAAGCCGCCTTGAAACAAAAAGAAAGTGAAAGAAACAAAGCTTCTCAAACAGATTCAACAGGTTTTTGGGGATGGTTCAAAAATAAGAAAGCCGGTAACACGGTTATAGACACAAGTAATATATCCGGCAGACTTTCTAAAAATACCGTGCGATATTTAGTGTTATGTGATTCAATTGAAGAAGTAAAGAACATGCGCGAAAAAGAATTAGCGGAAGCACAATTGCTTAAACAGGCCAGAGAAAACAACAACCTTATTGATATCAGCAGACGCGATATAAAAATGCCCGATAATCCGTTAATTGAAGGTTTAAAAGATATAAAAACCGCAATTTACAAAATAGTAGCACTTCCGCACAGAACGATTTCCGTAAAAGAAATTATAGAGGCAATCGGTCAGAGAGTAAAAAGCGGGAATGTTACCGAAGAAGCATTAAAATACGTCGGAGAATTAATAAAAACTTGTAAATAATTAACCTATCCGGCAATTGAACCGTATAAAAATTCCTCAAAAATAAAATAAGGAGGAATTTTTATGTTAAAAAAGCTTGATAAAACAAATTTTGAAAAAGAAATACAATCCGGTTTAAAGGTCGTTGAATTTTACGCACCCTGGTGCGGCTACTGCAAAAAACAGGAAGAAGTTTTACAAGAGATGGATAAAGTTTACATCGGTCAGGTTAACACGGATGAAGATGCACAAATCGCAATCAAGTACAAAGTTAACGCGTTTCCTACTTTTATAATTTTTAAAGACGGCAAAGAAACAGAACGATTCAGCGGATTTAAAAATAAATTTGATTTAATGAATATTGTTATGAAAAATTTGAATTAACAGAATAATTTTTATTTTAGTATACATTCATTCTTTTGCAGGATAAAAACGCCTAAACACATGTTATAATAGAGAATAGAGGCATTCTATGAAAAAAATTTGCGGTCTTATATTATTCTCTGTTTTATTAAGCATGTGTCTTTGCAGCTGCAGTTCACAACAAAAAGCTCCTTTGATAAAATCAGAAAGAAGACTCGGCAAATATTTTCAGGCGCCGGAAGAACACAAAGAAGGAATAGTAGATTTATCAGACGGTCCAAAGTTAAAATATGATGCCAGCTTTGGCCCCGCTTCGCCGAGTTTTGATTTTACAATAAAAGACCCTTATTAAAAATATGGATGATATAAATAACAGAAAGTTTGTCGGAAGACTTGTATATGCTGTTCTTACTGAAAGAAAAACGGTCAGAGAAGCATTATTGCTATTTCCTGATACAAAGGACAAAAATATAGAATGCGCATATCACGCACTTGTTCATTTTGAAGCCGACGAGGATTTAAGATATAAAGATTTTGAATATCGCGAAGAGCAAGATGATTATTTGGAATTTATTGCACAAACACTGTGCGCAGGAAAAAGCCTGCCAAGAAATATTATCGGTGATTATGAAGAATACTACAGCGGAGTTGCAAGACCCTGGAAAACCGGGTTTAAAAATTTTATAAAAGAATTTATAAGAGGAATTAATATAAAATAAAAAAACCGCATTGTGCGGTTTTTATTACTTTTAGATTTTAATTAACATAAATTTACTGTCTTTCAGCGCAAGCACCTTATGCTCCTTATCTTTTTTGAACATCAAAATCTCACCTTTATCGAGTTTGAATTTTTCCGCTTCAAAATGCAGTTCTATTTCTCCGTCCAGAACAAAAACGGCCGTATCACATTGTGAAGTATGTGTGTCTATAATTTCGTCTTTTTTTATTGCAATAATACTCAACGCACTGCCGTTATCTTCCATCAGAACTTCGCGTTTAAATTTGTCACCGTCAAGATTAACTATATCTTTTGCCTTTAAAATGTTATAAAACATATCAAAAATCTCCTTTCAATATGTATTTAAACAGATACGAAAAAAAAATCATCCGCCTGTTGTGCATACAAAAAAGGATATCAAACAATACTACAGTTAATTAAAATAAAAAAAAACTTTATATAAGTGCGATTTTGTTACCTGCCGGTCTCGCAGGTGGGTGAGTGCCTAAATTTATCCGTTTCCCGCTGGCGATTTTGTATCGGCGGGTATACTTCAACAATTATAGAGCTTACTCTCCCTATTTATAAAAATGTAGGAACAAAATAAACACCTATATAAAGTACTTACATTATGGCATATTTCATAAGTAATTTCAAGTTAACCGGCAACATAAAAATAGCCAAACGGCTGATAGACACTTGAACACTTTTTATATGAAAATTAAATAAAAGAAGTATGAGGACTGCTGAATGGCATGTATATTAACAAAACAAGAGCTGTGCGTTCTTGAGTTAGTGGCAAAAGGAATGATTAATAAAGAAATTGCCACGGAGCTCAATATTTCAGTTGCAACAACCAAAGCTCATTTGGAGTCCATTTATAAAAAACTTAATGCGCATAACCGGGTTCAGGCTGTTGTTAAGGCTATCTCACTTCAAATGATTGAGGTTTAAAGATACTTATGCTAAAATTTGCGCATGAGTAATTTTTTATTAAAAGAAATTTCCGGAATTGATATAAAAAAAGAGTTGGAATTTATCGGTTTTGATAAAAGCTATATTGATAAAGCCGCAGATAAATTTCAATATAAGAATATCAAAATTTTTGCGCTTTCCGTTGCACAAGCCAACATATTGAAACAAACGGCTTTGATTTTCGGTGCCGATTGTGCGGTAAATCGAGACGTAATCACTGGAAAAGCCGAAAACTCGGATGTTATTTTGTGCGGAAGTTTATCACAATTAAAAAAAATTGCCGCAAAACTCAAATCCCAGCCTTTTAAGTTAGCAATTTTAGGGGATGAAATCTTAAAGTTTATAGAACGGAAACAACGTACTACTAAAATTGCCGGAATATTAAACATAACTCCGGATTCATTTTCGGACGGCGGAATGTACTTTGAACCTAAAAAAGTTCAGGAACATTTTTTATCGCTTATTCAAGACGGAGCGGATATTATTGATACGGGTGCGGAAAGCACAAGACCGGGGTCGCTGCCGGTTGATGATAAAGAACAAATCAGACGATTAAAATATCTGTTTGATTTTATTCAAAAAGAAAATATAAAATTTCCTATAAGCGTAGATACAAGAAGTTCTGTTGTCGCAGATTTCGCCTTAAATAACGGAGCGGAAATTATTAACGATGTCTCGGGCTTTGAATAAAAAAAAAAAATGCCGGAAGTTATATCCAAATATAA
>CALUSF010000039.1 GCA_944323325.1 Candidatus Gastranaerophilales bacterium
CTTCATTTTTTTGTCCGTCTTTCATTATTGAATTAACAAGTTCTTCGTCTTTTGCTATTCTGTTGTCAAGGTGCAAAACTATCGGCTGTGATTACCTGCAGTATGCAGTATTATAAAAACTTCGTCTTCAATGCTATTTATAAAAGACAAGGGTTTTAATTTGTGTCAGGCATCTGATTACTCTATTCTTCCTCAGACCGCTTTTGCAAACCTGCACCGGAGGTTTCCTCTCCGAACATTTCTATCTTATATCGTCAATTTTTATTGTCAATATTAAATCATTTATGCTATTTACATTTCGTTACATTGACGATATAAGATTTTCAACGTTCAATAATCATTTGCTACGATTATATTTCGGCATTAAGATACTTCTCAAACAGTTTTCTCCAACTATATAAAAAGCACCCTTGTGCAAATCATTTTCTTTACGCACATTTTCATGCGCGTCCTTATATTATAGGATAGAAAAATTTAAAAATCAAGTGAATATTTTACATAAGTTTACATTATTAACTTAAAGCAGCTGCAGAGCAAATGCTGGAGACTGATTCGCAGTCGAGAGGAGTGTTGCGGATGCCTGCTGTAATATTTGTTGGCGTATATACTCGCTTGAAACATCAGCTATATCAGTGTCGCGAATTGTTGAGCGGGAAGAGAGCAAATTTTCGTATTTTACAGAGATTTCTTCCAATACACTTAAAAGTCAATTCTCTGCCGTACCAAGCTCTGTTTGCTTTAATTCTATATCACATAAGCTTGAATCTATATTCTCTAAGAACTCCGGTTTTGTTACGCCGGAGGCCTGCAAACTGTCGAGCCCCGGCAGAGAAATATATGTGCTGTAGTTTAAGCGACTTGATTCGTCACTATTAATACCAACTTGAAGATCAAATGTTGTTCCTAAGGATAAATCTATATCATTATTACTATTAAATATACCGTCCCCAACCATTGCCAAGCCGAAACTCATGGTCCCATCAAAATAATTATTTTGAAGAGTTGCTCCTGCAGATGTCACAGAACCTATAATTATACCGACTTTATCTGCTCCGCTTACACTTCCTGCTACTATATTATCGGAATAGTTCGCCTGAATTTGATATGAACGTCCCGTAATACCGCCTACATTACTTACTCCGGCAACTTTACCCGAAAAATAATTATTAGAAGTACTTGCGTTGCTGTTACCCAATATACCGCCAACATTTTCATTCCCGGAAATATTAACCGCTGACTTACAATTTAGAGCTGTACCCCAGGCTGCAATTCCGCCAACCACCGAATCCCCGCTAATAGTTCCTGTTGTATAGCAGTAGGAAGACTCGGAATAGTTGTTGGTGCCGGAAATTCCTCCAACATCATCTGTACCGATAATATCGAGATCAGCATAACAATAAGATGTCGTAGTATAATATCCGTCTCCCAAGATTCCACCAGTTTGGATACTGCTGCTATTAACAGAACCCTCTACAGAACAATTAACAATATTTGTTGCCGCTGCATATCCGACAATAACAGCAGTTCTTCGGTTTGTTGAATTTACATCCGTATTATCAAATTTTATATTCTTTATTTCTGTGTAAGAACCGTCTTCTCTTCGATCAGTACTTTTAATAAATGCAGAACCACTGTTATTAGAATTTATATACAAATTAGAAATTGTATAACCATTACCGTCAAAAATCCCTTTAAATGTACCCATTGGTGTCCATCCGGAGCCTGATGAATACACACTTAAATCAATGTTATTTGCAAGCACTATTTCTATGTCACTTACATTTCCTGCATTAACCATTCGGGCTAATTTCGCAAGTTCGTCTGCCGTAGATACCGAATATGTACCGCCGCTTATTACAGTATTCTCATCTATTTCCGAAAATTTTGCCATACCGGTTGTATCTCTTCTTACAATATCCTGCAAAAAGCCGTCTTGATTTAACTTTAATTCGCTGCCGTTATTTGAAACGCTTCCGGCGGATGAAAATAAATTTTGGCCGTTATACTCAGTACTGCCCTTTATGCGATATAATTCGTTTATCAAAGCTTCCACTTCCGAGGTAATTGAATTTATTGAATTTGTACCGTATGTACCATTAGCAGCCTGTACGCCTAAGCTGCGCATACGTGATAGGATATCAGACATCTGAGATAAAGAAGAAGATGCGGTCCTTATCATATCTATTCCCATAAGGGTATTTTCTTCCGCGACTTGGTATGCATTAATTTTGGTGGTCATATTGGCTGCAATTGAGTATCCGGCTGCGTTATCCTTTGCACCATTCAGTTTAAAGCCTGTTGTCATACGCTCTATCGCATTATTTAAAGCATCCGAAGATTTATTCAAACTCGATTGAACAATAAGGCTTGCAAGGTTTGTATTAATATTTACCATACAAACCTCCGGAAATACAGAAACGGATTAGGTAAAAACATTTTTCAAAATAACTACAAACGAAGTATAGCTCCGTCATAATTATTTTCATGCTTTTCTTCTTCGTTTGGCACATACATAACCATATCCTTTGATTATTATAATTGCTATATTCCACATTCAAGCAAATTTTTAACTGCATACAAAATAATATTTACGTTTTGTTACATTTTCTAAATTTATTTATCTGATATAATGCAAATTATGGAAAGTTTAGCAGAATTTATTCAAAAAAGACGAGAAAAGGCCGGATTGTCTATTGCGGGCCTTTCTAAAAAAACAAATATTCAACAAAATATTCTTGAAGATATAGAAGCAGGCAAAGAACTTTTTCTTTCAGTAACCCAAAGGCAACAACTCGCAAGAGTTTTAAAATGTGCGCCAAAAGAACTTAAGGCACTTGAAAAAGATTACGAATTTCAAATAGTCAGTGCAGAGAGTATTGAGACTCTTAAAGCAAGGATATTAAACAGAGAAACAAATTTGAAATGCCCTCTATGCGGAGAACCTCTTATAACCCGTATTGCAAAAATGTACGATTTGGAAGATAACCTTGTTTTACAGCCGAAAGCCCATTGTGTTAAGTGTATTTTCCAAATCAAAGATTAAGACAATTGAATTTATTATCTAAATATAATACTATGTATTTATCAGATATGGACGTTAGCGTTCAAGATAATATACTTGAAAAATTAGTACAACACAATATTGGGAAGATGCTGAAAAAAGTTCAGCATGACAAAATGATTTATTTCAAGCAGTAGTGTAAATATGGGGGATGAGCGCATGAAAAAAATATTAGCTGTTTTTATAATGTTTATAATTACAACAGCCGTACAAGCGGCTGAGTTTACTGTCCAAAAACTTGCAAACGGCCAAACTGTTGTAGTTTACGAATTAAGAAATAATCCGATTGTAACTATAGACACCTGGATTAAAACGGGTTCAATAAACGAAACAGACGATAATAACGGTGTTGCACATTTTTTAGAACACCTGTTTTTTAAAGGAACAAAAGCTCACCCGACCGGAGAATTTGACAGAATTCTTGAATCTAAAGGTGCAATTATAAACGCAGCTACCAGCAAAGATTTTACTCACTACTATATTACAATTCCGTCAGAGTATTTTGATACGGCAATGGAATTACATTCAGATATGCTTCTTAATCCGCAAATCCCCCGAAAAGAACTTGAAAAAGAAAGAAAAGTTGTTTTGGAAGAAATCGCAAAAGACGGTAATACTCCGTCTAAAAAAGTTTATGACAACTTAAATGATATGATGTATACAACACACCCCTACAAAAGAAAAGTTATAGGCTCCGCAGATATTATAGGAACCATAAGACGCGAAGAAATTCTTGATTATTTTAATCAGTATTACAATCCTTCAAATATGGTTACTTTAGTTGTGGGCGATGTTGATACACAAAAAGCTGTTGCTAAAATAGAAGAATGTTTTAATCAAGAATACAAAAAACCTGTTAAAAAGAATTTTAAACGTGAACACCAACTCCAAAATCAAAAACGCAAGATTGATTATACAGACACACAATCAGGATATTTAATGATAGGTTTCAGAGGTGTAAATATTTCTGACAAACAAACTTTTGCGCTTGATATATTAGCAGAAATTTTAGGAGGCGGGAAATCCTCAAAATTATACAGAAATATCAAAGAACAAAAAGGACTGGCGTATTCAATCTCTGCTTCTAACGGCAGTTTCAGGGATGACGGGATATTTTATATAACCGCAAACTTCACGCCATCAAGTCAGGAAAAACTTGAAAAAGCAATCTTTGAGGAAATTAATTATATACAAAAATACGGCATTACGGATGAAGAGCTCCAAAGAGCAAAAAATATGATTATTCAGGATACTTATTATTCCAGAGAATCTACTTCCAATATATCTTCCGAACTCGGCTATATCATGGCTTTAACTAACAGCTCGGATTTATACAATAACTATGTTGAAAATATTAAAGCTGTAACTGCAGAGGATGTAAAATCCGCAGCAGAGAAGTTTTTAGGTCAAAATAGAAGTGCAGTGTCAATAATACTTCCGCAATCTATGGCAAAGGCTGAAACAAAGGCAGAAATTAAACATTCCGCACAAAAAATATCGGAAAGCAACGGAACCGTTAAATATGCAATAGATAACGGTACAACAGTATTAATAAACAAAAACAAAAATAACGATATTATTGCAATAAGTATTATTGCAAAAGGCGGAGAGTTTCTTGAAAATATTGCAGGAGAAGGAACATTGACAGCCGGCACACTGCTTAAAGGCACAAAAAAATATTCAGCACAAGAGCTTGCTCAAATATTGGACGAGAGCGGTATTTCGATATCACCTTCCTGCGATGAGGACTTTTTTATAATAGATGTTCAAACAACTACGGCGCAAATTGATAAAACACTTGATATTCTGGATGAAATCATAAATAATGCAGTCTTTGACGATTATGAACTCGAGAAAAAACGTTCGGAAATTTTATCAAGAATAAAACAAAGCCGCGATGTTCCGATGAATATTGCAATAGAGAATTTTAAAACTGCTATTTTCGAAAACAGCGTATATTCTCATACTAATAAAATTTTAGAAAGATCTTTACCGAAAATTCAGCGGGAAGATGTTGTAAAATATTATAATAAAATACTGGATTCAAAAAATATTATAGTTTCTGTTAACGGAAATGTTGATTCCGAAAAAATACTGGCTTCTTTAGGCTCAATAATACCTAATCACAATATGCCGCCGGTTGATTATTCCAAATACAATATTACAAAACTTAATGCACCCAAAACAGTATCCCAGAGCATAAAAGATTTGCAAACTGCATGGCTGTTTTTGGGATGGCAGGCTGCGGATGTCAGCAATAAAAGGGATTTTGTCACATTAAAAGTTATAAATACTCTATTAGGTTCCGGCATGAGTTCGCGTTTGTTTACAAATCTGCGTGAACAAGACGGACTTGCTTATCAATTGGGCTCTGCATATTCTCCTAAAATGCTTGGCGGAATATTTATGACTTATATCGGTACAAATCCGGCAACTCTTGAATATTCGAAGAAAAAAATGCTGAACGAGATTAATCGTCTAAAAATGGAATTTGTCTCTGATTCCGAACTCCAAGATGCAAAAGACAGGCTTAAAGGAGGTTTTATTATCGCGATGGAAACAAACTCCGAAAAAGCCTCCAATATTGGCTTGTTTGAAGCGTACGGATTCGGATATGACTTTTTGAACAGCTATACAAAAATGGTTGATGAGGTTACGGCATCTGATATAATAAGAGTTGCAAACAAATATTTTAATAAAAATATGGTTCAATCGGATGTAAAATAATGCGGAAAATTCTATGTTTCGGAGATAGTAATACATTCGGATATATTCCAGGAAACGGCAAAAGATATGGTATAAATGAACGTTGGACTGGAATATTACAAAAATTATCCGCCGGCATGTTTGAAATTATAGAAGCCGGCGGCTGTAACAGAACAGGTTTTACAGACAGCATTGACGGCAGTGAATTTACTGGTTACAAAATCCTTCCCGGTTTATTAACCGACGATTTATACGCCGTAATTATTTTTATAGGAACCAATGATTTACAAAAATTCTATTCCGCTACAGAAAAAGAGCTACAATGCGGTCTTGAAAAAATGGTCCAAACCGTCATAAACAAAAATATAAAAGCTGTAATTATTTCTCCCGCAAACCTTAATAAGAATATTCTTACAAGCGGATTTTCCCAAATGTTTGATGAAACATCAATAAAAAAATCTTTTTTACTTGCAAAAATCTACAAAAGTGTAGCAGAAAAATTCAAATGCCGTTTTTTAAATCTTAATGATATTGTAAAAGTCTCTTCAATTGACGGGTTACATTTTACAAAGGAAGCACATAAATTAATAGCGGAAAATGTATTTTCTATTATTGATAAATTGGTAATTTAGGTAAAGAAAAAGAGGTCGGAATGCAAAGCATTCCGCCCTCTTTTTAAATATCTGATTTTTCCTATTCCTATCTTCCTTCAACAACTGCTTGCGCTGCTGCAAGTTTTGCCTGAGGTATACGGAATGGAGAGCAAGATACATAATCAAGTCCGATTCTGTATGCAAATTTAACTGAATCAGGATCTCCGCCGTGTTCACCACAAACACCGCCGATAAGTTTCGGATTGACAGATTTACCTTTTTCCATAGCCATTTCCATTAACTTACCAACACCCTTTGTATCAAGTGTTTCAAACGGGTTAGCAGGAAGTATCTTCTGTTCAACGTAACGTTTCAGGAATTTGCCTTCTGCGTCATCTCTTGAATAGCCGAATGTCATCTGAGTCAAGTCGTTTGTACCGAATGAGAAGAATTCAGCGTATTCGGCAACTTCATCAGCAGTTAATGCTGCACGAGGAATTTCTATCATAGTACCGAATTTATATTCAACTTTAATTCCTTTTTCGTTCATTACATTTTCAGCAACTCTTTCAAGAATTTCTTTTGCAACTTTTAACTCGTTTACGTGGCCGATAAGAGGAATCATAACGTAAGGAATTACGTCAACACCTTCTTTTTTAGCATCACATGCAGCTTCAAAAATTGCTCTTACCTGCATTTCATTTATTTCAGGGTAAGTTAAACCTAATCTGCAGCCTCTTAGGCCCATCATCGGGTTAGACTCGGAAAGTCCTTCCACAACCTGAAGAAGTTCTTCTTTTTCTTTAGCATCTTTACCTTGGGCTTTTAAAGTAGCAACTTCGGCAATCAAATCTTCCTTAGAAGGTAAGAATTCGTGAAGCGGCGGGTCTAAAAGACGTACTGTCATAGGTTTACCGGAACCTAATGCCTTGAACATATTGTAGAAGTCTGAATACTGCATCGGAAGTAAGTGGTCTAAAGCTTCTTTTCTTGCTTCCGGAGTACCGGCAATAATCATCTTCTGTACCCAGGGTAATCTGTCCGGATCCATGAACATGTGCTCTGTACGACAGAGACCAACACCTTCTGTACCGAATTTAAGAGCATTTGCGATATCCTTTGGAGTATCTGCGTTGGCTTCAACTTTCATTGTCTTAATTTCATCTACCCACTTGAAGAATGTAGTAAAGTTATCATCAATTTGAGCGTCTGCAAGCTTAACAGCTCCGTCCATTACAAGACCTTTGCCGCCGTCAAGAGAGATGATATCGTTTTTGTGGTAAACAGTACCATCTGCACCTGTTAATGTTTCATTTTCAAGATCAATCTTCATATCTTCACAGCCAGCTACGCATGGTTTACCCATACCTTTTGCAACTACTGCTGCGTGAGAAGTTGCACCACCTCTGAGTGTTAAAACTCCTTGAGCAACTGCCATACCGTGAATATCATCCGGACAGGTCTCGATTCTTACAAGAATAACTTTTTCACCTGCTGCGCCCCTTTGAGCTGCTTCTTCTGTATCAAATACAATCTTACCTACTGCAGCACCGGGAGAAGCATTTACACCGTGTGCAACTTTGTGAGCTTCTTCCATTGCTTTAGCATCAAAGCAAGGCAGTAAAATTTGGTTAACTGTATAAGGATCTACTAATTGAATAGCTCTTTCTTTAGTAATAATACCTTCTTTGCACATTTCAACAGCAATTCTTACAGCAGCAGCTGCAGTTCTCTTACCGTTACGTGTTTGAAGAATATATAATTTACCTCTTTCAATAGTAAATTCCATATCTTGAACATCTTTATAACCGAGTTCTAGTTTTTTAGCAATATCAACATACTGTCTGTATAAATCAGGCATTTCATGCTCTAATTCCGCAATAGGTTTCGGAGTTCTGATACCTGCTACAACGTCTTCACCTTGAGCGTTTGTTAAGTATTCGCCATAGAACTTGTTTTCACCTGTTGCCGGGTTACGTGTAAATGAAACACCAGTTGCGCAGTCGTCCCCCATATTACCGAATACCATTGTTTGAACGTTAACAGCAGTACCGTAATTGTGGTCGATTTTGTTCATGTTTCTGTAAGCTACAGCACGCGGTATATTCCAGGAACGGAATACTGCTTCTATAGCTTCTTGAAGCTGAACATAAGGATCTTGCGGAAATTCTTTTCCCGTAACTTCTTTAATAGTTTTTTTGTATATAGGAATAAGAGATTTCCAGCCTTCTGCCGATACTTCCGTATCAGATTTTACGCCTTCTCTTTCCTTAACTTTTTCAACTTCGGATTCGAAGTATTTTTGTCTGTCCATTTCCCAGGCAACAGAACCGAACATTGTTAAGAATCTTCTATAAGAATCATAGCAGAATCTCGGATTGTTGGTTAATTTAACCATAGCTTCCACTGTTTCATCATTAAGACCTAAGTTAAGAATAGTTTCCATCATACCGGGCATGGAAATTCTTGCTCCGGAACGAACAGATACTAATAAAGGATTTGAAGTATCGCCAAATTTCTTTCCAGCTTGTGCTTCAACATCCTTTAAAGCCAATTTAACTTCATCCATCAAACCATCAGGCATTTTGTTTCCGTTGTTGATGTAATCCATACATGTTTCTGTCGTGATAGTCAGTCCCGGAGGTACCGGCAACCCTAAATTTGTCATTTCTGCGAGGTTAGCACCTTTACCGCCTAAAAGGTTGCGCATGTTTGCATTACCTTGACGGAAAAGCCACACTCTCTTTTCTTTCGTACCTTGAATCATACATTTCTCCTTCTTTTTATATGATTTCTATAACATCCTAGCACTTGGATTTTATCACAAAGATGTTTTTATGTACACAAAAAAATATTAAGATTTATAAATAATGTTTTGTATAATATATGTCTAGATACTTAAATGTACATTTATTTTACGCTGTGATAAAATGTGTTTATGGAAATACTTAAAAAGATTTATGAAAAATTCAAAAATCTGGATAAAAAAAAGCGAATGTCGCTCATTGCGATTTTTGCAATAGTGTTTGTTATGGTTTGGGCATTTGTTTCCGCCGGAATTATTACGGCAAACTTTAACAGGGCACAGCTTAAGGGAAATGAAAACGAACAAAAAGTTGACGCATTAGGAATTATAATAACTGAAACAAAAGACGGAAAGAAATATTTTGAAATATACGGTGAAACCGGAAATTACAGCAATGATCACAATGTCGCAACATTGCATAACGTTATAGGCAATTTTTATAAAGATAATAAAGTTGCAATGAGCTTTCAGTCTTCAAAGGGGACATACAATGAAACAACCGGTGTAATAACGCTTTATGAAAACACCTACATTGTTTTGGAAGATTATACTTCTTTAAATACCGATAAACTCACTTGGTCAGGTTCTGATAAAGAAACTGTCGCTGAGGGCAATGTTTTAATAAAAAAGAACGGAGAAATGATTGCAACTGCACAAAAAGGTTTTATAAGTCCGGGATATGAAAAATTTAAAATTGCCGGTAAAACTACAACCAAAATATTTGAAAACAAGGGGGATAAATGAAGAAAGTTCTAATACTTTTATTACTTATAATGTCCGGTTTAACCGTTGCTGCATCAGATTTGATTATTGAATCAAAAAGTCAAACCTTTTCTAACGATGAACGAAAAATAAAGCTTGACGGCGGAGTTAAAGTCAAACTTGATAATTTAACAGTAGAAAGCAACAGGGCTGATGTTACAATAAGGCGTAACAATAAACTTGACACGGCTACATTTTATGACAAGCCTTACGCTTATGAAGTAAACGAAAACAAAAAACGTGAAGTTAAAGCAAATATTTTACAAGTTTCTCTTATCAACAAAATTGTAAGGGCGGAAGGAGAATCGCAATCAGTTATAACCGAAGGCAATACACCGATTGTAATTATCAACGCTGACGTGCAGGAGTACGATACTAAAAGCAGCGTTATGGTATGTACAGGCGCTGTAACAATTAAGTATAAAGATATTGATACTTATTCCGATAAAGCTGTTATCATTGCAGATGAAAAAGGCGGCTTAAGAAAAATTGATTTAATCGGAAATGCAAGAGTAAAACAAGAGCAGAATGAATCAGAGGGACATCATTTTGTATACAATCCTTTAACTGATGAGATGAGTGTTTCTGGAAACACTAAAACCGTTGCTCTTTCTGATGACGGGAAAAAATTAACAATCCACTCTGATTATCAGCAGTATCACAAAAAACAAAACTCCTATATAGGAAGCGGCCACGTTAAGATTTGGTATGATGACTATTTCGCACAGGGTCCTAAAGTTTCTGTATTTCCGGATCCGGAAACAGGAAAACCAAATGAGGTTTATTTTACGGGACGTTCTAAAATTGTTCAACAGGATAAAGATATCATAGCTGACAAAATCAAAATGACAATGAACCCGAAAGATTTTATTGCTGAAGGTAATGTCAGAACGATTATCCATAATATAGATACAAAAGAGGAAGAGGATTTATAATGTCTGAAAAAATTAATAAGGCCATGGCTCTGTTTAAAGAGCGGAAATATAAAGAAGCCGTTGATGCATTTAGCAGCGTATTGGAAACAGAACCCGATAATGCGGATGTTTACAACAATCTTGGAGTGTCGTATTCCTGTCTCGGAAATTTTGAGCAAGCCGAAAATTTTTACACTAAGGCTATAGAACTTGATCCTGAACTGGCACAGGCATATATAAACCTTTCAGACTTGTATTATAAAGCGGGAGATTTACCGTCAGCACTAGGTACATTGCAAAGAGGCAGCTATGAATTACCGGAAAATCTTGCAATTGCACACCTGCTTGCACGGGTATACATAGAGGACCAACGCTGGGAAGATGCAATTGTTGAGTTAGAAAGAGTCCTTGACGGCGAGCCGGAAAATTATGATGCATATTATGATTTAGGGCATGTTTATTTTGAACTTGGAGATTATGAAAGTGCAATTTCTAACTTTGAAAACGTTATAGAATATAAAGACAATAATGAATTGTTATATTATGCACTCGCCCAGGCTTATGAAGGTAATAACGAAATAGATAAAGCCATTTCTAACTACCTGAAGGCTATCGCTGTAAATGATAAATTTACACTTGCTTATAAAAAAGTCGGGATACTTTTTCTGGCAAGAAATGATTATGATGATGCAATTGAATATTTTGAAGAATATTTAAACTTTGATATTCCTCAAGAGGAAAAAGATAAAATAAATGAACTTATAGTGCGCATTAAAAAAAAGCTTTAAGTTCGCACTTCCACATAAGTTAATTTATATTCAGGCTCAGAACCGGCATTAGTAAAATATTTCTTACAAAGACGTTTATGCTCTCTTGTAACAATATTCTTTCCGTCTTGTTTCATTGGTTGTTTATATATAGAAAAATTACTGCTGTAATATTTATGCCTATCTTTTAATTTATATCTTTTAAGCATTTTTTTATACAAACCAGTATCATACTTGTACAACATAAAATATATACAATAAGCTTTGTCAAGACTTTCCGTAGCTCTTAAATCAAAATCGACAAAATGAAACTGTCCATCTTCCCCTATAATAAAATTATACAGATGACAGTCACATAACTCCCCGGTGATTTTATCCGGATCATCTTTTGCTTTATATGTGATAAAAATATAATTTAATAACTTATCAATAACAGCTACTTGTTCAATTTTGGTTAAACCTTTTATATAATCTCCGACTGCAATTCCCTTTATATATTTTCTTTTTGAAATAGTCGGAACATGCTGAATTTTATACTTGCTTTTAACCATTTTCTTTTCCGGTACATAAGAAGAGTTTATATAAATTTCACCATTTGAAAAATCTTTTGATATAAACGTATGCGAAATATAAAAATAGCGCTCTACATATTTCCATAAAAATTCTCCGTTTTTTACTCTTCCTATATGCTCTTTATACAAAACAGAATTTTTATCAAGTTTAAAATATTCATATACACCACTTGTAAAACCAAACGCAACAACGTAATCACGAAAGAAATTATAATCCAGGTTTAGACACCCTTTACTAAAAATAAACGTCAATTGAGCTGTTCTCATACAGAACAAATCGTCATCATCAGCATTATTAAGCAAACTATATGCAAATTGAGCAGTATTCTTATTAATGCTCCAATTCATACTGCCGAATGCTTTTTTGTAATCATAGAAAGAAAATTTTACTCCAAGAAACTTGATAACTTTTCTCGGGCCTGAAAAATCTGTTGAAAAAATTTGACTTATAATTTCAGACACTATTATCTCCTAATATAATTATTATATTATACATTAAAAATAAAAATTTTGTCTGAAAAATTTTCCTCATGTATATGTAAAATTTCTTCCATGCTACAATCAGATTATGAATACAAAATACTGGACAGCATTTGCTTCGATTGAACAGCTAGATTCAACTTTTATTCAAAGGTTGTATAATTACTTTGGAGACATTGAAACTGCTTATAATGCTACACTTAATGACTTAAAACAAATAGAAGGTTTGAGTATAAGAAAGGCAGAAAATTTCATAGAAAAGAAAAAAAATGTTAATCCTGATAAAACCCTTGAAGAAATTGAAAAACGTAATATAAAAATACTAACCTTTGACAATCCTAAATATCCTTATATGCTTTCCGAAATTTCTAATCCGCCGATGACAATATTCTATAAAGGGGATTTATTTTCTTGTAATCTTCAAAGAACGGTAGCATTTGTCGGCTCCAGACGTGCAAGCCTTAACGGAAAAGAAAGTGTAAGGAAAATTGTCCATGACTTTAAAAATACTGATATTTGTATTGTATCCGGTTTAGCTGAAGGAATTGACACAATATCCCATAAAAGCGCCATAGAGAATAACCTAAAAACCATAGGAGTTATTGCCAGCGGTTTTGATTTTGTTTATCCGAAATCAAACAGAAATTTATATAAACTTATAGAAAATGGTGCAGGAGCTATTGTTAGCGAATACTATCCGACTTTTGAACCCCTAAAATTCCGTTTTCCTCAAAGAAACAGAATCGTAACGGGACTAAGTTACGGTACTATTGTTGGTGAAGCTGCAATCAAGAGCGGTGCTTTAATTTCAGCAAATTTAACACTTGAACAAGGGCGGGAGCTTATGTGTATACCGGGCTCAATAAACAGTTCAAATACTGAGGGTATTTATAAACTTATAAAAGATGGAGCTACTATCGTTACAAGCGGTAATGACGTATTAAACGCATTGGGCTGGGAAATAATTAACAGTGATTCCGCAACTCCCTCTCAAAATACTGATGTAGAAAAAATAATTTTTGATATAATAGAAGTTGAACCTAAAGGGTTTGATGAAATACAAACCTTAACCAAACTCAAAACAGAAGAGCTTTTAACCGCCTTAACGCTTATGGAAGTTAAAGGACTAATAAAATCTACGGAAGGTGACAGGTACACAAAAGCATGACAGTTACAGCCGAAAAAAAGAATACAAAACAAAAAAAAGAAAAAGCGCTTGTTATAGTTGAGTCTCCCGCAAAATCTAAAACAATTAAAAAGATTTTGGGAGACGGTTATCAGATTGAAGCGAGTTTCGGCCATGTAAGAAATTTACCTGAAAACGTTTTGGGTTTTGATGTAAATAATGATTTTAAACCGACATACGTTATAATTCCTGAAAAAAAGAAGGTTGTAACAAAACTTAATGAACTGGCTAAGCATTCAGACAAAGTTTATCTTGCATCCGACCCGGACCGTGAAGGAGAAGCTATTGCATGGCATGTACGTGAATTATTAGATGTACCTGACGATAAAGTCTTTAGAATAGAATTCAATGAAATTACACCTAAAGCCGTTAAATATGCTGTTGAGCACTCCAGACAGATTGATATGGACAGAGTAAAAGCCCAGCAGACAAGGCAAATTCTCGACAAGCTTGTGGGGTATAAATTATCTCCCGTATTGTGGAAGCAACTCGGAAATTACAGACTGTCTGCAGGACGTGTGCAATCTGTTGCGCTTCGCATGATTTGTGAACGGGAAGAAGAAATTGAAGCTTTTGTTCCGAAAGAATATTGGACAATCCATACAATAATGGATAAAGACGGAAAACTTTTTGAAGCTGAAGTTAATAAATATAAAAACAAAAAAATAGAAATTAATAATGAAGATGAAGCAAATAAAGTTAAAGAATATTTGCTGAATCCCCAAACAGAGTTTGTTGTAGAAAAGGTTACAAAAAAAGAGACAAAAAGAAAACCCACAGCACCTTTTATAACCTCAACACTTCAGCGTGCCGCAAGCTCCAAACTTGGATTTGGTGTATCCAAAACAATGCAGGTAGCCCAGAAACTCTATGAAGGTATTGAAATTGAAGGTACACCCGTTGGTTTGATTACATATATGAGAACCGACAGTGTCAGAATTTCGGATGATGCGCATGAAATGGCAAAAAGTTTTATCATTCAAAATTACGGAGAAAAGTATTATCCGCCGACAACAAATGTTTACGTTAAGGGTAAACAAAATGTTCAAGATGCGCACGAAGCAATAAGACCGTCATATCCGGACAGAACTCCCGAGAGTATTAAACAATACCTGACATCTGACCAATACAGACTTTATAAATTAATATGGGATAAATTCATGTCCTCCCAGATGGCGCCAGCTGAAATTGCAAATAAAACTATTGATATAAAAGCCGGTGATTACAATTTAAAAGCAGGTACAAGCAAAATTTTGTTTGACGGTTTTCTAAAACTCTATAACGACGCAGAAGAAGACGAAAAAGAAGCTGATGCAAAGATTCCGGATTTAGAAAACGGCGACAAGGTTAAGTGTAAAGAAATTAATCCAAAACAGCACTTTACCCAGCCGCCGCCGAGGTATAATGAAGCCTCTCTTGTTAAAGCCCTTGAAGAACATGGTATCGGCCGTCCGTCAACTTATGCAACAATTATTACGGTAATTCAAACGCGTAAATACGTTGAAAAAAAGGACAAAGCACTTGTTCCGACTCTTCTCGGCCGTACGGTATGCAAGCAATTAGTGACCCAGTTTTCTGATATTATGGATTATAAATTTACGGCCGGAATGGAAGAAAAGCTGGATAAAATTGCCGAGAAAAAAGCCGTTTGGAATGTTGTTTTAAAAGAATTCTACACTCCGTTTATGGAAGTTGTAAATTCAGTAATGAAAAATCCGCAGAGAGTTGTAATTGAAAGTGATAAAAAATGCCCGAATTGCGGACGTGTAATGCTTGTGAAAACCAGCCGTTTCGGGACCCAATTTCTGGGCTGCTCAGGATATCCGGAATGTAAAACAATAATATCATTAAATAACAGCATGGAGCTTGATGATATCAATGAAACAGAAGCCGTTCCCGGAGAAAAATGCGAAAAATGCGGCGGAGATATGACCTTAAAAATAGGACCATACGGTAAATATCTTGAATGCAAGGAATGCAAAAACCGCAGGAAATATATACGCTCTACTGGTGTAAAATGCCCTAAATGCGGCGAAGGTGTAATTATTGAAAAAAAATCCAAGTATGGTAAAGTATTTTACGGTTGTAACCGATATCCGGAATGTTCTTACGCATTATGGGATGAACCAACCGGCAATACCTGCCCGGATTGCGGCGAGCTCTTATTAAAGAAAAATACAAAAAACGGGCTGTTTGAAGTCTGTTCCAACAAAACTTGCTCTTTCAAAAGAGAATTAGAAAAACCAACCGAAGAAGAAAATTAATATGTATGAAGATATAATGACAAGGCTTGCAAACTCCGAATTTCGGAGTAAATTCAAGCTTAAAGAGAAGGAAAAAGAATATATTCATAAGAAAGGGCTTGATACAATAGAGTCTCACGCAAGAGATTTTATATCAAAACGAATCGCACCCGAGCTGCTTCCAAATGACGGAAAACAAACGCCCATGAAAGGACATCCTGTTTTTATCGCGCAACACGCAACCGCAACCTGCTGCAGAAAATGTATAGAAAAATGGCACAAATTCCCCAAAGGTAAAGAATTAACCGAACAACAGCAAAACTACATAATCGGTTTAATCATGGAATGGATAAAAATACAAATATTATGACGTTTTCTTTCCAAGATGAATATCACCGTTTCTTATTTTCATATAACGCTCACACTGCTTTACCCTGTCATATCCGAGCATAATTCCCAATATAAAATCCTGTTCGGCAGACAGTTCATTCAGCTTTGTTGAAAATGTTTTTACAACATCAACACACTGTTTTGCCCCGAAAAATACATTTATTTTGTCACCCGGAATTTCATTTATTACATAATCAATATTTTCATTGTTCAGACGAGTTTTAATTATATTTTCGTACTTTGACTTTTCGGTTGTTAATATAAGATTTCTAATACCTTTTTTAAACTCATAAATATGATGATGAAAAACTCTTAAATCCGCAATTTCTTCAGGTATTCTCTCAATCCCGCTTTTGTTAAATGTCGGTTGTGTATTGCGATATGCAGAAATATTATAAATACGCATTATCTGCTCCTTTTGTTAGGTAGTTCTAACATGATAATATTATTTAAATTTAAATTTGTCAAATTTAAACAATTATTTCACGCAAAATTTACAGCATAAAAGCTACAATAAAAGACTTTCTAAATGCTTGCTTTAAATAATAAGAAACTATTTTTTATAAATCCTAAGATGTCTGTTATCGCCTTCACCGATAGAAGAACTATTCAAATTGTATTGCTCGACAAGTTCATGCTGCAATTTTCTTATCTGATGGCTTTGGGGTGCAAGCTCTATTACTTCAGCCCCTTCCATTATCAATTT
>CALUSF010000040.1 GCA_944323325.1 Candidatus Gastranaerophilales bacterium
GGCAATAATGCAAGTGCTTTTGGGAGTATTCCGTGGCGGTTGGTTCTTTCGCAAGTGCTAACGGAAGTGGCGCAGTAGCAATAGGTTCTCATCAAGGTAGCTCACCTCCATATGATTCATATATAACTACAGCAGGATTTAATTCTGTTGCAATAGGGAACTATGCTGTTGCCTCCAACAACCATTCTATTGCTATTGGACCATCAGCATCAACAAATACTTCAAGAAACTCTATTGCAATAGGAGCAAAAGCGGAAGTAACAAAAGATTCCAGTATTGCAATAGGTCTTGCTCAAGCTTTACATGAAAATTCAATCGCAATAGGCGGCACGACACTTGCTGATAACCAATTTGTATTAGGTAGATCGACTCAAACTGTTTACATCCCTGGGAATTTGGTTGTGGACGGCAGTGTTGCCATGGGAACCGGTAACCCATATAATCGTATTTATTTACGAGGTTTTCGAAACGGTAATGCAATGTTTGAATTTACAGGGGCCGAAAAGCTTGATGGTGAGGAACACGATTTTGATGAATACAACGATATTCCTTTCTCCAACGGAGTATATACTTCCGACCGCAGATTAAAGAATGTCGGTGAAAAATTTGCGGCAGGGATAAATGAGTTGTCAAAATTAGAGTTTTTCCATTATACATTTAAAAAAGACGAAGCTAAGACTCCGCATGTAGGTGTAATTGCACAGGATTTGCAAAAAGTATTTCCGGATGCGGTTACTAAAGGGGATGACGGATTTTTGCGCATAAGATGGGAAGACATGTTCTATGCGGCTATTAATGCGATTAAAGAATTGAATACAAAAATCATTGAGATTGCTCAAAATCTGACAAAAACTGATTCAAAAATCGAAGAACAGGCAAAAATAATCGAAGCGCAGCAAAAAAACATAGAAAAACAGCAGGAAATTATAGATAATCAACAAAAAACCATAGAAGAACAGCAAAAAAATATTAACGAAATCAATACTCAATATAGCGAATTAGTTAAACAAAACAAAGAACTTATTCATCGTGTAGAGAGAATTGAAAAGAAGATTTAGCCTCTCACGGGCTATCCTTTAAGCGGAATACAGGATTGTATTTCGCTTTCTTTTGTTTTTATCATAGCGCATTTATTTCTCTGAGATTTTTTTGTGATAGAATTAAAAAAGAGGTTTTTAATATTGACGGTAAAAATAGCATTTACGGGAAAAAGCGGAAGCGGAAAAACAACAATTTTAAAGGCATTTTTAAGTGTCATACAGGAGAATTTTCCGGATAAATCAGTTTTACTTTTTGATAATGATTTAACCGGTGAACTTGGGCATTCTTTCGGTCTTGATATAAGAAATACAATTTATGGCATAAGAAGCGGAAAGCATGAATATAAAACCGGTATACCGCAGGGTATGACTAAGCATGAATACGTTGAGTGGGCTATGGAAGATATTATCGTGAATTTGAATGATAATGTTGATATAATAGTTTCCTGGTTTGCCGGTGCTAAAGATTGCAGATGTCCGATAACGGGACAAATCAACGATGCGTGCCAAAAACTTATAGAACGGTACGATTTTGTATTGTTTGACTGCGAATTTGATTTGAAATATTTAAATCAGCTTGTAGACACAGATATTGATTTGACTTTAATAATTGCAAATCCGGGTACGGATTCAATCCATCTGGCCAAAAGAATAAATGAGTTTTCGACTAAATATGCTGCCGGCGGGCAGATGGGTGTTGTTATAAACAAAGTTCAAAATGAGGATTTGAATATTATTTTTGAGCAGCTTCAAAGTTCTGATATAGAAGTTTTGGGAACTATACCTTTTGATAATAATTTAGCAAAAGGAGTGTTGGACAGAAAATCTGAAATTGTACAAGAGGCCGTAAAACAGTTTTATTTCAGATTGAATTTACCGCAGGAGAACAGATGATAATTTTGGACGGCAAATCTTTATCATTAAAAGTTTTAGAGAAAGTAAAAAAACGTGTGGAAACTCTTTCTGTTGAACCACATCTTGTTGTTATTTTGGTCGGTGATAATGCAGCAAGTAAGATTTATGTCAATAATAAAAAGAAGGCCGCGGAAAAAGTCGGCATTCGTTCTACGATTATAGAATTAGAAGAAAATATTTCCGAAGAAGAACTTATAAGTGTTGTAAGAAAACTTAATGATGACGATAATGTGACGGGAATATTAGTGCAGCTGCCTCTTCCCGCGCATATTGATAAAAATAAAATTATAACGGTAATTTCTCCTAAAAAAGATGTTGACGGATTTACTCCCGAAAATGTGGGCCGGCTTGTTACGGGGCTTGAACCTTACTATTATCCTGCGACACCACAGGGTATTATAATGCTTCTGGACGAGTATAATATTCCGATAGAAGGTGCTGAAGCTGTGATTATCGGTCGTTCAAATATTGTCGGCCGTCCGATGGCGCAAATGCTCTTGAGGCGTAATGCAACAGTTACGATGTGCCATTCCTATACAAAGGATATTGAAAGCAAAATAAAAACCGCGGATATCTTGGTATCTGCGGTGGGGAAGAAAATTGTAAGATGTAAGATGGTTAAGAAAAATTCTGTTGTTATTGACGTTGGTATTTTTAGGGATACTAACGGCAAAATTACCGGTGATGTCGATTTTGATTATGTTTCATCTTCCGCCGGTTATATAACACCGGTACCTGGCGGAGTCGGCCCGATGACCATAGCTTCTTTGATGTACAATTCATCAAAGGTTTATTTGTAAGTAAAAATAAGTTATTATCATTTATATTGTCACACCTTATGACTGTAATAATCCTGTGTCTTGAGCAGCTGTTGATGTAGCTGTCTTTTCGGATTCCTGCTGTGCTCTCATTTCTTCAAGCAACGTATCGTACATTGTTACCATTGTGTCATATTCAATATCTAAGTCTGCTAATTCTATTGATAATTCTTCGTTATATTGGCTTACTTTAGCATTAGCATAAGCTTCTGCTTGTGCTTCTGAAACTTTTCCAGCGTCTTTTGCTACGTATACAACTCCTCTGACTTTACATTCTTTAGAACCTTCCATTGCTGTTTCAAATGCTTGTTCCCACTTTTCTTCGTAACCTACCTGTTTTTCAAGTTTGGCAGAGTTAGCTTCATATTTTGTATTCCAGTAGAGTGACTGCTGGGTATAATAGTTAATGTCTGCTTTTGTGTTTAATAAATTTCCTAATAAAGCTGCTGTGTTTGCCATATTCTTACACCTTATATTTATCTTACATATATATAAAGTATTTCAAAAATATGCAATTTCACATCCTGTTTATATTGTTACAAAACTTAACAAAATGAGCGTGATATAAAATATAGATATCATCCAAAAAGCTGATTGCAAAACTTATGTAAAAGATTTATTCTAAATTCAAGAGGTCTTTTGTGAACAAAAATCAAATTAAAAAACAGATACTCCAAAAGGAATTGCAAATAAAAAAGTTACATTTACACCAGTCTTCCGATATTTGCAACAGGATTTACAATACGCTGATATTAGAAAAAGCTGTTTTGAAAAAAGAGCTTGAGCTTTTGGAAAAAAATCCTGTTTTGGAAAAATTTAAGAAATTCTTTTCTTCCAAAGAAAAACTTATTTGTGATTATTGGAATAAATAGAAAAGTTTTGTAAGATTTTCGTAATTTATGGTATAATTCTATAAGAAGGGGAATTATGGAAATAAATTACGGTTTAAAAAAATCTATCAGAGGGGCTTTTGGAGAAGAATTAGCGGAATTGGGTGCAAAAAATCCTGATATTGTTGTCCTTGATGCTGATTTATCGGGTTCCACTCAAACTTCTTTATTTGCCAAAAAATTCCCGGAACGTTTTTTTGATGTGGGTATAGCAGAACAAGATTTAATGACAACTGCTCTGGGTTTATCTTTGACAGGTAAAATACCTTTTGCTGCAACTTTTGCTGTTTTTGCAACCGGAAGAGCCTATGATCAGATAAGAAATTCAATATGTTATCAACGTGGTAATGTCAAAATAATTGGGGCTCATGGCGGCATAACGGTTGGAGAGGACGGTGCAAGCCATCAGGCTCTAGAAGATATTTCTCTTATGCGCGGACTTCCTAATATGACGGTAATTGTACCCGGTGATTATATACAAACACGTAAGGCTGTTCAATTTGCAGCGAGTTATAATGGCCCCGTTTATATAAGACTTTCAAGAATGAATGTTCCGGATATTTATCCGGATAGTTATGAATTTGATATTAATAAAGCAATAGTTTTAAAAGAAGGTAAAGACATTACGCTTGTTACATGCGGTGATTTGCTGTCCGAAGTGTTAAAAGCATCTGAAATTCTTGCGGGTTCGGGAATTGATGCCGAAATTATTAATGTGCCTGTTATAAAACCTCTGGATTGTGGAACAATAATAAATAGTGCAAATAAAACAAAATTTGTTGTTACTGTAGAAAACCATTCTGTAATCGGAGGCTTAGGCTCTGCTGTTTGTGAGTGTCTCTCTGAAAAGGCGCCGCAAAGAGTTTACAGAATCGGAGTGAATGATACATTCGGACAGAGCGGTACTCCCGCAGAGCTTCTGGAGTGTTACGGTTTAGATTCGTTGAGTATAGCAAATAAGGTTATTGAGTTGAAAAAATGATACAATTAAGATCCGTTACTAAAAAATATAAAAATAATTACGCATTAAAGAATATAAATCTTGATATTTTGTCAGGAGAATTTGTTTTTATAACAGGTGCTTCAGGTGCCGGAAAATCTACATTAATAAAAATGTTATATAAAGAAGAAACTCCTACGACCGGAACGGTATTGATTGGCGGTATAAATATTGCAAATCTTCCGCCTGAAAAAGTGCCTAATCTTCGCAGATGTATGGGAATTGTATTTCAGGATTATAAGCTTTTGCAGAATCAAACCGTGTATGATAATATTGCTTATGTGATAAGAACTCTCGGTATTAGTTCTTCCGATATAAGAACCAGAGTTACCGGTGCTCTTAAAGTAGTAGGTTTACTTGATAAAGCAAAAGCAAAACCCTCGGAATTGTCAGGCGGTGAACAGCAAAGAGTAAGTATTGCACGCGCTCTCGTTAACGGACCTCCGCTTTTGATAGCAGACGAACCTACGGGTAATCTTGATCCTAAAAATTCTCTGGAGGTAATGCAAATTCTGGAGCAGATTAATCAAAGAGGTATTACGGTTATTGTTTCTACGCACGATTATACGCTTGTAGACAGATTCCGTAAAAGAGTTTTGACACTTGAAAAAGGTGAAATCGTAAGAGATATTCAGGCAGGTACGTATGGACAATAGCAGGCAGCAATTAAAAAAACAAGTGAAAAAGCATATTCCTAAAGATTGGCTTTGCGAATTGCGTATTGCCTACAGAATTGTGATGGAAGCCGTAAACGATATTAAAAGAACCGGTATAATTAATGTTGTTATTATAACAACAATGGCGGCTATTCTTACATTGTTTGGTGTGTTATTCAGATTTACGCTTTCACTTTCGACATTTGCAAATGAACTGGGTAATGTACTGGAGATTTCCGTTTATTTGAAGTCTAACGCTTCTCCTTCAATTGTAAAGGATAGGATAAAGGAAATTAAACATGTAAAAAATGTTACTCTAAAAACAAAAGAGGAATCTTGGGACAGCCTTAAAAAAGAGTTGGGGCTTGATGATGTTGCCAATCCTCTGCCGAATACTTTGAGAGTAAAGGTCGATAAGCCGGAAAATATACCGGAAGTCTTTAGCAGTATAAAGCCTATATCAGGTGTAGGGGATATTGGTTATGCAAAAGAACTTGCCAAAAGGATGCAGGTTCTGACAAATGTAGTTAATACTACAATGGTTTTTGTAATTATTATATCGGCAGCTTTAACCATAACAATTATTAACAATACGATTCAACTTGTAATTCAATCAAGAAAGGATGAGATTGAGATAATGCGGCTTATGGGGGTAAGTAACTGGTATATCAAAACGCCGTTAATTATGCAGGGCGCATTTTACGGATTCGTATCCTCAGTAATCGCTGTATTTCCTCTAAGCTGGGTTCAGGGATTATTAATAAATGTTCATAAATTCTTTTTAATTCCGACTCCGATTTATGCGCAAAATATTGTCATAATTACATTATTATTGATAGGAACCGCCTTTGGTGCGATAGGAAGCTTCTTGTCAATTAAAAAACATTTACAAGTATAGAATAGGTGAAGAATATGGATAAAACTATAGAACTGGTAAACAATGTAAAAGATATTCACGCAATGCCGAGTGTAATAGTTAAGGCTTTGAATATAATGAAAAAACCGACAGCAAGCATGAAAGAGCTGGGTGATATCGTTATGTACGATCAGTCTTTGACGATTAAAATATTGGCACTCGTGAATTCTGCTTATTACGGTTTTTCGCAGCAAATAAGCTCTATAAATATTGCACTTTCTTTACTTGGCATGGTAAAAGTGAAGAATATCATTGTGGCTGTTGCAATGAAACCTATGATGTCCAATCAAGGCGATAAAGAGTTGTGGAAGCATTCTATGCGTGTTGCTGCAGGCTGCGAGTATTTGGCAAATCTTACCAAAATTATGGATTCAGACGAAGCATTTATTGCCGGATTTGTTCATGATGTAGGAAAAATCGTTCTTCACATGTCTAATGAAAAATTGTATTCAAAAGTATTGTCTGCCGTTGCAGACGGGGCTGATATTCTGGATGCAGAACGGAAATATTTTGATACGGATCACGTAAAAACCGGTTCTCTTCTTGCAAAAAGATGGCAGCTTCCTATATTGCTTGCAAATATTATTTCTTATCATCATACGCCGTCTTTATCATCGATTCCCGTACCCTGCAATTTGGTTTGTTTAATAGACAAACTTGTACAGGAGAATTATAACCCGAGTTCACTGGATAAAGATTTTATCAAAACACTGGGTATAGATTTTGCTGATATTGAAGATTTAAGAACAACTATATTCCAAAAATCGGAAGTTTTGATTGCGGAATTAACTTAGTATATATCAAGGTCAAAATGCAGAGCAGAATAGTCTTAGTTTCTGATGATTCTGATTTTTTTGAGTATATTTTACCAAAACTTATACTCAGAAAAAGTGATGAGTTATTCAAGTTTTCGTTTAAAGAGTTACAAACAAAACTCAAATTTCTTAAAACTTCAGTACTTATTATAAACAGCGAGAATGCTGAAGATAAAACTCTTAAGGCTTTGACTTTGTTAAAAGGTGTTCCGGCCTTGATTTTTTCGTATAACGAAAATGATGAACTGCGAATAGCGGCTTATAAAAACGGTGCAATGGGTTTTATTACTCCGCTTACAAGTGACGAAGAATTTCAGGCAAAGATGATTCCGGCTTTGAATATGTCCGCAGTTTTGGAAAAGGGGTTAAAGTATCGTGAATTTTTGGCCGGAACTGAAATTGTTTCAAAAGATAATGATGTATTTCTAGATTATACAAAAGTTCTTGATGCCGAACTTGAGAAAATTAACAACCAATCTGTTCCGGCAGTTTTAGCGGCAATTTCTCCTGATGAAAAATCAAAAGAATTAATTGATAATAAAAATATAGAGGAACATTTACTCTCGGGGATTCGTAAAAATGATGTTTTAATGAAATTTGCGCCAAACAAGTACTTTTTGTTATTTTATAATACGGATGTTTTGTGTGCACAAAAAGTTTGGGATAAATTAAGCAAACAATTGCCCGTAAAGTTTTATGCGGGATTTACAAATATATATTCACAAAAGCGGCAGCAGCTTGTAAATGACGTTTTGAATAAGCTTCACCGTACTATGAATGCGGATAAAACTTCAAGTATTAAGGAAGAGAATTTTAAGCTTTTCAGGCAGAATTTCAATAAAAAAATGGAACAAATTATTACACCTGTGTTTTTCCAGACAAGGCAAAAGTATAATGACAAACTGCTTGGTATGACAGTAAATCAAAATTCCGGTGACGGATTTGGGATTCTAAGTATCCATGGCAGAAATTGTTCGGGTACTTTTAAAATTACTTGTCCGGGATTTTCAAAAGTTAATATCGACATAACGTTTAGCTTGTATAAATCCGAAGTTCCGCCCAAAAGAATTACGCTTGAGCCCGAAGAACTTGAGCCGGGCTTGTTGGAAGACTTATTGGAACAATTTATAACAGAGTTTAAAAAGGAGACTGAAACAAATGACAATTCTTAATTCTGAAAACAGTTTGATTTTAATTATTGACGTTCAGGAAAAACTTTTGAATGCGGTTTTTAATAAGCAGACTCTTGAAAAAAAAGCGGAAATAATTGCAAAAACTTCAAAAATCTTAAATATTCCGACAATAGTAACAGAGCAATACCCGAAAGGTCTTGGAGGTACAATTGTCAGTGTTAAAAATTCACTAGATACGAGTGCCGAATTCTTTGAAAAAAACTCTTTTTCAGCCCTGGACAACGCGGAGGTATGGGATGCAATTAAGGCTTACGGCAAAAAACAGATTATTGTTTTTGGAATAGAAACGCATATTTGTGTAAACCAAACTGTTCATGCTCTGAAAGAAGCCGGATACGAAGTTTATGTAATAAAAGATGCGTGCGGAAGCAGAAGTGAGGATGAATATACAGCAGGATTAGAGCGTATGAAATCAAACGGTGCCGAAATACTGACGACTGAAATTGCGCTGTTTGAGTGGCTGAGAGGAGCTAAGCATCCAAATTTCAAAGAAGTTCAAAGCTTGATTAAATAACGCAGTTTATCAAGTTTCTTAGAAGAAGTACCGAGCCCGCACAAAAGAAGGGTTGATTTTTCATTTGTGCGCTCGTCTTCTATATTGTATTTTGAATAAAGTATTTCAGACAGTTCAAATCCGGTTAAGCCCGTTTTTTTTATCAGTATCTTAGTAGGGTCGTCTCCGTAAAATTCAAGATTTTTTAAATTTGATTTTATCTCGCAAATTTCGGTTATAAGTTTTTCAATTTTATTTCGGCCTTTTTTAGAATTCAGATAATTAATATTAGCCTCAATTGTAGCAAGCATAGGGTAAGAAGGTGATGTTGTATTAATCATAGCCAGCGCTTTTTGAACGTTAATATCGCAGTTGCAATGTAAAAGTGCTGTAGGATTAAGCCCTCCGGCAGTTTTGTGCAGAGATTGTACCGTAAAATCAGCATAGTTGACCGCACTTTCCGGTAAGCTTTTACTGAACGGATAAAGTGCACCGTGCGCTTCATCCGCTATCAGATAAACTCCGTATTGTTTACAAATTTTGCTGATATGCGGTATGTCGGAGACAAGTCCTTCATAGCTTGGAGATGTAATAATTATAGCTTTTGGAGAAAACTTTTGTATTAATTCTTCAGCATTTTGAAGTTTCTCATAAATTCCCCATTCGTTATTATAAGGGAGTGTATATTCAATAATTTTTGCTCCGGCAAGAATTCCGGCATTTTTGTGGCAAGGGTGAGCTTTATCCCATATTAACAGATTTTCTCCCGGGTTTATGCAGGATAGAACGGCCGCAATTATACCGCTTGTGGAACCGTTGGTAAGAAAACTTGTAGATTTTGTTCCGTAGATTTCAGCGGCTTTTTTTTCTGCACTTTCAAGCGCTTCTTGCGGCTTAAGAGCGTCAACTTCCGAAATATCGGATTTGTACCACTGATAGAATTTATGGAAAACGCATAAACTACCGCTATGACTGGGTGTTGTAAAAAGAGATTTTCTTTGTTTTTTCTTTAAAACGGATATCAAACTCATAGTAAAATTGTAACACAACTGTTATAAGATTAATAAAAGTTTTTGATTAAAAAATATTAAGTGTATTTTTGACTATTTTAAAAATCGCTCTAAAGTATTATAAAAATTGGCGTACAACCCTCTTGAGAATAGATTAAGTGTATGTTATAATAATAGTAGAGGAAATAAAAAAAACCTCGATGCGCAATCCGTAAATTTCAGATGAGAATATTTTCGGATGTGAAAATTGAAAAATGTCTAAACTTTTAGGCAGCGGGACGGTACTTAAATTCAAAGTGAGTTCGGAGGTCCGACCGGGAACTTCGTAAGATACGCCAAGCCGGTAGTGATATCGTTGAGGCGGACGCGGAAGCCCGAAAAAAGCTTGGAGGTTTTACCGAGGAGCCGACCGGAAACTTTCGACCGTAAGATACGCCAAGCCGGTAGTGATATCGTTGAGGCGGACGCGGAAGTTTAAAAGAAGCTTGGAAGTATAACCAAGGAGCCGACCGACTACATTTACCCCCCCCACACCCGCCGGAGTGTTATAGCCCCACACCACTCCTTAATAAAAAAGGTATCTGTTACTTAATACAATAGGTGAGAGCAATGGATACGATATTACCCCACAGATCACATTATGAAAAGGCTGCAACAAGCGCCGCAGGCATAGGTATTGCTATTTGTCTTATTCTGTCCCAAAACTTAATAATATCTGCGAAGGATATGAGAATAAGCAGTATTACGGGTATTAGTCAGGGTTTAAGTTATACAAGGGAATTTCCGCAATATAATGAACAGTTATTTGAGCAAGAAATCTTGGAAAAGTATAAAAACTTAGAAGTTGCAGATGTTGAGAAAGGTGTCAAATATGTCAGAATGATAAAATATTATAATCAAAGACCGGTTCGAATAAACATTGTCGAAGTCGCACCGGGTGTGAATGAAAATCTTACTGTCGAGCCGGCAGTTGCAACAGAGGGAAGGCTTGCAAGCAGGACAAAAATTTCGGATATTGCAAAGCGGGAACAGGCTATAGTTGCGATTAACGGCGGGTACTTTAAACCACAGACGGGTGTTCCGTTAGGTACTTTAATGATAGACAAGAAGGTTTACACCGGACCGATATATGACAGGGTGGCAATGGGAATTTTCGATAAAGGTTTTGAAATGGCAAGAGTTCAAATGAATGCAAGTGTTGAAACTAATATAGGAGGGTTAAAAATTGATAATGTCAATCAACCTAGAATGCTGTCAGTGCATACAATCGTTTATACGCAAGATTGGGGTGAGTATTCTCCGCCTAGTCCTCGGTACGGAAAACAGTTAGTTATCGAGGACGGCAGGCTGGTGCGGGTAAGCCGTGAACGATGCAAAATACCGGAGAACGGCTTTGTAATCGTCGGAGCGGAGAAGAATCTGGATACAATAATTAAAGCAAAGAGGTTTAAATTAAAAATCAGGATGAACCCCGAGTGGAAAGAAGTCAATCATATAATAAGCGGAGGCCCTTATTTGGTAAAAGACGGCGAGGTTTTTGTGGATATGACTGCTCAGAAGCTGGCTTCTGTAGGAGGGCGTAATCCCCGTACCGCAATCGGCTATACAAAAGATAATAATTTAATTATGTTAACGGCAGACGGAAGAGAGGGTGCTTCTATTGGTCTTACGTTAACGGAGTTGGCTAATTTAATGAAAGAATTAGGATGTATAAATGCGATGAACCTTGACGGCGGCGGATCTACCGTAATGTATGTAAACGGTCAAGTTGTAAATAAACCTGCTGTTTGGGGGGGGATACCTCTTTCACACACGTTAGTTATAAAAAAAGTTTCTTAACAGTGCAGCATTTGCCCTGGTACAAGCAGCCCGCTTTGAAAAAAAATTTTCAAAGCGGGTTTGAGTATATAGAGAAGCCCCCGCATAAAGCGGGGGCTTCAATACACTATCTATGATTAAATTAAGTTTAATGCAATACTTGGCGTTTGGTTTGCTGTAGAAAGCAATGTAGCCGTCGATTGCTGAAGAATTTGGTATTTTATGTAGTTTGATGATTCTTCCGCAACGTCTGCATCTTTGATAGAAGAGTTTGCTGATACTATATTCTCCTTTTGTACCCCGATTGCATCAACAGCTGACTCAACTCTGTTCATATAAGCACCAATCAGAGTACGTCTGTCAGATACGTTTTCAATAGCTTCGTCTATGAATTGCAGGAATTCACGTGCGGTAGAGTCGTCCGTGTAAACAGCGTCACAAATTGCTGTGATGCAGGATACACTATTTTCTCCGGTTCCGTCGTTATCCGGGTCGTATAGTCTATTTTCGATAGCTTCTCCGTATCTTGAGGTATCTGTATAATCATATTTTGTACCATTTGACAGCTCTACAACTTGGCCGGTAATTCGGGCATAAAGTGCCGATGTCGGGTAATTAATATCGTCTGTGGCAGCTCCTTGGCCTCTTTCATACCAATTTTGGTCGGTTCTTCCGTCGGTATTAATAAATAGTGCAGAGCAATTTGCCGATGCAAAAAGCGAGCTGTCTAAGTTTATGATATTAGCAATACCGGAGTTGTTACCAACCTGAATGTTAATTCCCGTATCGCTCAGGTAGGCGGCGCTTGTACCGTCAAGCAATTGAATGCCGTTATAATCAATTACAGAGCAGAGACGGTTAATTTCAAGCATTCTTTGTTCAACTTCCGTTCTGATTGCCTGCATTGATGATGTACCGTACGTACCGTTTGCTGCCTGTTCGGTCAAATCTCTGATACGCTGCAGGTAATCACCTACAATGTCTAAAACGCCTTCTGCCGTATCCAGAAGTGATAAACCCATACTTGCGTTAGATTCTGCGACATCATAACCGGAAATTTGTGCTTCCATAAGTGTCGATACTGCAGAACCTGCTGCATCATCCGCGCCGGAGTTAATTCTAAAACCTGTTGATAATCTCTCCATTGCCGTGTTCATCCCTGACGTTGCCGCTGATAAGTTTCTTTGTGCGGTCAGAGAGGCAAGGTTCGTGTTAATTGTGATTGAAGCCATAATACGATCTCCTTTCCTTCGTTCTTCAATTTCATCCTTGAATCCACAGTAAACTGCCGGTTATTAAAACAGGCAATTTCTGCAGTGATAGTTGTTTCAGGGTAGTTAATCCTTCACATCACCATAATACACATTCTTTATATATTTTTGCATTCCCTTTTAGTTAGAACTTTCTATAACTAAAGATGGAATGTTTATTTGAGTTTTGGACAGGGGCTTTATACAGCTGTTTTTATACTCTCTTTTGCGACTTCGGATCTAAAATATCTCTTATAGTATCACCAAGCAGGTTAAAAGAAAGTACGGCGATAAATATCAAAAGCCCGGGGGTTAAAAGCCAGGGACGGTATAAAATATTCGTAAATTCCTGTGCTTCCTTTAGCATATTACCCCAACTTGCGTCCGGCTGCTGAATACCGAGTCCTAAAAAGCTCAAACCCGATTCCGCGAGGATATAAGAAGGTACACTGAGGGTCATTGCTATTATTACATAACTCGTTGTCTGTGGAATAATGTGTTTTAATATAATTCTTAAATTAGAAGCACCAATTGCTTTTTCTGCCAGTACAAAATCTTCGTTTTTTATGGACAAAACCATACCTCTTACGACTCTTGCAAATCCCGCCCATCCTATCAGGGCAAGTATTACGACAATCAGAGCAAATCTTTGAACGCTTGTCATTCCTCCCGGAAGTATAGCAGCAAGAATTATCAGCAGGTAGAAACTCGGAATCGCCATAACGGCTTCCGCAAACCGCATCATAAGGGTGTCTACAATTCCTCCAAAGTAGCCGGAAATTCCTCCGTACAAGAGCCCTATCGGGAATACAACCAATAAAGCAAGAAAGCCTACCGTCATAGAGATTCTGCCCCCGAAAAGCAGCCTTGAGAATACGTCTCTGCCGTTTATATCTGTTCCGAGAAGGTATAATTGCCCGCCTTTTTCAGTACCGAAAAGGTGACCGTTTGTGAATATTTTTATGTAGTATTTCTTTGTCCGGTCCTGCTTGAAAACAGTCTGCATAAGAGACGGCTCGTATTCTCTTATATAATTATAAGTATAAGGTCTTGTAAGCTTCCCGTTTTCATCTATTGTGTAAATCTTTGACGGCGGAGCGTATGACATATCCCTGTTTGAGTATGTATTTGAATAAGGTGCGATAAAGTTTGCAAAAAGGATTATTGTGTAAAGTAAAACAAGAGTTATAAATGCAATCTTTGCAAATTTATCCTGTAAAATTTTTGTCAGCATCTCTCTCATTATTTGGCACCTCTTATTCTGGGGTCTGCTATCATAAGAAGAATATCCGCAATTAAGTTCCCTAATACAAGCATGATTGTTCCCATCATTAGTGATGCCATAACAAGGTTTATATCGGATTTCATAACGGCTTCCAATATAAGCCTGCCCAATCCGGGATATTGAAATACGTATTCTGTAAGAGCTGCACCACTTAAGAGCCCCGCAAATTCAAATCCCAAAAGAGTTATCATTGGGTTTATTGCGTTTCTGAGAGCGTGTTTGAATATAACCTTACTTTCGCTTAAGCCCTTCGCTCTTGCAAATTTTATATAATCACTGTCCAAAACTTCAAGCATATTCGCTCTCATTTGACGCTGGAGTCCCGAAAGTGAAATTGTGAAAAGAACGATTACGGGGAGCACAAGGTGTTTGGAAATATCAAAAATCTTTCCTATAAGGCTCATTTCGTTAAAATTATAGCTTGTGAGTCCGCCCACCGGGAACCATCCTGTTTTTACGGCAAAAATCAAAAGCAGTATTGCAAAGAAAAATGAAGGAATCGCCATACCTATACTCGATATAACAGTAAGCATCCTGTCAAAGGCGGTTTCTTTATTTATGGCGGCAAGTATGCCGAGAGGTATGCCGACAATCCATGTCATAAAAATAACTATTGTAGTTAAAAGCAGCGTATTAGGGATTCTCTCTTTTAACTTAACCGAGACTTTTTCTCCCGCGGAAGTATAACCCAAATCACCTTTGACAAACGATTTTGCCCAGGAAATGTACTGAATATAAATCGGTTTATCGAGATTCAGACGTTTTATTTCTTTATCCAGAGTCTCTTGTGAGATAGAGGGATTAAGCCTGAGTTCCGCAAGCGGGTCAACGGGAGACAGCCTTATTATAAAGAAGCTGATAAGCGAGACGATTATCAAAAGCGGTATAACCTGTAAAATGCGTTTTGTAATATATTTTAGCATTCTTACTTTTCTCCCCCGTCAATATAAATCTCATCAAGATTGTACAACAAACCGCTTAAACTTGTCGGAAAAATATTTTTAATCTTTTTTCTTATTGCGGTAATTCTAATCGGCGAATAAAGATAAATTATAGGTTTTTGGTTATAAATAATAGTCTGGTATCTGTCATAGATCGGTTTACGCTCTTCAAAATTTAATTTTACCGCACCTTCCGCAAAAATTTCGTCAAGCTCTTTTTCCCAGTCGAGTCTGTCATCAATATTATAATTTGCTGGCCTCTGGTTAAACATATGTAAGCTGCCCGATGATGTCCAAACGTTTTTCCCGTCATGCGGCTCAAGCGGAGAACCTGTCAGACCCATTATTGCCATATCCCAATCGTGTGTATTTGTTAATTTGTTTACAAGCGAATTAAACTCAACGGGTTTGAAATTAACCTTCATCCCAAGCTCTTCCAAATCTTGTTTTATCATAACACCCAAAGCTTCCCGCTCCAGATTCCCCGCATTGGTGTATAAATCAAACTCAACTCTGTTTCCGCAGCAGTCGTATAATATTCCGTCCTTAAGCTTAAATCCCGCTTTTTCAAGGCTTTCTTTTGCAACATTTATATCATAAGGATGTCCTTTTATATATTTGTTTAAATAAATTGAATTGAGGCTTTCTGCCGTAAACAGAGGCTCTGCCACTCCTGATGCGATATTTTTAACCATACTTTCTCTGTCGATTGCCCAATCAACAGCGGCTCTAAAGTCTCTGTTACCGAACCATCTTTGCTTTTTAGGATCTACATAAGGCTTGCAATTCTTATCACGCCTATTATTCAGGTTTATTACAAGAAAAAGCGTTCCTGTATCAGGTCCGAGGTTATAAATCACATAATCCGAATTCGGTTCTTTTATTTTGTACATTGCAACATTAGACCCTCTAAGGCTCAATGCATCAATTTCTTTTGCTTCAAATTTTAATATTTCATTGTTTGTGTCACCTACAATCAAATATACAAGTTTATTAAGATACGGAAGTTTTTCATCTTTCAGGTTAATCTTGTAATAATTAGGATTTCTTTCAAAAACAACTCTCTGCGCAGCAACGTATTCCTTAAGTTTAAAAGCTCCGCTTGATACAATCTCCTCAGGATTAGTATCAGGAGTAAGAAATGCATTAAAAACAGACTCTCCTCTGTCTGAATAAGGTTTAAAATAATGCTTCGGCACAATCGGATAAGAAAGCTGTCTTAAAAACGGGGCAAAAGCTCTCGGAGTAGTAAATTTAACCGTAAAATCATCCAGTTTTACCAACTCTGGCAGTTTTCCGTCAACCTTCATTGCATCCATTGTAGACGGATTCCCGTAACCCTTAAATACGATTTCATTGTATGTATACATTACATCATCTGCCGAAATCGGTTTATTATCCGTCCATTTTATGCCGTGTCTCAGGCGTATAATATAGTCATTACCGTTTATCTCAATATCTTTAGCCAACAAAGGCATGACCTCTCCCGTTCTCGGATTTGTCGTTACAAGTCCGTCATACATAATTCCTGCCATAGAGGAAGAAGTTGCATCCTTTGTATTGCAGGGATTAAATGTCTTAGGCCCTTCTCCTATTGTGGAAATTACCAGCTCTCCGCCGAATTTCCCAACCGGAGCCTGTGATTGAAGGTAGTCAATTCCGTTAATTGTTACGTTTTTCTCATCTGACGGGTAAACTATCTCTTTTAAGTCCGGTGTTTTTATATCAATTGCTATATTTTCCGGCATGTCCTTTCTGACACAAGCCTTTAATACTATCCCCAGGAATATTAAAACTGCAAGTATAGCTAAAACTCGTTTCATAAAATAAAGATATCATATTAAAACAAATTTTTCTTAATCCAAAAGGGTAAAATAATGTAACGAAATGTAACAATTTTGAGCAAAAAGATTAAAATTTCTAAAGTTTTTTATAAAAAATGCCGTAAATCATGTAAAGGGACAAGCAAAAGGACAAA
>CALUSF010000041.1 GCA_944323325.1 Candidatus Gastranaerophilales bacterium
AAACCTTTCATACAACCTACACACTAACCTTCTACACATGAGGAATTATTAAAAAAAATTCCGAACCTTTCTAAAAAGAAAGGTTTTTTTTTGCGTTTATAAAACAGGGGGCGGCTAAGCTATGCTTAGCCGCCCCCTTTGTTTGTCAAATTATTTTCGAAAAACTATTTCTCTTTTATTTGTTTTGCATTTGCAATATCCGCATCGTCAATTTTAGCTTCTTTTTTATGATCTTCAGCTTCAAGCTGTTTGTTTATAATCATGGTTTGAATAACCTGGAAGCAGTTGCTTGAAATTAAATAAAGCAATACACCTGCAGGAATCGGAATAATTATAAATGTCAAACCGAGCATAACCAGCATAAATGTATTCATTGATTTTTGCATTGCCGCCTGCGCCGGATCCTGCTGGGTATTTTTATTCATTGCCATCATTGCCTTTTGCGACAGAACCATCGTACCCATAAACAGAATAACTAAGAACAGTACATCCCAGTGGAATTCTGTCTTCATTTCGGTTGTCGGAATTGAACCTACAAGAATTCCGTCTTTTCTTACAAAAGTCATTTGTTCGGTTTCTTTGGTTTGGATATCGGTAATTGTAATATCCGCCTTTTCTATTTGGTCAAGCTGGCTGAATTTAAGATTCAGACTGTCGAGACTGATTTTAAAATCAGCCGGTTCGCCGGGTACAAGCTCCCCTTGCACTTCAATCGCTTTATTCGGCTTTTCAATTTTTACATTATCCAAAACTTCGTCTTTTAAGTACACTTTTGCAACTTTACCCGTCATAAAAGAATCATACTTAGAGACTCCGAGCGTTCCGTTATTTGAAATTCCGGCAGAAGTTTTAAGCGTTGCATCAAGCCGTTTAATAAATAAAAACGGAGAATCACCTGCCATTTGAATAAACTGCGGGCTCATAAGAGATGAGTAAAGCAATATGAATATCGGCATTTGTATAAGTAACGGAAAGCAGCCTGCCATGGGATTAAATTTGTGTTCTTTGTAGAACTCCATCATTTTCTGCTGCATAACCTGAGGATTACTTTTGTACCTGTCCTGTATGGCTTTCATCTTAGGCTGAAGCATTTGCATTGTTCTCATAGAACGCTGTTGAGACAAGCCCAAAGGCCACATTGCAAGTCTTATTATTATCGTAAGTAAAATAATTCCTATACCGTAACTTCCCGCAAAGGAAAGCATTTTCAAAACGTCGATAGTCAGTGTTGTAAAATCCATATTCTCTTCCCTAAATTTTGTGATGTCATGTACTTACGTACAATAACCAAGATACTTGAAAGATAGGGGCAAGTCAAGACGAGCGCTAAAGGCGGCATATTTTAAACAGGTTTGTGATATAATGCAGAAAAGAGGATTATATGCTGCTTTCAGAATTTGATTACACATTACCGGAAGAATTAATCGCCCAGCGGCCGAGCGATAAGCGTGAAAATTCGCGCATGATGGTATTAGACAGGGAAAATCACCGGATATTGAATAAACATTTTTATGACATAGTTGACTTACTGGATGAAAACCATATTTTAATTTTGAATGACACAAAGGTTATTCCGGCAAGACTTTTCGGCTACAAAGATACCGGCGCAAAAATTGAAGTTTTTTTACTCAAAGAAAAAGAAAATAAGATTTGGGAGGTTTTAATAAGACCTTCAAAACGTGTAAGACCCGGAACAGTGATTAAAATCTCCGATGATTTGTCCTGTGAAGTTAAAATGCCGCTTCCGGATGACGGTAAGTGGCTGGTTCAAATGTTTTACGAAGGAGATATTTTTGAAATCCTGCATAAAGTCGGCAACATCCCGCTTCCGCCTTATATTGAACGTAAGATGACAAACGAAGAATTAAAAAAACTTGATTTTGAAAGATACCAGACGGTTTACGCAAAAAAAGAAGGTTCTGTTGCGGCACCTACCGCCGGTTTACATTTTACGGAGGAAATTCTGGAAAAACTCAGGAATAAAGGGGTTCAGATTGGTTATGTTACCCTGAATGTCGGAATCGGCACCTTTAGACCGGTTAAATGCGACAATATTCTGGAGCATCACATGGATTCCGAAACATTTGAAATCAAGCAGGAAACGGCGGATTTGATTAATAAGGCTAAAAGTGAGGGCAAAAAGCTCGTTGCGGTTGGCACAACTACTGTAAGAACACTGGAGAGTGCATATAAAATGTTTGGTGAAATCAAGGCTTGCAGAGGAGCCTCTGAGCTGTTCATTTACCCCCCTTATGAATTTAAGGCGGTAGATAAATTAATAACAAATTTCCACCTGCCGAAGTCAACTCTTTTAATGCTGGTAAGCGCATTAGCCGGTAAAGACTTTATATTTGAAGCGTATGAAGAAGCAATAAGAGAAAAATATCGCTTTTACAGCTATGGTGATTGTATGTTTATAAATTAGCCTGTTATATATTGCGTTTTTATGCTACACTTTGGCTGTAAACCAGACTCACAAAAATGAAATACAATCCCAAAATTGATAATTTTTTGAATTCTTCTACCCTCTCTGCCTCTATATTTTTATTAAGCGGCGGATATAAAACATGCAAAGATTATAGAGAAGCCGAGCCTAAATATAAAAACAGATTTCTTGTAAAAGACAGCGTTATACTTTTGGGTACTGCAGCCGGTTTAACAGCAAATTACCTGGCAACAAGAAAGCTTGCCAAATATCATATTTATGACAATATGATTACTAAAATCTCACAAAAAATTAATAATGCAAAATATAACTCGTCGCTTCAATACACAAAAGCCATTGTAAAAGAACTTACTTCCGGTTTTATGTCAACGGCATTCGGTATTTTAGGAGCTTTAGGCGCAGATTATATACTTTCCAAAACAAAATTCAAACAACCTAAGAGCAGCAATAATAATATTGAAAAAAATAAGTACACGGAATATCTTGAAACTAATTTAAACAAAATTAGCGATGAAAAAACAAGAAATATTGTTTACACAAGTATTACCGATATGCCCGCCATGAAATTTTTATCCTCCGGCCTGGTAGGAGCACAAGCAATCGAGCTTGCCAAAGAAAAAGAATTTGAAACAAAATTCAAAAATACAACCAAGTACCTTATTAATGATACCCTTGTTCCGTTGTTCCTGCTGTCAGTTTCAAGCGCATTAACCAAAAACTTTAAACCTAAAATCAGAATTCCTATAGTATTTTCCTCTCTCGCGGGCGGAACTCTTTTGTTTAACAGAATTTTAGATAAAAAATTAAAGAAACCTGTTTAATTACTGAACTTTTTATGCTAAACTTGCAAATGTAGAGTAAGAGGTATTACAAATGCTAGATATTAAACTGATTAGAGAGAATCCGGAAAAAATTAACGAACTTTTAAAGAGAAGAAATCCTGAATTATCAATTGACACTATAATAGCAATTGATGCGGACAGGAGAAAAGTGCAGGCGCAGGCAGATGAATTGCGTGCAAAAAGAAAATCCGAATCACAAAAAATCGGTATGTTAAAAAAGAATGGTGAAAACACAGACGCTATTCAAGAAGAAGTTCGTAAACTCGGAGACGAAATAAAAGAGCTTGAAGAAAAACAAGTTGATTTGGATAATATTCAAAGAGATATGCTCTTAAGAACTCCTAATATTCCGGATGAAACAACTCCAATCGGTGAATCTGAAGATGATAACGTTCCCGTAAAATTCTGGAGTAAACCGACTGAATTTTCATTTACCCCAAAAGCACACTGGGATTTATGCGAAGAAAAAGGCATTGTAGACTTTGAACGCGGCGTTAAGATTTCACAATCCCGCTTTACTCTATACAGAGGTAAGGGGGCAAGACTGGAACGCGCCATTATTCAATTTTTCCTTGATTTGCATACGGAAGAACACGGATACGAAGAAATTCTTCCGCCGTTTATGGCAAATGCCGCCACTATGACCGGAACAGGACAGCTCCCGAAATTCGCGGAAGATATGTACAAATGTGTCGATGAAGATTTATACCTGATTCCGACAGCGGAAGTTCCCGTAACAAACATTTATTCAGGAGAAATTTTATCAGAAGATGACCTTCCCAAATATATGACCGCATATACTCCTTGTTTTAGACGTGAAGCAGGTTCTGCCGGAAAAGATACAAGAGGTTTAATAAGAGTTCACCAATTCAATAAAGTTGAGATGGTAAAATTAACAACCCCGGAATCGAGTCCCGCAGAACATGAAAAATTAACGCGCGATGCGGAAGTTTGTCTCGAAAAACTCGGTCTTCCGTACAGAAAAGTAGCTCTCTGCACTGCCGATATAGGCTTTAGCGCAAATAAATGCTTTGACTTAGAAGTTTGGATGCCTTCTTATAATAACTATAAAGAAATATCAAGTTGTTCAAACTATGGTGATTATCAGGCAAGAAGAGCAAATATGCGCTACCGCACAAAAGACGGACAGGTAAGATTTGTACATACAATTAATGGTTCAGGACTGGCTGTAGGAAGAACTTTTGCAGCAATTATAGAAAACTTCCAGCAAGAAGACGGAACCGTTATAATTCCGGAAGTTTTAAGAAAATATACAGGTTTTGATAAAATATAAACCGGCTTGAATATGAAATGCAGAAATTTGACAGGTTTAGAAATTGCACGAAAACACAATCCAGTCAATATTAATCCTGAAAGGCTCGGCTTTGTTTGTAAAAACGGAACCATTAATTTCCCGTCTGCCGAAGCTGCGGGAGAGTATGCCAAAAATAAAGCCGTACAAGCTTTAAGAATCAAGCGGCCGTATGAAAGAATAATTATACAAAGCAAAAATCAAATACTCGACGAAATTCAGGGAGATTTATATCAGGGAGAAATCGAGCCTTCCAAATATAAAGAAAAGATTGTTATAATTCACGGTCATCCGGATACTTATGCAGATGGATGTACAGCTCCCGTTAGCGGCGCCGATTATATGACGTTAAAGGAATTTTCTAATATTGACAGCATTATTGCTTATAACAGCAAAGGTGAGTACTCAATGCTAACCAAAAGAAAATCCGGATTTGCATTCTGGGACTTTATTATCGCCCCTCTTAAATCCGTTAAAGAATATATACTTTACCAGCAAGAATTTATTAAAATAATAAAAGAATTAACTCCTCCAAAAATTTTGAAACGCAAACAATATTTGGCGGAAAAATTAGAAAGAGTACGCAGAGGAAAAAGTCTTAAATGCTCGGCAGAAATGGAAGAAGAATTAAAAAAAATTAATCTTGAGCAAGAACGACTTCAGAGTTCACAAAAAGGCGTGATAAAAATCCATAATTTGTGGAGAACAAAAGATAAGAAATTGGGCGTAGAATACTCAACAAATTTTTCAAATCTTATATAGGTCATTTTTTTATTTCAAACAATTTATCAAAGCTAATATCTAAAGCTTGCAGAATAGCGATAACAGTAGTTAAAGAGGGATTCGTCTCGCCGCGTTCAATTGTACCGATGTGTTTACCGGCGCAAATTCCCATCTTTTCTGCAAGTCCGTCCTGTGAAAGTCCGGCTCTGCTTCTCTCCGCACGCAAGTTTTTCCCAAACTCCCGTAAAATATCAATCATTTCCATATCAATATGATTACATATTGATTCTCAACCTGCCACCAGCTATAAATTATCTATATACCATTTATAGCTGGTATTTTGATAATTATAACTATACTTTAATGCGCATAAACCGCTTTGTTATATGCACTCTTAAGCCTGACATTGAAGCGTTTTTTCTTTGTTGACAAGTATTACATATATAAATATAATAGAAGAAACGGATATGCGTAGTGAAAGTTAGTTTGAACGACAAAAATCCAATCCTCACAAAATTATCGAATTTGCAGATGAATATTGCAGACAATGTATTTTCCGGCAATTATAAAGGTTTCAAATCAGCAATGTCCGAGTATTCAAAATTTGCAGTCGATCATTTTGATTTGGCAAAAGATTCATTTACTGTATCCGTAGAATCTGATAAATTTGACTTCAAAAAATTTAAAAATATGCTAAAAATAGCTTTTTTGAATATTTTCAGAAAGAAATCACCGGAAGAAGAGCGTTTAATTAATATGATTGACCAATACAAGATTCAAAAACGGATGAAAATCTTTAAACCTAATAAGCCTTAATCAAAAAAACTTTAATCCCCTTATCCAATCTTTCTATTCGTTTTACATATCTATAGTCCGTAATACCTGTCAAAATCAGTACTACAGCCGGAGGTTTGCCTGTCATCTTAGAATAATACAAAGACTGTCCTATTGATTCAGCCCATTTTTTAGCAAAATCAAATTCTATGGCATAATCTTTTGTAAGACAATCCACGCGCGTTAAGTCCCATAGAACCGCTTCTTTTCTGCCAAAATCCGAAGTGCACCATTGGTTTACGTAATAAGATTCAACCTGATTAGGCATCATCTGCTGCGTTTCATACCATTTTTGCGGAACATAATTCAGCCCGAAATAATACACACCCGTTGCCATTAAAAGAAATACAACAATAAAATGAATTATTTTATTTGATTGTTTTTTTCTGCGCGCCAACTACTCCCCCTAAACCTTGCCGTACTAAGAAAATTCGTACGGTTTACAAAATTTTTATTATTCGCAAACAACTTCTAACGTATCATAATCATTTAAGTACGGAAGATGCTCTTCCGTGATTAATTCTCCCGGAAGCAGAATTGAAATTCCCGGAGGGCACTCCGCAACAACTTCTGCGGATATTCTGCCGATTGCTTCTGTTTTCGGAATCCTTTCTTTTTCCGCATAAAATGCGTCTCTTAAACTCATTTTAATTTTAGGTTCAAGCATTGGCATATGCTTTCTGTTTTCAAGATAATAAATGTCTTGATAATGAGTCGAAGCAATTTTCTCAAGAGAATCCGCAAGATATTTAAAATCAGAATGTTTATTCCCGATATTGCAAAGAATCAAAACCCCAATATCGGAAGCCGATTCAACTTCGATACCGAAATCGATTTCTAAAATAGATTCAAGCCTTTTGCCGGACAAACCGTCTATCTTGATAAAAACTTTTGTAACATCTGTTTTGTAACCGAAATCCCCCTTAAGCTGGTGAAGTCCGGGTATCGCATCAAGCCTCGTTCTCAAGTATTTTGCATTTTTTACGGCATTATCCAGCTGTTTTTGGCCGCTCTTTGACTGCAAATTAGCTCTTGCTGCGTCAAGACTTGCAAGAAGCATTAAAGACGGACTTGTTGTATGCAAAAGCTTTAATGCTTTTTCTACTGCAATTTCATCAATTAACGAATCTTTTGCAATATGGAGCATAGAGCTTTGACTCATACTTCCGCCGGTTTTGTGAAGTGAATGTACAACCGCATCCGCACCCAGCTTCAAAGCAGTTTCCGGAAGATGTTTATTAAAATTCCATAAACATCCGTGAGCTTCATCCACAATTAAAGGTATACCGTATTTTTTACAAACCGTACTTATTGATTTAATATCTGATACAACCCCTTCATAAGTCGGATTTGTAATCCAAACCATTGATACATCTTTATTTTTTTCTAAAAGTTCTTCAATTTTAGCGGCATCAATATTTCCCCAGACAGACCAATCTTCAATCCTGTTCGGACAAATCCAAACGGGTTCCGCGCCTGATATCATGAGCCCCGTAAGAATCGAACGGTGGCAATTTCTGTTAACAATTATTTTTTGTCCCTTTTTTGTCAAAGCCATTGCAAGGGCAAGATTTCCGGCTGTTGAACCGTTTAAAAGGAAAAATGTTTTCTTTGCACCGAAAGCTTCCGCCGCAAGTTCCTGCGCCTCTTTTATAGGGCCGGTCGCAGGATGAAGAGTCCCGAGATTATCAAATTCATCCGTTGTATCTATATTTAAAGCTTTTTCGCCGATAAGTTTTCTGAAATCCTTGAAAACTCCCTTACCTTTTGTATGTCCGGGAATGTGAAACTGATATGTCGGATTCTCATACGCCCTTCTCAAAGCCTCTACAATAGGAGCTTTGACTTTTACGGAATCTTTTGTTTCGGTTTTTATTTTCAAATGTAAATCTTTTGTCACAGTTGTTTTTCCTTTGTATAATATAGATAATACACGAAAAAAATAAAATTTGCTAATTGAAGCAAAAAAAATGTATTCCAATTATTTAATTATTAATCTTTCGGTCAATATTTTTAAATCTTTTGACCGTTAAAATACTTAGCCCGATTGTGTAATATAAAGTTGGGAGAGGAATATGCAAATTGATGCAGGGTTAAATACTGTAAATAAAAATTTGGCAAAAGCCGTTGAAAAAATTACGGTTACAAAACCGTCAAGGGCTTACAGCTTGTGCGTAAAAGCCGATGCGCTTCGTTTTGCCAAAATGTACAAAGAATCCGTGCAAACTTATCTTCAAGCCATTATGATGGACAGAAATGAGACAAAAGCATATTTCGGTCTTGCCATGTCTTATAAATACTTAAAAGATTATAATAAGGCTGTTAATACTCTTTTAAGGCTTGTAGAGCTAGACGACAGCAATGACGAATACTTTTTTGAAATCGGCGTTTGCTATCTTTCCAACGGAGAACCCGCTAAGGCTATAGAGTATTTAATTAAAGCAATTTTGATAAACAGAGAAAATCTTGAAGCACAAATCCAATTGGCAATCGCACACGAACTTGTTGATGAGCCGGATTTGTCTTTGATGATTTATAACAAACTTATTGAAACAAACCCGGAATTCTTGAAAGCGTATTACAACAAAGCTGCCATGCTTATGGGCATGGAAGATTTTATGGAAGCTTCAAGAACCTTCTTCCAGCTGATAAAACGAAACCCCGACTATTACAAAGCGTATCTCGGTATTGCCATGAGCTTTGATAAAATGGCAAAATACAAAGACGCAATAAGATATTACAAAAAATTCCTTGAACTTAAACAATTCTCTGAAGATGCAATCTTTGCCCGCGGCAGAATTAACGAACTTCGGGAAAAATACTTTTCAAGAGATCACAAATTCACTGTTATAGAATAACTCCGGCAGCTTGCCGCAAATTAGGTTTCAATTCGGTGACTGAGTGACTGAGTGAATAAGTAATAAAGATTTTATGGATTTAAACAATCTAAAAACGCAGAAATCGCATATAATCTTTTGTTGTTATTTCTAAATCTTTCTAATTTTTCTACAATATCATTAAATACAATATCTTGAGGAGGTTCCGTATCAAAAATAAATAATTCGTATGGTTCTATTTCTAAAGCTTCAATTAGTTTTTCAATGTTAGTCAAAGCCATAAAGTATCTGCCGGTTTCAACATTACCTAAGCTTCTGGCTGATAAACCTATTATTTCAGCCAACTTCTCTTGACTTAAGCCCTTACGCTTTCTTAGATATTTAATTCTTTGTCCCAGTTGTTTCTTTATGTCTGCCACGGCCCCACTCCTTACTTAGTCATTATAGGTTTTATAAAGTTGAATTTTAAGAAATTTGCCCAGACGTTTAATTGAAAGCAAATGATATATTTCCTAAAATTAAGAAGTTAACTATGGAATTTTAAAAAATACTACATGAAAAGGAGTTAAAAAATATATTAGAAAAAACCCTACTCCATTGAAATCATCATAAATACCGCACCTTCTATCAGACCTAAATAATAATATAAATCACAGTCTGTAGGTTCTCATTCAGCAAAGCTGTCAACTTGCCGTAAAGTTAAAATTACAATCCGCTAATCTTTTAAATTTTTTATCATATTTCTTGCATTTTCAAATTTATTCTTACCGTCGTATTTACAGTCATAATGGCGTATAACCTTGCTATTTTTATCAAGTTCCGACATTGAATAAACTCTTCCGTTACCGACAGAGATTCTTAAAATTCCATCTTTATAGAAACTGCCTTCTAACTCTCTGCCTAATGCGTTATGATAAATCTTTTCAGTAATAACCCCGTCTACATATTGAACTGTTTCTTTTTTAGCATTCACATATCGTTCAATCTTACCTGTATATTTTTCACCTGATTTAATTAAGGTAGCAAGTCCGTCTTTAATTTGCACTCCATTTTTTGCCAAAGCATCTTCAAAACTTATTTTGCCGTATTTTGCAATGCCGACTAAAACAGCGCCGATAGAGGCAAGTCCGGCTAAAGATAAAAGTATTTTTTTATTATCACTCTCCTTTACCTCTGAACCGGATTTATGCTTGTTTTGAAAATTGTTCATAAATACTACGTTATTTGTCTTTTCTATACGAAGCACAGCACCTCCTGTTATTTCATTGTTAATCTGTTTCTGTTATCAAGTTTCTCCGTTAAATTCTCAAAGAAACTGCTAACACCATTTGCTATTTTATCAAGTATAGGTATCCCTGCAGCATGAATTTGGCTAACAGGAGTTGAAACAGCTTTTGGAACACGCTCAGCGTCTAATTCTGCTAAATATCGTTCAATTTTGCCAGCCGCATTTTCAGCTTCTCTTATATCGCCGTTCCATACTTGCTGTGTATAATAATCTAAATAAGATTGAGGTGATGAATATCTGCAATCCCATTTCCTTTCAAAAATATCCGAATACTTTACATTATCACGATTATTAACGTATAACCAACTGTTATACGTTAGCCCTTTACAGATATCTTGCGTCATTCTTTCTGCCATAAATTCATTCATACCGCCATCTTGGTCAAGAGCGTAATTTCCTAGTTTAAAACGTGTTATTAGCCTGCCTATTACGGTAGGAACTTGGGTATGCCGTAATTCTTCCATAATCGAACAAGCATCGCCCCAATGTTTGGCAAGATTATCGTAATGTGCACTATGTGAAAATTCATGAACAAAAGTACACGCCGGGTGTAAAGAAGAAAATTCATTTGGTAATAAAAAATGATAAGCCGACTCTGATTCTTCCTTTAACTTTTCCATATTATCAAAACAAGAGGAATTTGAATTAAAACTAATACTTTTGTTTTGATGGTAAAATGTACCTAAAATACCATAGAATAACGGCTCACATGTCACACTTCTGGGTAAAGAAGAACGACCAAATAAATTATCAAAAACATTAGAAATCTTCTGTACACATTCAGCCAAAAAAGGGTTCCCTGCAAAATCACAATTCATGCCATATCTCATTTTTAGTTCATGAGTAATTTGTTTTGTTTTCCCCATAAAAGACAGGAATTGTTTTTTTTCTTTTAAAGCGACTGATGCCCTGTTTCCATTTTTTCTATTATTAGGAACATAACTTTCTTGAACCGAAAACACTCTTATATCATATACTCCTTGATGATTATTTACAGTATATTTTAAATATGCCATATATAAAATAGAATATTTACTAAATTGTTACAAATTTTAACAAAATTTTGTCTAGGTTTCGAGAATCTCTGATTACCGAAACATTATCTTATACAAAGCTTACCGAGTTAACAATCAGGTACAAATAATATACTATTAGATCATATTAGGTCTAATTAGGTATTATTATGCTAGAGCAAAGTGGGTAGGCAAAGTTTCGCTCAATAGGGAATATTTGCTTTTAACTTTGCATGACGTACTTACCAACAACTAAAATCAAAATTTAATCGGCGGGCACACAATACACAAAATAATTTAAAAGCCCTTTATTTGAAGCGGCTTTACCCGCCTTACCCAGTTACAAACCCTTTATTTTACAGTGATTGAGTGAGCTTATTAAAATTTTCCAAATATGTCTGCGCAAGTTTTGGTTTGTTTAATTGTTTGTACACGTATGCCAGATTGTAATGAAAATCCGGTACATCCGATTTGAGCATAATCGCCTTATTTAAATTTGTCTTAGCTTTTTTTAATTCTCCGAGCTTCATATAAGCACAAGCCATATTATAATAAATATACGGATTCTCATCGTTTAATCTGGAAGCCTTTTTATAATTTTGCAGTGCCATATTGTATTGGCTGTTCTCCAAATAATTATTTGCAAGATTATAATACGCTTTATAATATTTGGAATCCGTTGCAATTGCCTTTTGATACATAAAAACGGCATTATCTTTTTCGCCTTTGTCTTCAAGGACATTGCCGAGCAAAAGCCAATCTTGCGCGGAGCGTTCTTCCTCCGGAATCTGCAAAATTAAATCCATTGTTTTTTGATAATTATTATCGCTGTAAAACGCTGTTGCCTGCTTGGATAGGCTGTCCGCCGCAAAGCAAACCGTTCCCGATAATAATGCCAGAATTACTAAAAACCTTTTCATACCTTAATTATATGAAAAATTGATATATTTATCAAATAAGATTTTTAAACTCCTAAATTTATCACAAACAGCCGGCTCTCTTTTTAATGGACAAAACTTATAACAATCCCGACAACGGCCGCAATTAAAATATAAAACAGCGGATCGCGTTTTGATTTCCAACTCATAAGCAGCAGTAGCGCAAGAAGAATCATTGCTTTAACATCTCTGATTTCGGGTTTTAAAAGGCCCAGCGCAACAGATGTTAAAAGGGCGCAGCTTACCGGTTTTAAAGTTTCAATTGCGGTTTTTACATAAAAATTATCGCTGAATTTTTTTAAAAGTTTTGATACTATAATTACCAAAAATAATGACGGCAGCATCTCGGCCGCTGTGGCAAGAGCGGAGCCGAATATTCCCGCGCTCTTCAAGCCGGCAAAAGTCGCGACATTAATCCCGACCGGCCCGGGCGTAATAGACGCAATAGCAGTCATTTGAGTAAGTTCATCCAGCGTGTACCAGCCGTAAACCTCCGATATATGATACAAAAACGGTAATGTTGCATAACCGCCGCCGAATGAAAACATTCCTATCTTAAAGAATTCCCAGAACAAGTACAAATAAATCATTCTTTGCACCTCCGGACACGTTTATACAACACACCGCCCGCAGTGAAGAGCAAAATAGCCTGCACCGGAGATAATTTAAATATAACCATACTCAAAAGAGTCAGTAAAAATATTGTATAAAAATACGCATTTCGGGTTGATTTCTGCCACATCTCTCTAACGGTCAAAATAATAAGAGCTATAACGGCCACTCCTACCCCCCACAATGCTCCCTGTACAATTCCGTTATCTGTCAGAGCACCCAAAACCGAAGCCAGCAGAACAATACACCAGAACGGAACAAAAGTTATGCCGAGCATGGCAATTACGGCACCCCATTTACCTTTGAGTTTATATCCTATAAACATTGACATATTTGCGGCAATAATTCCCGGAAGCGACTGGGCAAGCGCAAAATAGCTTATTAATTCATCATTATCAATAAGATTTCTTTTATCAACAAATTCGCTTGTCATAATAGGAAGTATTACATACCCTCCGCCAAGCAGAATTGCACCTATTTTAACAAATATCAGAAACAGGCTTGTGAGAGACATTTCAACCGCCTTCCCGTTTTTTGCACAATCTTTTTATCCTCATCCGGAGTAAATCCGGTCGTTGTAAGGTAATTTCCCACGATTGCAGAGTCAACACAATATTTAAACGCTTTTTCTATCGTTGATTGTGACAATCTTGCCTTTTTTCCGCCTGCTAGTCTTATTGAAGAATTCGGAACCGCAATTTTAAATACGGCAAGTGTTCTTAACACGTTCTCTTCATCAATTTTATCCGAATAACTTTCAAAAGGCGTATTCGCAATAGGAGTCAAAATATTAACCGGAATACTTTCCGGATTGATTTGAGCAAGCTCAAGCGCCATTTCAATCCTCTGTTCGACGCTCTCGCCCATTCCTATAATAACACCGCAGCAAAGCTCCATACCGTATTTCTTAACGAGTTTTACCGTATTAATTCTGTCGTCATAAGTATGTGTCGTGCAAATCTCCGGATGATACGACCTGCAAGTATTAATGTTGTGATGAAACCTTACAAGTCCCGCTTGTGCAAGCCTTTTTGCCTGTTCTTCATTTAATATGCCGATACTTGCACAGCTTTTAATTCCCTCACGATTTAAAGCCTTAATCATATCAAGCATCGTATCAAAGTCACTTTCGTCAGGCGTTTTACCGGATGTAACTATTGCAACCCTGTCGGCTCCGTTATTTACACTGTCTTTTCCCGCTTTAACAACCGTTTCAACATCCATAAGCTGATAAGTTTCAATATCGGTGTTGTAGTGCGAACTTTGCGCACAATATTTGCAATTTTGCGAACACTTTCCGGAACGCGCGTTAATTATCGAACAAAATTCAACCTCATCTTTCAGATATTTTTCAGATTCCTTTAAAAGATCATCCAGATTCATATTGTATAACTTTAGTAATTCTTCTTTAGTTTTCATATTTAATACCCTACACTCAATCCCGCACACAGATTTATACTCTGTCCGGTAACACCTTTTGCCTCATCTGAAATCAAATATTTAACCATTCCCGCAACTTCATAAGGTGATACAAATCTTTTTTGAGGAATACATTCCGTAATTTCCCGCTTCGAAAAATCCCCCTCTTCCGCAGACGAATTTCCCATATCAGTATCAACCCAGCCCGGATTAATTGTATTCACCGTAATTCCATACCCGGCAAGTTCAAGTGCAAGAGCTTTTGATGCCCCGATTAAACCGGCCTTTGTTGCGGAATACAAACTTGCGTTAGATTCACCCATCACACCGCTTATTGAGCCGATATTAATAATCCTGCCCCGCTTTTGGGATTTCATATACGGAACAGCCTGAGATATCAAATAAAGAGGCGCTTCCAAATTTACTTTTATAATATGTTCAGTCTCTTCGGGCGTTATATTCTCTATCGGAGAATAAACATACTCACCGGCATTATTAATCAAAACATCAATATTATTTTCCCGGATGTATTTGCCCAGTTTATCAGCCTCGTACGCCAAATCACAAACACAATAATTCTTATACCGTTTTAACAGCTCTTCAGACCTTGCGGAAACAAATATATTTCCTTCAAGAGTTTCGGCTATCGCTTTTCCTATTCCTCGGCTTGCACCGGTCACAAGTATGTTCATAAAAATACTCCCTGTGGTAATTATACCACAAGGAGTTTAATAATTATCTCATAAATTGTGCCTGAAAATCGGAGTATGTCATTTGACTTTCCTGCCCGGACGGTTTGTTAGACAAACCGAATGCGCTCTGTGCTTCAGTTTTAAGCCCTGCAAAATAAGTCATTGCCTGACCGTCAATTGCGCTTTGGCTCAACAAATCAATTGCATTTTTAAAGGCAGCGTAGTCTTTGTCATAGTCACCTGTAGCTTGTATACCGATTTGCGCACACAAACGTGCCCACGGAACCTCCTGCTGGTTATTTTGATTGTCAATTTGCTCCTGAACCTGCTTTGAATACTCTTCATACATCGCAGCATTCAGCTTTTTCAAGTCATCAAGAGATCCGGTAGGGGTAACGTCAAAATCGTCAAAAGCACGCTCAAGTGCACGCGAATTGACCGGTACTCTGCCCAAATATGAGTAGATGTTTGCACTTGTGTACGAGTATACTCCGTTGACTGTGAAGTTTGACATAAACACACCTCTTATATGATATATAATATATATCGGCACATTTTCTAAAAACTTTAGGATTTTTTGAAAAATATTTACAAATCTTTACAAAATACCACTAAAACCCGCTATTTTAGGGGTTTTATATTTAGCTATATTAAAAGTGCGTTTATAAATTATTTAGAAATATAAACAGAATTTTTCCGTGGACAATATATCACTTAGTGATATACTTAGTATATCTTAGTACGAAGTATGGCAGCTTTCCTTATACACCGTTAAGAACTTTCTTATCAGAGTTGCGGACATAATCGTACATAAAATAATCGCGGAAACTCCCAAACTTATCCAGAATCCGAGTAAATTGAGATTAAATTTAAACGCAAGAATACATCCTAAAGGAATTGAAACAAACCAATACGCTATAAGATTTGAGAGCATAACAACACCGGTTTGTTTAATACCTTTAAATATACCGGCAAGAGAGACTTGCAAACCGTCGAATACCTGAAAGAAACAGAGTACATACACAATCGGAATACATACTTTTATAAGTTCGGCATCAACCGTAAACAGACTTACAAGGAAGCCCGGAATAATTCCTATTGTTATGGCGGAAGCTGTCATAAAAACAACCGACATGAAAATCCCGGTACAAGCATACCTTTTAAGCGATTTATAATAACCCGCACCGTTTGCAAACCCGACTTTTACCGCCGTGGCGTTGGAAATTGCAAGCGGAACCATAAATGATACGCTCGTAAGTGTGCAGACTATATTTTGAGCCGCTGCATAAACACCGGAAACACGCCCCATTATAATTGTTATTATATTAAATCCGATAAATTCAATCATAACTGCAAGCGAAGACGGCACACCTACTCTTATTAAGTCCTTGTAATAATTTTTGTCCTTGTGGTGTTTTATTGCAACCTT
>CALUSF010000042.1 GCA_944323325.1 Candidatus Gastranaerophilales bacterium
TTATATACTTTTTCTTGTGATTGTCAAGTAATTATTCCCGAACGGGAATAATAGATGAAAAATAAAATAAAAATGGTGAAATATTCCCATACGGGAATATTTTCATAGATGAGGGTTTCAGTATTAAAAAATTCCCTGTTTTTTCTTAGCAGGGAATTGATACTAGAATGCTTACATAGAAAAGGTTCTACGATACTCATCTATGCATAAATCCCTGTTATTTTCAAAAAACAGGGATTTATACTAATTGGAAGTTGAAACCAGAGAATTATCGTTACTTTAAAACAACCTGAGCCTCTTGCTCACCAGACTGTTCGCTCCAGTTTATGACTTTTTCTTTACTAAAAAGAAAAAGTAATCAAAAAGAAAAGAACATTTGGTCGGGTGACATAGAATACACTATATATTTTAATTTAGACTTATTGTCACCCTCATTGGTAAACTACCCGTTTAGCGCAGCAAGAGCTAAGAATCCGGAGGGTTCGAGCGGCCAAGATGTACTTTAATGTCCAGTGTGTTGTCCTTATAATAAAAAGTCGGTTTAGGCATACTTGCCCAACACAACTAAATCATAGTCGGTCGGGAGCTGCTTGATAATGAAAACTAAACTGGACGAAATTTGACTTTATTAGGTCTTTAATTTACAAAAAATATCTTTAAATCAACCTATAATTTAATCAAATCACAGAAATTCCAAAATCCAATTAATGTACAATTTGTTGTTGGGCAGGTATGCCCAACCGACAGCCCTAAGTATTTGTCAATTTCTATAACTTATTTTAATATATTTCATGAAATGTTAATAAAAATTTAATAATTCTGACTTTAATCATTGATTTATAAAATTCCCTGTTTTTCTTAGTGGGCACTTGAGATAAAAAATATTCTGATCCATTGCGCAGAGGGCTGTTTGTACGAGGCGGAAAAAGCACCAAAGGACAAATGCCCGTTTGAAGCCGAATATATTGTTCTAAAGCGTATAACGTGTTAGAATCTTTTTAATATATAAGGGGCTTTATTAAAAATGGATACTAAAATTAGTATTATAATTCCTGTTTATAATGTTGAAAAATTTTTGAAAGAGTGCTTGGACAGCATATTGCATCAGACTTTTCAAGACTACGAAATTATTTGTATTGATGACGGCTCGTCCGACAGATCTTTAGATATCTTACAAGAATACAAAAGAAAAGATAATAGATTTGTTATAATAAGACAAAAACATTTCGGTGCCGGTGCAGCAAGAAACCTTGGAATAAAATACGCAAAAAGTAAATATTTGCAATTTTTAGACGCAGACGACTGCTTCGAACCAACTTTTCTGGAAGAAATGTACCGGCATGCAGAAAAATTTAATGCAGATATAACAGTTTGTTCTGCAAGAAAAATAAACTCCGATGGGATTACAATTGAGACAAACAATCCGTTATGGCCGCTAAATCTTGATAAAGTGCCATTAGAAAGAGTTTTTAACCGGAAAAATTACCCTGAAGATATATTCGGTCTTTTTTGCGTTGTTCCTTGGAATAAACTTTATCGCAAAAATTTAATTGTTGATAACAATTTAGAATTTCAAAATCTTTCCTCAAGTAATGATTTAGCATTCAGTCATATTGCAAGTATTTGCGCTGATAGAATTGTTGTTTTCAATAAAGAACTGGTTAATTACAGATATAATCGGGAGGGGAGTATTGCAAAATACAGAGCAGACAATACCATAAATATCATAAAAGCATTCTTGTATATAAAAACTTTTTTAGAAAAAAGAAATATATACGCAGATTTTGAAGAAGGTTTGATTAAAGCTTTTATAAACCATATCAGAGCCGGCATCTCACAATGCAATAAAGAACAATATCAAAAATTTTTGCAAGAGTTAAAAATGCTGCTGCCTGATTATTGGCAAATATTTAAACCTGCTTTAAAAAAAGATTACATTACGCCGGAATATCTTAAAAATTTCATAGGAGAAAAAAAAGTAATGTTGTGGGGGGCAAGCCTTTTTATTAAACAAGTTCTGGAACAAGAAAAGACGCAAAATCCGAATATTATAGGAATTATTGATAAAAATACAGCTCTGGAGGGAAAAAAGATTTGTAATTATACAATCTATTCGCCGGAAGCTTTATCTTATTTAAAACCGGACGGAATAGTTTTAACCGTATTTTCAAACAATGAAACTATATATTATTCTTTAAATAAAGAACTTAAAGAAAAATATCCCGAAATAGTGTTACTTCCAAATATTTTTAGTGAATAAAATCAGTCTTTCATCCTCCCCCTCTCCCCAAAAACTAAAGCCTTACAAAGAAAAATGAGCGGACATTATAAAATTTAATATAGCAGGCAGGAATAAAAAAGTTTAAGCCGAAAAGATTTCTCTTGACAATACTTTCCGGCTATGAAATGATGTACGAAATAATTGAAGAGAAGATTAAATAAAATTATTCGCAAATAAAACTTTTATTAAATATTTTTAATGAGGAATCAAAGTTTTATGAAAAATTATAAGAAAAAAATATTTTATGAATTCCTGAAAAACTATTCGGACAAAAAAATATATTTCTATGGTGCAAGTAATTTTTTAAAAGAGTTTTGTGAAGAATATGAAATAAAATTGTTTGATATTGCGGGAATTATAGATAAAGATACCAAGAAAGCCGGAAAAAAGTGGGCCGGATATCCGGTTTTTTCTCCGCAAATTATTTCTGAAATTAATAATGCGGTTATAATTAATTCAATTATTCATTCATCAGAAATTACACATAATGTTATTTCTGACTTAATAGAAATATTGAAACAGCCAAATTCTCAAATTACTCTAGCGCCGAATGTATTTGCTTCCGATAATATAGAAGTTTTTGCAAGCAATCATATATATGTTATTACAACTGACGGCAAGCAACATGAAGTTTCATACATTCCTGGAATGGACGTAATTTGGCAAGGCGGATGCAATACTATAAAAATCTTTAGTGATACACTTCCGCAGTTTAAAAATTTTAAAATAGAATGCAAAAATTGCTGTGAACTTTCAATCGGATTTAACAGCAGTATAAATAATTTGCATGTTGTTTTTAAAAACGATTATTCCAGCTTAACTATCGGCGATAGTTTTTGGATTGCAAGCGGTATGTTTAAATTAGCCGGGAGAAATCAAAAAATTACAATTGGTAATGACTGTATGTTTTCATCAAATATTGTTCTAAGAACCTCCGATGAGCATACAATATATGATAAAAATAATCAAAAAGTCTTAAATAATTCAAACTGTATAACTATAGGAAATCATGTCTGGCTGGGAAGCGGTGTTACAGTCTTAAAACGGAGTAAAATTCCGGATAATACGATTGTAGGAACACACAGTATCGTTACGAAAACTTTTGAAGAACAAAATGTTATTCTGGCCGGCTCTCCTGCAAAAATTATTAAAAGAAATGTTAATTGGGATAGATTGCCGGTACACTATTTTGAAGATAAAATAAAGTTATAAACATCGTATTCCATTGTAAATTTTTTTTAAAACATCTTCTAAGAAGGAATTAAATATTGCATATAAAAATCAGTATAATTATACCTATTCATAATGTAGAAAAATACTTGAAAAAGTGTTTAGATAGTATATTTAATCAGACTTTTCAGGATTTTGAAATAATATGTGTGGATGATGGGTCGACAGACAAATCTTTAGATATTTTGGAAGAATACAAGAAAAAAGACGGCAGGTTTGTTATTATACGGCAAAGACATTCCGGCGCGGGAGCTGCAAGAAATAACGGAATAAAGTTTGCAAAAGGCAAGTATATCCAATTTCTTGACGCGGATGATTATTTTGAACCGAATATGTTGGAAGAAATGTACAATCATGCGGAAAAATTTGATGCGGATATAACAGCTTGCTCCATAAAAAAAGTCGATGATGCAGGAAATGTGATAGAAAGTAAAAACCCAAACTCCCCTATTAATCTTGACCTGACACCAATGGAAGCACCTTTCTGCTGGAAAGATTTTAAAGAAGATATTTTTTGTCTTTTTAATGTAGCAGTATGGAATAAACTGTACTTAAAAGAACTTATTACTTCTAATAATTTAGAATTTCAGAATCTCACCAGCTGTAATGATGTAGCATTTGGACATATTTCTAAGATTTGTGCAAAAAGGATTGTTGTATTTAATAAAAGGCTGGTTAATTATAACTGCGGAAGAAGTGGGAGTATCTCTCAATTCAGAGCAAAAAACGCTAAAAATATTATTTATGCAGCTTTACAAATTCGTAAGTTTTTACAAGAGAGGGGAATTTATGAAGAGTTAAAAAAGAGTTATATAAAAGCAGTAAAAATGCACATTAGCTGGGAAATATGCAGATGTGATGATGAACAATATCAAGATTTTGTAAAAGAACTTAAAGCCTTAATGCCTGAAGATTGGATTTTATTTAAGGCTGTTTTAAGAAAAGATTATATAACACCGGAATTCCTGAACAAACGAATCGGGAATAAAAAAGTTATGCTTTGGGGAGCTAGTTTATTTATTAAACAGGTGTTAGAAAAAGAGACGGAAAAAAATCCTAATATTTTAGGAATAATTGATCGAAATAAAGCTTTTGCTGGTGAACAATTCTGTAATTATACTATTTACCCCCCTGAAGCTATAAATAAATTAAAGCCGGACGGAGTAATTTTGACAGTTTCATCCAACAACGAATCTATTTACGAATCATTAAAGGCAGAGTTTAGAGAAAAGTATCTGAACACAGAACTTTTACCGAATATTTTTGAGGAGCAACAATGAATAAAATTCCTATAGTTTTAGCATCAGACAAAAATTGTGATATGCAAATGTATATAACAATTTTATCTGCCATCACCAATAAAAAGAAAGACAGTTTTTATGATTTTTATTGTCTTATTCCATCCAGATTTTCCAAATTTGTAGACCAAAAATTTAAAAAACTGATAAACAAATATAATAACGTAAAACTTACTTTTATAAGCATGAAAAATACATTTTCTCACCTGCCGATGCAAATTGAACATATTACATCTCCGACTTTTTACAGACTGAAAATAGCGGAATTACTACCCGGGTATGATAAAGCACTTTATCTCGATATTGACACAATTGTATTAAAAGATTTGACTCAATTATTCAATACCGATTTAGGGAACAATTATATAGGAGGTGTCCCTGCGGCAAGCTATATAATAGAATACGAAAAACTAAAGGATTATTATGATAATATAGGTTTGAAAGATATGGCATATTATGTTAACGCAGGTGTCATACTCTGGAATTTAAAACAAATAAGACAAGATAATGTAACTGAAAAATTTTTGGCATTAACAAAAAATACGTATAAGTTTATGGATCAAGATATTATAAATCTTGTTTGCTATGGTAAAATAAAACATTTGGATTTTAAATATAACATCATGACTTCTTATAAACGCCGTTTTTTAGATAATCCCGAATTATGCAATAAGATATATGAGATATACGGAGAAGCAAATTTAAGAAAAGCGATTAAAAACCCTGTTATTGTTCATTATGCTTCAGATTTAAAACCCTGGATTGACAAAAAAGTATGGCTTGGAAACTATTGGCTGAATTATGCCAAAAAAGCTCCGGCTAAAATCAAAATTAAAGAAAGTTCATGTACAAGATTTTTAAAACAAATATCCGAAAATAAATTCAAAAAACTTGTCTTTTGGGGAGCGAGTATATTCCTGAAAGATTTAATAGAAACAAAAAAAATTAAACGCCATAAAATTTTGGGTATAATAGATGCTGACCCGTCTAAACACGGTAAAAAAATCGGTGACTTTCAAATATATTCTCCACAAGAATTGAATGTATTAAAACCTGATGCGGTAATTTTTGCAATTAGAAATCGTAATGAAGATATTTATCCGCAAGTACAAGGTATTATAAAAAGGGAGTATCCGAATATAAAAATTTTACCAAATATATTTTGTATAAACAAAAATACAACAAAACTGCCAAAAGGAATAATAAAGAATGAAATTTGCAAGAATGAGACAAATGTATAAATACAATCCTGCAAGCTGGAATCTGGAAGGAAATATCGGTGATTGTATACAAAATATTGCAATAGAGAATTTATATAAAAAATTGGGTATAACCGATTTAATCCAAATCAATCGTGATGAATTAATCAACTATTATGGCGAAAAGGCGATTCTTCCCATGCAAGGATGGTTTGGCAACCTTCACGATTCGTTTTTGGCAACCTGGTCAAAAGACATTATACCCGTATTTATAGGTTTTCACCTAAATGATAATATGAACTGCAGAAATATTTTTATTGAAAAAAATTTACACACAAAAATTAAAAACTTTGAACCAATCGGATGCAGAGACAGGAGCACGCGAGACTTTCTAAGCAGCCTGGGTCTTGAAACATATTTTTCAGCCTGTGCCACACTTACTTTTCCCAAAAGAACAAAAGAACCGAAAGACGGAAAAATATTTTTGGTTGATTTATCTCCGAAAGTAATGGATATAATTCCTAAAAAAATCAGGCAACAGGCTGATGAATCTATAACTCACATATATCAATTTTCAAAGTATCCGCTAAGCGAAGAAGAAGTTGCAGATTACGAAAACTACGCAAAAAAAGTTTTGGAAAAATACTATAACGAAGCAAAACTGGTGATAACCTCCCGTATTCACTCGGCAATGCCTTGTATTGCAATGGGAATTCCTGTAATTTTTATTCATCCAAAACTAAAAGATTCCCGTCTTGATGTGTTGGACGGAATTATTCCAAAATATTCTCCAAATGACAAGTATGCAATAAATTGGAACCCTAAAGCCCCGAAGATTGAAAAAATGAAAGAACAAATTATTAATAATGCATTATACCAAATATGCAAATGTGCTAAAAACAACGGTGTTGAAATAAATACAGACACTGAATATAAAAATAATCTGAATGAGATGAAAAAACTAGACACTGAACTTGAAAAAAAGGAATTTATTAACAGATTAAAATTATTCCCGTCGAGATTTATATTCGGTATAATCGAGGCAATAAAAGATTTTATATATTATAAAAGTTCACAACTTAAACTCTTAAAAAACATATACAGTCATAAAAATATTATCTTATGGGGAGCAAGTTTTTATTTAGAAAAATTTCTTGCAAGGTATAAAATAAAAAATAAAAATATCGTCGGAATAATTGACCAAAGCCAAGAAAAACATTTCCAAAAACTTTGCGGATATACAATCTATCCTCCGGAAAAAATTACAGAATTGAAAGCCGATGCCGTAATATGTACTATAAAAAATCATCATGAAAAAGTGTATCCGCAAGTAAAAAAATACATTGAAGAGAATTTCCCCGACAAAACAATTCTGCCCGATATATTTTAAAGCAAAAAGTTTAAATTTGAAGCTTACAAGTTTGGAGAAAAATAAAAATATTCAGAATAAATCATCTTCCAAAAACCGGAGGAGGCTGAATATACAGAGGCTTTAGCTTTCTCCAGTTTATTTCGTCTTTTTTCATTGCAAGTCTTGCCAAAATTTCACCCATCGGATAATCGCCCCGCTGGTAAGATATTATATTATCCGTATATTTGCTGAAACGGTCATATAAGCTGTCGTCGGTTACAACTTTTTTTTCGGTTCCTCTTAAGCCGCTTATTATTTCATCAACTTTTTCAAGTTCAACCGCGCCTAGAATTTCTCCGTCATACAAATAGGCTTTATTCTTTCTTGCATCTAAAGCAACCAAATTATTACCGCCGGCAATTTGAGACAGGATTTCAAGAGAAGAAACACCTGCGGCTTTTATATCAAACTGCTGGGCAAAAACCCTTGCAACTGTTGTACAAGCGCGTATTCCCGTAAAACTTCCCGGTCCTATATCCGTTGCAATAAGATTGATATCTTTCGGGGTTATTCCGGCATCTTTCAGAACTTTTACTATTGTTGAAATCAAATACGCGGAATGGTAATTTTGCCCGTCCGAAAGAATCGTTTCGCTTCTTACGATTTCCGGCTCCTTACTGTTTTCGGAAACCGCGTATGTTATATAAGTTTTATCAAGACAAGTATCAAAAGCCAGTATATTCAATTTTTCAACCCCTCAATTATATCGTCTCTTCCGATGGATTTAAATTCATAAACCCTGCTGTCGTCATCATCATAGGTGACATTTATTTCAATTCGTTCAAACGGAAGTTCGCCTTCCGAAAATTCCGCCCATTCTACAAAAGTAATTTTTTTACCGTACGAATATTCTCTTAATTCATCGGAGATAGTTTTTATACCGGCATGTTCAAGCCGGTATAAATCAAAATGATAAACCGGAATTTCCGCACTGTGATATTCATTAAGAATTACAAAACTCGGGCTTGTAACCTTTTCTTTAATTCCGAGAGCTTCGGCTACAAATTTAACAAAAGCGGTTTTCCCAGCACCGATTTCGCCGAAGAGATTAATAAAACATCCGCCATCCTTGATAAGTTTTGCAAATTTATACGCTAAAGCCTTTGTATCATCTAATGTTACACACTTGTATTTACACATACTTTGTTCCTTCCGCCTTCTTTTGCTTCATATAAAGCTTTATCAGCCCGTTCAAACAAATGTTCACCGCTTTCTTCCGGCTGAAATTCCGCAAGTCCCATACTTATGGTCACATTTATATTTTTCCCTTCAACCGGAATTACTGTCTCCTCAACGGCTTTTCTTAAACGTTCACCTACAACTTTCGCTTCTTCCGTCCGCGTATACGGTAAAAGTACCGCAAATTCTTCTCCCCCGTACCTTGAAGGGATATCGGATTCTCTTAAATGCTCTTTTATAACAGAGGCGACAGTTTTTAGTACAATATCACCGCTTGCATGCCCGTATGTATCATTAACTTTTTTAAAGAAATCTATATCTATCATCATTGCACAAAGCGGGTTTTTTTGGCGTTTAGCCGTTGCAATCTCCTGCTTAAGCCGTATCTCAAACTGTCTGCGGTTATTAAGATTTGTAAGAGCATCCAAGGTCGCATATTGCAAAACTTTTGAATACGCATTCGCTCTGTTAATCGTAATTGCGGACTGTCTTGTAAGCTGTTCAAGATAACTGATATCACGTTTTGAAAGTTTGTCGAGTGTGCTTCTTGCGACAATACAACCCGTAATTTCATCATCGGATGTAAGAGGAAAAGCGCCTATTTTATCATCGTTTGTAAGCACATAAGACGTTTGGGGAGTAAGCTGTTTTAATACTTCATAAATCCTTGAATCATTGCAGGCTTTAGGCCAAATCAGTTTAAATTCGTTATCCTGCTTTAGAAAAACGTATATTAAATGGTCGGAAATAAATCTGTCCAACATTTCCCCTATAAGCGGAACAATATAATTAAGTTCGTACTGCGTTTCTATAATTTTTGCAATGTTTTTCATTGAATCATGAAATTCAACATTTATTTTTGATTGTTCGTTTAGTACAATATTCTGAAGCTTTAAAGAAACCTGAGATGCGATAATTTTCATCAAAAATAAAAATTCCATATCCACGGAAGTATTGTCGCCAAATTCCAAATCAATAAGACCAAACACCTGACCTTCCCTTATTATCGGCATATATAAAGATTTTATTTTCAGATTGATTTCAGCTATTACGGGGGGAAGTTTATACGCCTTTGAATTAATCACAAAGTCATGACCCTGTATGTTATTATATGCCTCATAAACCGAAGACTCTTCATCAACAACGCTCCAATCTTCCGCACAATTGCGCATTGTATTTGAAACGCTGTCAAAAACATATAAACTCAAGCTTTCAAGCCCGGAATATAAATTCAAAAGTATTTTAAGACTATCCGCAAGTTCTTTTGTATCAATATCTTTTATAAGCAAATCCGCAATGTTTGATAAAAAATGTAACTCTTTATTCTGCATTAATATTCTTCTACCTCATTAAAATATTCAAATCCGGCGCATGTTTTAAAGTTTTTAATAATTGCTTTATCAAACTCTTCATCCGGAACAATTTTGCCGTTTACATAAGTATAACCCGAATACGCTTTGGGTTCTTCATCGAGTTTTTGGGTATAATACTCATCACTGGTAATAAATCTTCTGGTTACTTCATTAAGCAAGTTAAATATATATGCAGTTTGTAAACCGGTTTCGTCAGGGGTCTCTAATATAAGCATTGCAGCTTTCTGAAGTTCATTTATAGAATCACTGTATCTGTTTAAATGTCTTAAAAGAACCGCAAGATTGTAATGAGCTTCAAATCTCATCGGCTCCAATTCAATTGCCTTGCAGTAATCCAAACCGGCCTCTCTGTATTCACCGCGAAGATGATACGCAACAGCTCTGTTATAATAAACATCATAATTCTTTTTAAGGATTTTTAATGCTTTTGAATAAGCATCCACAGCATCACCCAGATATTTATATGCAAGATATTTTTTTTCTAAAGGCAGATAAAGCGCTTTCTGCTTAAACGCAACTCCTTTATTATAATATGCAATTCCCCTGTTTCCGTTAACGCTTTTTATATTACTGTAAACAAAAGGAATCCAAAGTTTAAATATACCTATTTTAGTAATGGTATCAAACTGTTCTATTGCCTCATCAAAAAAACCTAAATCTTCGGAATACACAATACCAAGATTCATACGTGCCATTACAAATTTAGGATTATGACGTATTGCATGCTCATAAGCATCAACGGCAGAATAGTAATCTTCATAAACCGCATAAATGTTTCCCAAATTAAACCAAGCCTCATAATGTTCCGGATAAAGTTCCAGCCCTCTGTTATAAAATTCGAGAGTTTTAGCCATATTATCCTGAGAATATGCCTGATCGCCTTTGTATATATAATACATTCCCTTAACTTTCATTACCTGTTTTTCAATCCAGCCCCAATAGAAAAATGCTAAAAGAGCTAAAACACATAACATTATAATGAAAGTTACTTTAGAAAAAACTTTTTTAAACAATCGTTTCATATGATTTAATTATATCATAAAACGCAACAAAAGAGCGTCAGGGAGGTTTAAACCTCCCTGACGCCGTGGTTTTATACTGCATTAGAGTTGCATTAGTTAACTGTTAATTTCTTAATATCACCTTTTTCTGCCGCCAATTTTGGAGCGGTTATATCAAGAATACCGTGTTCAAGTTTTGCGGTTGTTTTTTCGACATCAATTTCTTGCGGGAAATATACCGTTCTTGAAAATTCACCGTAACGAAATTCGGATTTTCTGTAGCCCTTAGTATCTTCCTTGTGTTCTTCCTCTTTTTTAGCATTAATAGTAATATGATTTTTATCAATATCGATATCTAAATCTTCTTTCTTAACTCCCGGTAATTCAGCCCTTACACTGTATTCTTTTTCTTTTTCATGCAGCTCCACAGGCATTGCATATTTGTCTACATCCTCGTTATAAATATATTCGGGGAAAAAGCTGTCAAAGTTTCTGTTTAAAATTGAACTAATCTCATCATTAACAGATTTTATAAAACTGTCAGGTGATTTTTTAATTAAGAATTTCATAATGTTCTCCTTTCATATTTCATATCTGTTACTTTCAACACTTATATTATTACTCCGTTATTGAAATAAACCCGATTTCTTAACCAAAAATTAACAATGTATTAAGTTTTATAATAGTACACGAATTCGCAAAAACTTGTATTGATAACAGGCGAAATTTCTAGTATACTCTTGTTATATGAAAAAGCAGAAACTTTCTCTTGCCATATATTGGCACATGCATCAACCTGTTTATGAGCTTGAAGGCACATATTTAATGCCTTGGGTAAGACTGCATGCGGTGAAAGACTATCTTGATATGGTTCTGGTTTTGGAAAAATTTCCCAAACTCAAACTTAATATTAATATAGTTCCGGCACTTTTGGATTCAATAATTGATTACGCCGAAGACGGCTATCACGATATTCATTCGGAGCTTTCGGTTTCTGATACGGATAAACTTACGGATGAAGAAAAAGCATTCATTTTAAATAATTTTTTCAGTTCAAAGTTTGAAACAATGATATACAAAAGTGAAACCTATTTAAATCTCTATAAAAAAAGGTTTTCACGTGATGTTGCTGTATTGGAAGACTTTTCCGAAGATGAAATTTCCGACTTGATGGCACTTTTTAATTTAGTTTGGATTGATCCGGTTCATTATGAAAGGTATCCGCGGCTCAAAGAACTGTGGGCAAAACAAAAAGGATATACAAAGTCCGAACGGATTGAAATCATCAGTATCCAAAAACAAATTATAAGAGAAATTATTCCGGCATTCAAAAAATATGTTCAACTCGGACGAATAGAGCTTACAACAAGCCCTTATTATCATTCAATCCTTCCGATTTTACTTGATATAAAAGCTTCCGTTAAGAATGCCCAAACGACGGAAGGACTTCCGTCAACACTCGGAATGGCGGAAGATGCAAGATTTCAAATCAAAAGTGCGCTTGAAAGAATTGAAACGGTATTCGGCGTACGCCCGAAAGGGATGTGGCCGCCTGAGTTATGCTTAGGTACAAAGACTCTGAACCTCCTTGCAAAAGAAGGTATAGAGTGGACTATTTCGGACGAAGGCATTCTCGCTAAATCCATCAATTTTGACTTTGTGCGCGATTTTAAAGGCAACTTAAATGACCCGTACCATCTTTTAAAAGTGTATAGTTATCCGGCAAAAACCGGCGAAATAGACATTATCTTCCGCGATCGTTCAATACCTAATCTGATTAATTTTGAATACGCAGGTATTAATCCTGAAATGGCAGCAGGAGATTTGTACGAAAAAATAAAAATGATACAAAACAAAATCCTTATTTCGCCTGATGACAATCACCTTCTGACAATCGCGTCGGATTGTGAAAATTGCTGGGAAAATTATCAAAATGACGGAAAAGAGTTTTTGGAAAGTATTTATTCAAAGATAGAAAATGACAGTACGCTTGAAACAGTATTAATAAGCGACTATATAAAAAAAGATAAGCACAAGAAACATCTTGAAAAAATTTATTCCGGCTCCTGGATAGATTCCACTTTCAGATATTGGATAGGCGACTCCGAAAAAAATCAGGCATGGATATATTTAAAAAAGACAAAAGACGACTTGGATAAATTTATAAAAGAAAACAAAAATAATCCGAACATAAAATACGCACGGCGTGAATTATTAATTGCAGAAGGCAGTGACTGGTTTTGGTGGTACGGAGAACCCAACAACTCGGGACAGGATTTTGTGTTTGATTACATGTTTAGAGAACGTTTGAAGAATGTTTATCTTGTTTTAGGGCTTAAATATCCGGATTATCTTGATAAAACGTTAATAACAACTGTTGAGGTGCCGTTTAAACACCCCAAGAGAAGTATTTCACCACGTATGGACGGACTAAATTCCAGCGCTGATGACTGGTATAACGCGGGTTCTTTAAGCATGCTTGACGGACCGGTTTTTCGTGAAAATAAAAACGTAGACAAAATTCTTTTCGGATGCGATAAAAATAACATTTATTTCAGACTCCATATCAATAAAGGCTCAGGCGAAATAAGTTTTACGGATAGAATAAACCAGTTTTACATTTATACAAGAAACGCTGCAAGAATCGGCGACAGGGCATATATAAGACTTATAAGCAAGACGGATAATCCATACCCGATATTGCTGGAAAAATTTGAACATGAATTGACTTTGACGCTTGTCAAAGACACTCTTTACCCTCCGAGACTTGCATCTGTGCTTCATCCTAATATGTGGACGCTTGATAATCCAGACGGGATACAAATAACTTATGCTGATGTAATTGATATGAGCATTCCGTTTGATAAACTCGGTATTATGCCTGGAGAAACCATTGACTTTTTTATGGCAAATACGGATTCCGGAGTTAAAAACACTTATATTCCGCAGGAAATCCTAATGTCCATGACGCGTGAGTAATAAACCGGATTTTTAAGCTTCACTTTCCGCAGGCAGCTGGTTTTTCGGAATATATTCTTCAATTTCTTCTTCGGGAAGATTAATCGGGAGCCTGAATCCGAAAGTCGAACCTTCACCCTCTTTAGAATTTACAAAAACTTGTCCGTGATGATGTTTTTCTACGGTAACTTTAACAAGATGCAAACCTAAACCCGTACCCTTGACGGTATGTGTAGCATTTTCAACTCTGTAGAATCTGTCGAATACTTTTTTCTGATCTTTCTCGGAAAGCCCGGGACCTTGATCTTCAACGCTTACTTCCACATATTCACCGTCACGTGAACGTTCAACCCTTATTTTAATACGTTTTCCGTCCGGAGAGTACTTGATTGCATTAGATAAAATATTCATAAATGCACGTGAGATACTATCAATATTTAAGTATATTTGAGGTAAATCCGGTTCTTTCATAATAGAAATAGTTAAATCATGTTCTTTTGCCAAAACCTGAACTTGATTAACAGCATCTTCAATAATTTCAATAATATCAGTTTTTGTTTTTTCAAGTCTAACATTTTGTGCTTCATAACGTGAGAAATCAAGAATATCATTAACCATACGGTTAAGCCTTATGATTTCCTGATTCATAACTCCGATAAACTCTCTTTGAGTATTAAAATCAAAATCATTACCGAAATTATAAAGCGTATCAATATAACTTCTTAAAACAGTCACCGGCGTTCTTAATTCGTGAGATACGTTTGAGATAAAGTTAGATCTGAGCTGATCCATCTCCACATCTTTTGTAACATCAATAAGTACAATGATATATCCCACATAAGAATTTGAACGCGTAAACATCGGTGATATAAGACATTTTAAAATTCTGCCGTCAATTTCAATATTAAAAGGAACCGGGGCGCTCTCATCATCAAGAGGAGTATCTTTAAATTGTGTAATCTTGTCCGCAAAACAGAACTCTCCGCTTGAATCGCAGAACTGCTGAATTTGAGTATTAAGAATATCTTCTTCTTCAACCTCCAGAAGTTTCTTTGCAAAATTATTGACCATAATAACCTTATCGTGGTTATCACAAACAACAACACCGTTTACAATACTCATCAAAACGGATTCTAATTTATTACGTTCAAAAGTAAGACTTTCAATCGTCTGTTCATTATATCTGCTTAATTTTTCTGACATATCATTAAATGCGGAATAGAGTTCTTTAACTTCTTTATCAGCATCCTTGCTGTCAATCATATAGCCGAATTCTCCGGACGAAATCTTTTTAACCCCCTGATAAAGTCTTCTGAGCTCACGGGTTATGATAGAAGAGTTCATGTAAACTATACCGACAATTACGAGCCAGGTAAGAATAAATACAAATGTAAGAGAAAGTTTTGAAGTAGAACTTACCTTGTCCATAATATTACCGCTAAGCCCCACTGTTACGGAGCCGACATTAACGGAATCGTTAAGGTTTTTAACAATCATGGGAGAACTTACGGTAATTCTTGCTCTTTCAGCTTGCTCCGGATAATCGTCTTTACTTGAATAAATTATTTTTGATTTATTGTCTTTAAAAATAATAAACGCTATATCATCATTACTTTTTAATACGGAAACCGAATTAGAGCGCAGCGCATCGTATTTTGCAAGCTCCGGAACCTCTTTTGTAACCTCAACACCTTCAATAGCAAGGGTTTTTGCAAGAACCTGTGCAAAATTCTTATAAGCATTATTCATATTTTGACTAATACTGTAGGTGGCAAAACACGCAGAAAGAAAAATAAAAGCCGTACTTATTCCCAAACCTGCAAGAATAAGCCTGGTTTGAGCGGTCATGCCTTTCTTCTTGTTACCCTTGGTTTTAAATTCGGCGCTCGTTTCCATACCGAGATTATATCATGTAAACTTTCTTTAAGCAATAAATATCAAACAGAAGTCTAAATAAAAATTTAAGAAGACATTATTTGTAACGATTTGTAACAATATATACAAAATCGTGAAATTTTATCGCACAAATATACTTTATATATATGTAAGCATTAAATGAACACATAACACAAACCTTTCATACAACCTACACACTAACCTTCTACACATGAGGAATTATTAAAAAAAATTCCGAACCTTTCTAAAAA
>CALUSF010000043.1 GCA_944323325.1 Candidatus Gastranaerophilales bacterium
TAACGACCAAATTCAAACTCAGTACCTCTTGTTTCGGTACCTTTCATTCTACCTTTCATCATCTTGCGGTATTTTGTTTTTTTCGGCATTAACATTATATTGTTCTCCTGTTATTTACTTATTTTGTTTCCACAGGTCTGCGTTTTCCGCGTCTTCCGGAGAAACGTTCACCTGATGAATCTTTTGAGCTTTTTGATTTGATGTTTCTGTCTGCTCTTTCGCCCGGCATTAAGTTGCCTTTGAAAATCCAAACTTTAACACCAATTTTACCCATAATTGTATCTGCTTCCGTAAAACCGTAGTCAACATCAGCTCTGAGTGTTTGAAGCGGAATTCTGCCTTCTTTTGCCCATTCGCTTCTTGCAATTTCAGCACCGCCCAAACGACCGGATACCATAATTTTAATACCCTGAGCACCTGCACGCATTGTGCGCTGCATAGCCTGTTTCATTGCACGTCTGAATGCAATACGTTTTTCAAGCTGTTGTGCAACTGATTCTGCTACCAAAAGTGCATCAAGATCAATTCTTGCAACTTCTACCACATTGATGATTACCGGTTTTCCTATGTATTTCGAAACTTCATTTTTAAGTTCTTCAATACCTTGACCGCCTCTTCCTACAACAATACCGGGTTTTGCTGTAACTACAGTTATTGTCGTACTTTGAGATTTTCTATCAATCAAGATTTCTGCAACACCTGCTGCATATAATTTCTTTTTGATAAATTTTCTGATTTTGGCATCTTCTGCCACAAATTCAGCATAATCCCTAATCTTAGCGTACCAAGTGCTTGACCAAGATCTGATTATACCTACTCTGAATCCTGTTGGATGTGTTTTTTGTCCCATTTCATTATTTCCTATTTTGCTGTATCACTAACTTTAATTGTGAGGTGAGATGTACGTTTGAGTCTTCTGTATATACGACCTTGAGCTCTTGGCTTTCCTCTTTTGTATGTTACACTCTCATCCGCAAAAATTTCAGAAACTTTTAAGGCGTCTGATTTTACACCAGCCTTTTCAAAAGCATTTGCAGCAGCAGCTTTCAAATTCTTTTCAACAACTCTGGCTGCAAAATACGGCATAAAACGTAACATATCAAGAGCTTCATTAACAGCCTTACCTCTTACTTCGTTGATTACTCTGCGAAGTTTTCTTGCTGTCATTTTTATGTTTGTTTGTCTTGCTTTAGCTTCCATTTTTATTTTTCCTTATTTTTAACTTTTCTTTTGCTTACTCTCCTGAAAAAGATTCAGGCTAAGTTTTGTACCTTGCCAATTTCAGGCAGCGGGTTATTTACGTTTTGCTGTTTTATCGGAACCTGCATGCCCTCTGTACATTCTTGTGGGTGCAAATTCGCCCAATTTATGCCCAATCATTTGTTCTGTTACATATACCGGAACATGCGTCTTGCCGTTATGTACTGCAATTGTGTGTCCCAACATATCAGGTACTATCATGGATGCTCTTGACCAAGTCTTAACAACTTTCTTTTCTGAATTTTCATTCATTTTGTTAATTTTCTTTTGAAGAGCTTCTTCTACGTATGGGCCCTTTTTTAATGAACGTGCCATTAATTTCTCCTTTGTATATTTGTATTAATGTTTATAAAAATATTTTTTGCTATGGGCGGGGTAAATCATTAATTTACCCTTGCCCATTCAGCTTTTTAATTATTTTTTACGTCTTCTTACGATTAACTTATCAGACGCTTTTCCTTTCTTTCTGGTCTTATAGCCAAGAGCAGGTTTACCCCAAGGTGTCTTAGGATGTCCGCCGGGACCTGTCTTACCTTCACCACCACCGTGCGGGTGATCGCATGGGTTCATTGTTACACCGCGGACGGTAGGTCTGATACCCATATATCTTTTTCTGCCGGCTTTACCGATTGATAAGTTTTTGAATTCTGCATTACCGAGTGTACCGATTGTAGCCATACATTCTTTTCTTACCATTCTCATTTCGCCTGAAGGTAATTTAATTGTTACATAATTGCCTTCTTTTGCCATAACTTGCGCAAAATTACCGGCTGAACGAACCATTTTACCGCCTCTGCCAGGTAAAAGTTCAATATTGTGAACAATAGTACCAAGAGGAATTAATTCTAAAGGTAAAGCGTTACCTGTTTGAATTGATGCTTCCGGTCCGCTTACGATTACATCGCCAACATTCAAACCTTCAGGAGTCAAAATATATCTCTTTTCACCGTCAGCGTAGAAAACTAATGAAATTCTAACATTTCTGTTCGGATCATATTCAATAGTTTTTACTGTTGCAGGAACACCGAATTTTTCTCTTTTGAAGTCAATGATACGGTAAGCCTGTTTTACACCGCCGCCTTTGTGACGACAAGTTATTCTTCCTGTATTATTACGACCGGAGGTCTTCTTTAATTTCTTCAATAAAGATTTTTCAGGAGTTGATGTAGTGATTTCTTGATAATCACTCTTTGTCATACCTCTTTGTCCCGGAGATGTCGGATTAATTTTACGAATTGCCATTTTTATTTTTCTCCTATAATTATCTTTTTTTAGTGATTAAGTGACTATGTGATTAGGTGACTAAGCCACTTAGAGTATCTCTAACTGCACTAGATTGCAGTTAATTCTTCGATTGGATCGCCTTCGATAGTTACGATTGCCTTCTTAGAAGAATCTGTTCTGCCGAATTTTAATCCCATTCTTTTTTCGTGTGACGGCATATAAACTGTTCTTACCTTCTTAACTTTTCTGCCGGGAAAAGCTAATTCTACAGCTTGGGCGATTTCAACTTTTGTAGCTTCCATGTTTACTTCAAAAGTGTATTGACCTAAAGCTGTTGCCATCATTGATTTTTCAGTTATAATCGGTTTTTTGATTATATCGTACAATTTTTCCTTATTTGTTCTTTGTTTACTCATTATTGCAACCTTTCTGTAATATCGTTTACAGCCTTTTCAGTCATTACAACGAAATCAGCTTCCAGTAAGTCTTTTACATTTAAGTTTGAAGGAAGTAATAATTTTACTGAAGGTATATTACCTGCGGCCAAACTTAAATATTTATTTTCTTCTGCCATTGTATCAGCGATAACAAGAATCTTGCCAGCTAAATTCAATGACTTAATAATACCTGCCATTAATTTTGTCTTAGGTTCAGTGATTGCTGAGAAATCCTTAACTACTACAATCTGTTCTTCTCTTGCGGAAAGTGCAGATTTAAGAGCTAATTTTCTAGCCTTTTGAGGCATGTTGATTTCATAGCTTCTCGGTTTTGGTCCAAAGATTACACCGCCGCCTGCAAATAAAGGTGAACGGAGTGAGCCTGCTCTTGCACGGCCCGTACCTTTTTGTTTCCAAGGTTTTTTACCACCGCCTGATACTTCAGCTCTTGTTTTTGCACAAGCTGAACCTTGTCTTGCATTATTTAACTGTCTTCTTAAAGCCAAGTGCATTACATGAAGATTTGGTTCTACCCCGAAAACTGCTTCGTTTAATGTAATTTCACCCAGCTTTTCACCGTTTGTATTTAATAATTGTTTTGACATTTCTATATTTCCTTATTTATCTGTACTTCCTCTTACCCCTTTCGGTTTCCCGTTTTATATGGCAAGTCGGGATTTTTATGACTTTTCTGTCGTTTGGGATTTAACCCCTCACCCGCACTTCTAAGTTTCGCTCACGCTTAACTTGAAATGCTTCCCTCTCCCACAAGGGGCGAGGGTGTTCAAGCCCTAATTCCACTTAGTTCTTGAAGGAACGATTGTTACCAATCTGCCTTCGCATCCGGGAACTGAACCTTTAATCAAAATCAAACCGTTCTCGGAATCAACCTTAACAAGTTTTAATTTTGTAATAGTAACTCTTTCATTACCCATGTTACCAGCCATTCTTTTACCCTTGATAACACGGCTCGGAGTTGTACCTGCACCGATAGAACCGGGTTCTCTGTGGTTCTTAGAACCGTGAGCCATAGGTCCTCTTCCAAAGTTCCATCTCTTTACTGTACCCTGGAAACCCTTACCAATTGAAGTACCGGTAACATCAACTTTTTGAACATCGTTCAAAACAGATAAATCAATTTCTTGACCTACTTTATAATCAGACGGATTATCAACTCTGAATTCTTGTAAATGTCTGTAGTTGTTTAAGCCGTTCTTTTTAAAGTGTCCGATTTGAGCTTTTGTTAAGTGTTTTTCTTTAGCTTCAATCGTACCAACTTGTATAGCATTGTAACCGTCAGTTTCAACTGTCTTAACCTGAGTAACTACAGTTGAGTCTACCTTGATTACAGTAACAGGAACTGCCAAACCTTCTGAATCAAAGATTTGAGTCATCCCTAACTTTTTACCTATTACACCTAAAGTCATGTGTTTTTCCTTTCCGACATATATACGCACGGAAACCCGTTTGTACCGATATGCCTTTCATCTTGCGAGCGCTACTGCCTAACTCTTTACCATTTGGGGAGTTACACCCCGAGGCTTACGCCTCCCGTCTTACCTGACGTTGTAGTTCACATTATATGCATAATGCTTATTTAATTTTCAATTTTGAGATGTTCGACAACTGAAAATAAACCTTACAGTTTAACTTCAATATCAACACCTGCCGGTAAGTCTAACCTGCTCAATTCTTCAGTTGTTTGCTGAGTAGGTTCGTAAATATCGATAATGCGTTTGTGCGTACGGATTTCAAAATGTTCTCTTGACTTTTTGTCAACGTGCGGTGAACGCAATACACAATAAATACGTCTTTTTGTAGGTAAAGGAATAGGACCTGCTACTTTAGCGTCTGTTCTTTTTGCTGTTTCTACGATTTTTTCAGCTGATACATCAACTAATTTGTGTTCGTATGATCTCAAACAAACTCTAATTCTTTGTCTTTTAGCTGTTGTCATTTTTAATTCCTTTATTTTTCTGTTTCATGTTATCTGACTCCGAATGAATTCCTTAGGCCGATTACAGTATAAACTCTGCTTGCTCATTCCTTCTGGCACCCGGAGGCTATTCTTTCGACTATAGCAATTTTTATATTATTTCAAACAAAAACCAGTGTCAACGGGGGTAAATGATTTAAGTTTTTCAAGTTTTACAAAAATTAACATTTAGCTGGCAAAAAAAATTTTTACCTATTTTATTGTATAAGGAGAAATTTATGCTAATTCCAAACATCAACGTCACATATCTTCATAATTACGCAGACAGGCGGCATAGAAATTATTCTAAAACAGATACTTATATACTACAAAAAAATAGAATATCCTTCCAAGCCAAGGTCCCGACTTTCACGCAAGAACTTTATAAAATTACAAATGATGATAAAAAATTTTCGGAATTTGCAGAACAGGTAATAAAAAATCCGCGAAAATCAGCAGAAACCGTTAGTAAATTATTAAAACTCGCCGGCTCAATTAAAAATTTTTTGAACTGGTATCTCGGAGAGAACGGTTACAAAGATAAGTATATTAAATTCATAGACAATTTAGTAAATAATGCCCAAAAACCGGAGGAACTTTTAAAAATTTCTCCCAATTGGGGAATTTGGACTTTAGAAAATAAATTTGGCAAAGATTTTTTTATAGGAAATATTCCTGATGATATTGGCAGTTATAAAACTTATGAAAAACTTGTTAAAAAGTTGTTAAAAAATGAAGATACGGGTTTTAGAGTGCATGAATTTACAAATGGCCTTTCCGGAAAACGAACTTTTATGCTTGACACAGGGAAAAATAAATATGTACTTAAAGCACAACAAGACTTTTCCTTATACTCCGAGAAATTAAAGTCTGCACTGGAAAAAGATTCTTGGCTGCAAGATACATTTATAAATATATATAAACAAAATGAGAATATGAAATCGGATTCAAGTTACCTAAATGCGATGTTAGATTTTTATCTTAATTTAAACAACTGCCCGAATGGAACCAAGATTTACTGTTTTGACGCTAAAACGTCTTCTGTTTTATACGATTTTATAGAGGGAAGTAAATGTTCAAAAAAACTGGGCATAAAAAATATCAATCAATACTTACCGGATCTTAAGAAACTGGGAATAATATACAACGATATACATGCTGATAATTTTCGGGAACAAGACGGAATTCTGAAAATAATTGACAGCGGAGAATCTAATTTTATCGATTTGTTAAAGCCTACGGTTCCGTATTTACAAATTGAATTGCCCAATTGGTCCGGAAATAATATATTATCGATATTAGGCGGGCTTCAATATCTTAAAATTTTCCATATTTAAATTCAGTACTCAACCTTAGTTAAAATTAACTCTGCTTGTAAATATTCTTTCTTTTTTATAATATAGTGCATACAGAGTTGGGAGAAAATATGGGAAAATATCATTTTATTGCGATTGGCGGAATCGGAATGAGCGGATTAGCAAAATATTTGCTTGAAGACGGACATGAAGTTTCCGGCTCTGATATCGCTGACAATAAGTACATAGACAAATTAAGGGAATTGGGCGCAAAAATTTTCATAGGACATAGCAAAAGTAATGTTCCGGAAAATTGCATAGTAATAAGAAGCTCCGCAATAAAAGAAGACAATCCTGAGATAATACGGGCAAAAGAATTAAATCTCCCTATATACCATCGTTCGGATTTATTGGAAGAAATCGCACTTGAGGCTCAAAAAAGCGGGAAATGTTTTATAGGCTTTTCCGGCACACACGGGAAAACAACAACAAGCGGATTGGCATCTTTTGTTTTGGAAAAAGCCGGACTTAAACCGTCTTTTGTTGATGGAGGCATAATCCCTGAAATTAGCACCAACGCACAGCATAAAAGCGGAAAACATTTTATTGCCGAGCTTGATGAAAGCGACGGAACTATAGTCAAGTATTTCCCTGACATTTTAGTTATAAATAATCTTGAAGAGGATCATCTTGATTTCTACAAAAACGGAATGGAAGATTTAATAAAAACATTTAACAAAGCTATTAGCCGGGCAAAAAAAGTAATTGTAAATATTGATAATTCGGGAATTGCAAATCTTTCAGGAAATTTTATAACATTCGGACTTAAAAATGCGGATTATACCGCAAAAAACATAGTTTACTCTAAAGACGGAAGCAAATTTAAGGTTTATTACCACGAAACCCCTCTCATTGACATAAGAATTCAACTTGCAGGGGAACATAACATATACAATGCTCTTGGAGTTATAGCAGCGCTTAATGAAGCCGGTGTTGATATTCAAGAACTTAAACCGTATTTTTATGAATTTACGGGAATGGGAAGAAGGTTCCAAAAAGTTTGCGATGTATGCGGAATCACTGTATATGATGATTACGCACACCATCCTACTGAAATCAAAGCTACATTAGATGCTGCAGCATTGAAATTCGGCAAAGAACATATTGTTGCTGTATTTCAACCACACAGATATACAAGATTAAAATCTTTATGGGAAGAATTTAAAACGTCCTTTAACAATGCCGGCAGAGTTGTAGTTACTGATGTTTATGCAGCCTCCGAAAATCCGATTGAAGGTATAACGGGCGAAAAGTTTGCCGGAGAGCTTGATAATTCGGTTTATATACCGGGCAGCATGGAAGAAGTTGCATCACAACTTATAAAAACCGTAAAAGCCGGAGATATCGTAATCGGCTTAGGTGCCGGAACCATAACAAAACTCGGCAAAAATATAGAGATGAGTCTAAAAGCAAAAATTTAGTATTTTTAATATATAATAATCAGTATGAAAAACATTATTTTTATTTTCGGAACACGTCCCGAAATTATTAAGCTTGCACCGGTAATACTTGAGATGAAAAAGTTGCCGGACAAATATAACGTTATTATATGTAATACAGAGCAGCAAAAAGAACTTTCAAATCAAACATTAACGTATTTCGGGCTAAAAGCGGATATTAACCTTGACTGTATGAGAGAGAATCAATCATTATCATCCGTTCAATCAAGAATTCTGACATCTCTTGATAAAGTCTTTAACGAAAATAAAATTGAGGCTTCAATCGTTCAGGGTGATACAATGACAGTTCTTTGCGGCGCCTTGACAAGTTTCTACCATAAAATACCCGTTTTCCATGTAGAAGCCGGGCTTAGATCTTATGATATTTATGAGCCTTTTCCGGAAGAAGTTATGAGGCAAATGACATCCAGAGTTGCGGCTCTTCATTTTGCACCGACGGAAACAAATAAAAACGCTCTGTTGAAAGAAAATATTGATACAAATAAGATTTTTACGGTCGGAAATACCGTTATAGATGCGCTGTTTTGCCTCTCCGATAAGGTAATTGAAGAATCGAGAAAGTTTTATGAAGAACAAAAAATACCGATAGACAATAAGCTTGTTTTAATAACCGCGCACAGACGTGAAAACCACGGAGAAAGAATCGACAGAATAATTGATGCAATAAGTTATCTTGCAGGCAAATATTTTGACCACACTTTTGTTATTCCGGTTCACCCAAATCCGAATGTAAAAGACAAGATTCATGCAAGACTCGGAGGGTTAAAGAATATCCATCTCTTAAAACCGCTGGATTATCCCTATCTTGTGTACTTAATGAAACATGCTAAACTGATTTTGACAGACTCAGGCGGTATACAAGAAGAGGCACCGTCTTTTGCCTGCCCGACTCTTGTTATGCGGTATGAAACCGAAAGAAAAGAAGGTATTGATGCCGGTGTCTCAAAGCTTGTCGGAGCCGATTACGACAAAATTACGGAAGAAAGTGAAAAAATCCTTGCTTTACCTAAGGACAAGACAAGACTTACCGCAAAAAACCCTTACGGAGACGGTACCGCATCTGTAAAAATAGAAAAAATAATATCAGATTTTTTTAATAATCAGGGTTAAAAATTAAAAACCGTACCACTACCTATCGAAATACAGTCAAATTGATTTTGTTTATAAAATCTCCCCTTCAGAGTTACAACACCCGCAAGGATTACCTTAGTGCTGCTATGTTTCCATCCTGACACGGTTCGATATCTTACGCCATTATAATCTAAATTATCAACAACCCTATAAACATAGGCAACTTTTCTGTACCCCTCACAGTAGGCTCTGCACCTCGCTAAGCGTTCGAGTCGAGAGATCCGCTACGTCCCCGTGGAGTACGGCAGGGCAATTGTAACATAAAGTTTAATTCATTACAAGTTATTGAAAACAACTTTTCAAAATTTATCAGACATTTGAGTTTTTCCGCAAACTCATTTGGTAAACTTTTGTAAACTTTTATACATAAAAAGTCAATTATTATTTTTCACGGGGTTTAAAAATAACAAAGGAGTGTGTGATAATGAGTGTAAGTACAAATATAACCAAACAGTTTGATAACGGCACCGTTCAAGTTGATATTACCTCAAAGAATGCACGCACAAGATATTATCAGGTGCCGGCAAATAATGCAAGAGCTTTTAGTGAAGATTTTAAAAAACATGACAGAAGAACTTCGTATATTACAAACACTGCATTTGCCTTATCAATACTGGGAGGCGTATTATTAACTAGCGTTTTTACTAAAAAACTAAAAAGTTCACTGCTAAAATTTATAACCAATACGCTGGGCGGCATTGCCGGGGCTACGGCAGCGATATTTGCATGTGATAATTATATAAATAACAAAAAAGAAGACATGTTAAAAAAATATAATGCAAAAGAAATCTTTTATAACGCATAAAATTACAAAGCAAAAATAAAGAGCCCCTTTAGGGAGCTCTCGATTTATTATCGACCGTAAGTAAAACCGGGATTAACCTGAGAATGTTTTGTAAGAAGATTCAATGTTGTCATCAATAACTTTTTGAACATCTTTCGTTATCAAGCCTTTGAAGTCTCAATTCAAGGTTTCTGTTTTCCGCTTTAATAATTGATATAAAATATGGTACTAGTATTGTTGAATCTTCAGATTTTGTAAAATATATACTAAATGTTACTGCGACTTCATCATCGGAATATTTTTCTTCATATACTTGTTTAGGAAAAATAGAATCAGAAAGAGTAAGATAAAAACAAACGGATTATTTAACAGTTTTGGTAAATAGGTTGAGCCGTAGGAAAATTATCAGAAAAAACAACTTCAATGACATCAAAAATATAACATATAATAACGGAAAAAATTTACCACCAAACATGAAGAAATTAACTAAATGCTTTACATTAAATCATTCTTTTGCAAGCCTTACGCAAGTTATTAGAAGGGAAATAGGGAAAATATCAAAGGTTTAATTAAATGCTTCTTTTCAAAAGGTACTGACATTAATTCAATAACAGAAGAAAATTTTGCGTATATTGAAAATTGGATAAATTTTTAGTAATTGTAAAATAAATAAAACTGCACTTAATTAAGTGCAGTTTCTTATATGTACACATTAGGTTTGCAATTGTTTTATGTTGCGTTATTTACTTTATCAGCAGTTTGAGTTGTCAAGGGAGCCTGCAGGGCAGCAGTCTTTTCTTCCTCGTTTTTATGACACATATTATTGACCCAGCTGCCTATTTTATTTGCAAAAGGTGTTACTACAACTGGTGTTATATATCTATATATTAATGTAAATGTCAAAATACCGAGCAATGTTCTTACAGCTTTTAATTGTTTACCCAATTTTGCCATTGCTTCTTTTCTTTCTGCAGGTGACATTTTCGCTTTTGCAATTTTACGTTCATGTATTGCATCGTATTTATATTCTACTTGCTTTTTGATATCCGAAATATAATGATCTGTCACATAAGCACCAATAGTAGGAACTACAAAGCACAAACCCTGGTTAATTGCAAGAGTTCTGGCATTATCTTTATCAAAATCTTTATTTTTCATCGTAGAAGCCATATAAGCAGAACTTGTAATTAAAGAACCAGCCACCTGAAAATGAGTAGAAATATCACCGACTTTACCGTTTTTCGAGGCTTTTTCTGCGAAAACCCTTATTTTTTCTGAATTAGCAATATATCTTCCATAAATCTTTGCGGTAAAGTCAGAAATCTTATCTCCGAATTTTCCTTCAAAATTTATATTTTTGCCATCATCCGTTTTTTGTGAATTATTATAGCGGTTTGGAGTTTGAACATTTATTCTCTGAATATTCATTATGCCACCGCCTTTCTGTCAGTTGCCGTATTATCTAAGGGAACATTTGCCGCAACCGGCTTTTCCGCGGGAGCCTGTTTCTTTGATTTTTCAATATGGAATACATATTTGAGCAGGAACGGCAGTATCGCAATTGTTGCAACCGCTCTAGGATACGATGTTATAACTTCCGGCAGCCATCCGCCAATTTTATCCTGCAAAGTATTTGCCCAATCAGCCTCTATCATATCTCTTTCAACAGCTGTTCCTAAATCATGAACACCGTCTTTTGAATTGTTCTGATAACAAACATCCTTTATTTCCATTTTCTTGCCTTTTACCTCTTCACGCACCCTGCCGGTAATAAGCGGAATCATATCTTCAGCTTCTGCCATATCAGATATAAAGATAGAGTTGTTATCAAAATTAAAGGCCTTACCGTCTTTTGTTTTCCATTTATCCGGATGCAACCTGTCAATACCTTTGCCGCCAACAGAACTTATATCCAAATTCGGGAAAGCTTCTTTTAAAATACTTTCTTCCGCATGTTCCAACGGGTAATATTTTACTTTGCCGGATTCTTGATCTTTTAGCGCAATATATATATCTTTCAATTCTATATGAGCCTTCTTGCCGTCTTTTGTAACAAGGCTATTTGCCCCATTTTTAATTGAAGTTGTATCCAAATCTTTAAAATACTTTTTCATAGTTTCTTCTGAAATTTCAGAAATATGCTTTGGCTGGGCAATTTTTCTAACATTTTTACAATCTGAAACAAAAACCCTGCCTTCTCTATCCAGCCATTCTGCCATATCTTTAATACTGCCGTCTGCATTTTTTATAGAAGACATATTCAAATGAGGATTTCTTCTTTTTATCATATTTTCAGAAATATACTTATTCACATACTTATTCATTTCTTTTGTTATTTTATTATATCCGCTTACTGTAGGTTTAATTAACAAAAAGGGTACTATAAATCCCCAAAGCCCTGACGATATTGAATGTACTGCAGCATAAGTGCAATCCTTTTTATTCTTATCACCAGGAAATGCCATTAATGTACCGGGTCTTAAAAATAAACATATTGCAAGAGCCGAGCCCGATTGAACCATAACTTCCTGTTTAGAAGTTGTATCAGTAAGCTTATTAAAAAAGCCGCTATTAATAAATTTTTTAACAAGCTTATTATTAGCGACTTTCTCTGCAAATGTTTTTTTACTAGCCTTTACGGCACCGGTAACAATTTCCTTTTTGCCCTTAAAAGACACATTGTCCTCATAATAATCCGGAAGGGCAGGCAAACTCTGCATTCGCATTTGCTCCGAATAATTTAATCTAATCTCATTTGGGATAGTAACACTTCTGTTGGTTGATTGTTGTTTTCTCCCTAAGGAGCTTAGATTTTGCGTTGTATGAATCTTCATCATCATAGTTTCCAATCTAAATTAACTGTCTACACATTTATAGTAAAACAAAGGAAAAATTTTTTTGCTACTTTGTGAAAAATTTGTTACAATTAGTTTAGAAATAAGGTATAGTGAGGATTAAAGATGTTAAAGAATGTATTTTTTACACTTTTTTTGATACATTTTGTTACACTATCTTGCCATGCTTTCGATTTAGACATGACCGTTGACGATGAAATAAGAAAAAATTACAACCCGACAAAACTTATTAAAGACACTAATACGGAGGAACTTCCGGAACTTCCTGATATATTACAAAAAGAAGTAAAAAATACACAATCCAATCAGATAGTTAAACAATCTTACACACCCCCGCCGGTTCAAAATATAGGAAGTGTAAAAATTAAAGACGGAACTTCGTTTAACGTTGTTAATTCTTCTAAAATTTCCGATTGGCTTTCTAAAGGAACGACTGTAAAATTTACAACTAAGAACGCCATTCAAAAGAAAAATTATACAATTCCTGCCGGAACAGTTTTTTCCGGCGAAGTTCTGGAATCTCACAGACCGCAAATTACCTGCAACGGAGGACTTGTCGTTATAAGAATCCGAAGTATGATTTATAAAGGACGCACTATTCCGCTTAATGCTTATGTTACAAGGGCCGATTCAAAGAAAATTTTTCTTAACAACATTAAAGGTGAAAGAAACTATTTAAAAACTATGTGGAAAAAGGGGAATTGGGGAAGGACTCTGTTTGGCAGAATGCTTAATTTGACAGTTAGTTTAGGCGGAGACGGCGCAACATTATTATTATCACCGTTTCCTTTTGCATACGGGACAATATGTCTCGGAGTAAATACCCTTGTATCACCAATAACGGCCTTTTTCTCTAAAGGCGGACACGTTTCCATTCCGGCCGGCAGTGATTTTAGAATAAAACTTTTAGATGATGCATATATCGATTAAGCACCCGCATTTTCATCCTGACTGAATAAAAAAAATTATTTTAACATTGCATTAGGTTATATTTTGTTGTTTAATTTACATGTAGAAATTTCTACACACAAAACAACATTAAAGATCGGGGGAGTTATGTTAGAGAATATATTTCCAAAATATATGACAGCCAAAAATATATTATTTAGCTTGGCAGCATTGATTTTTTTAGTAGCTGTAATAAAAATGCAGGATATTGCGATTATGTTTTTTGCATCATTTGTAATTGCATGCTCACTGAATCCCGCTGTAGATAAGTTGTCAAAAAAATATAATCGTCCTATTGCCGCAAGTATTGTTTTATCAGTGTTTTTTATTCGTGATTGCATTGTTTTTCGTGCCGTTAATTGTTCTTACTGCCCACGAAATAAATTTATTTGCAGTGTCTTTCCCTCAATATATGGATAGCATTAGTGAGTTTATAAAAAATTCACCATTTATAAATCAATCAGATACCGTGCAGGTTGATATTGGTGATGCTATTTCTTCTGCATCGGCTTTTACGTCTCAGGTTATTAACAATGTAGTTTTAATGTGTAAGAATATTGGCTCGGTTGTAGTTTATCTTATTGCATCATTAATTCTTATATATTATTTTATGGCTGATAAAGAAGTTATTAAAGATACTTATGCTCGTTTATTTCCCAAAAATTTGTCTAAAAAAGCAGTGAATATTTTGGATATAATTTCAAAAAAAGTTGGCGGCTATGTTGTCGGGCAAGTGGCAACTACGGTATGTGTCGGTGTTATTATGACAATCGGTTTACTGATCCTGCGTGTGGACTATGCCGTTTTACTCGGATTAATTTCAGCAATATTGGATTTAATCCCTGTTGTAGGACCGGCAATTGCGCTTATTATATGTTTAATAGCGGCACATGGAGCCGGCATTGGAGTACTCATAGGTATAGCTGTCGTATTTGGTATTGCACAAATTGTTGAAAATAATTTCGTTGCACCTTATGTTTTTGGGAAATTCCTAAACCTGCACCCGATGCTTATATATTTGTTTCTTTTTATAACCGCAAAATATATGGGGGCTATAGGAGTTATTTTTGCTCCGGCAATAGCCTCTACTGTATGCGTTCTTATTGAAGAAGTTTATATGAAAAATATTAAATAGAAGAAAGAAGTTATTCCGTGGTATATAAAAAGATTTTGGTTTGGGTAACATTATCGGTTTTTATTCTGGTTGTCGGAATATATTCTCTTTTGCTGTTTGTTATTCCTGAAATCATTAATTCCAAGTCTTTTACAGGGTTAGTTGAACAATTTGTATTCAAAAAAACAGGAATCGGGATTTTTGTACAAAATCAAAATTTTAGTATTAATTCGAATTTACGAATAGAACTGAAAATTGAAAAACTTATCTTGAACTGTGAAAATAAAAAAGCGGCCGAGATTGATAAATTTAAATTAAATGCGGATTTAAAGAAATTTGCGCTTGATAAGATTTATGCAGAGAGCGTTTATATAGATATTGATAGTTTTAAGCCTCTTATAGGTAAGAAAAAACATTCTTATGCACATAAAAATTTTAACCTGAATAAGTTTCCGGATCTTCTTATTAAAAAGCTTACTATTGTATATCACGGTATAAACATGCAATCTGACAGAATTGTTTTTATTAAAAATAATTCCGGTGAAACTGTTATTCAATTAATAGAAATACCTGTTAATACGCTACTCTCTGCAGTTTTGTATTTCCAAAAATCTCAAGATCCTAAAAAGAAGTTTTTGGAGAATTTCAAAGAGTACGGCGGGAAACTTTCCTTGGATTTGAGATATAAAAACAATGTTCTTAACGGGAATATAAGGGCTGTAGATTTAAGAGCCGTTACAGTTCTGTTTGAAGTGCCGCTAATATTCCAAAATGCAGAATTTACCATTTCCGATAATGTACTAAGAAGTGAGGCTGCAGGAATCTTTGGCACTGAAAAAATTGAGCACTCCTTGATAATAACAGACATATTATCAAGCTCAAGAGAGGTAAACGGTTCTGTAAAATCGACTCTTTCGGAGGGTATGGTACAAAAATATTTACCTCAAAACATAAAAATCAAGAAATTTGTACCTATAAAAGTTGATTACAATATTACAAATAAAAAGGTTGACGTCAGGTATTATTTATATTTACCCCCAAAGGCCGATATATTCTACGGTAACGCTTATTTAGGTCTAAGAAAAAAAGAAAGACGCTTTTATGCGAGAACTTATAAAGACGGTGATTATTTATACTTAAAAAATTATAATTACTCGATAATTAATGACAGTGTTGTAAAAAACATAATTTTAGGAACAGGGCTTTTTATAAGTCAAAACGGACATCTTACACCCCAATGGATAACC
>CALUSF010000044.1 GCA_944323325.1 Candidatus Gastranaerophilales bacterium
ATATGTGCAAAAACAGAAAACAACTTTAAAGTGGGAAAAGAGGGAGGATACTTTGAGTATTAAAAAAAAAAAAAAATATTTAGAAAAGGAGCTTGCAAAAATAGGAGTTTCTTCTAAATTCTCAAGTATAAAATGGGATTATTGGCAAGCGGTACTCTCAAGAGGAGACAGCAAACTTGCACCTTTTCTTGTGGAAGTTTATAAAAATGGCGGGAAGATTGGTGCGTATAAGGCCGCACAAAAAAAATTAAATATGAACTTCAGACAGGAGTTTGATATTGAAGAATCTCTTCCCTGGGATATTATAGAAAACTATCCGCCAAAATATTTGCTTCAAAATGAATACAAACGTCTTTTGAAATTTAGTTAAGAAATTTGAGAACTATAGGGTTTCTGTACTATACGCTTATACTGTCAATTTCAGAATACCAAATGTTATATAAATCATTTAAACTGAATTTTGCATTGGCCGGACTTGTAGATGGCATTTTGCAGCATTTGTATGTTTGTAAAAGTTTGGGAAAATGTTTTTTGAAAGCAGTGTACGCTTTATTGCCATTAAGGCATATAATCTCAATATTCTTATATTTGTTAAGTATTTCTGGTATTTTATTAGGTATTTCATTTTGAATATCGGAGTCCATACTGCCGGTTCTTTCACATGTTTTAATTACGTCCCAAAGGGCATAACCGTTATCAAGCAGCGTATGAATTCTCTTTTCATATTCGAATTTATGCATATCAGAAACTTTACAGAGCATGCCTGCAAGTTTCCAGAACCTGTTTTGCGGATGTGCGTAGTATTCCTGTTTTTCAAGAGATTTTATTCCCGGCATAGAGCCGAGAATCAGTATTTTTGATTTTGTATTTATTTGCGGTTCGAAACTTTTACATTTGCTCATAGAAAATATTTTATCTCAAAATATTTTTTGTTTTCGATTTTAACGGAACTTGAAATAAAATTAAGAAAACGGTACAATATTTTAAGAAGAGAGATATATATGCAAAAAAGTGAAGATTTAATTAACTTGGGGTTTTCACTTCATAAAGCCGGAAAGTACGAGGATGCAGAACATGCGTACCGCGAGGCTTTAGAGGCTGATAGTGAAAATGCCGAAATATATAATTTGCTGGGTGTTCTTAAGCTCCAGCAAAATGATGTTATCTCTGCGGTTTATTACGCAGAAAAAGCCGTTGAAAAAAATCCTAATGCATATTTTTATGAAACTCTTTTTCAAACTTATATAAGAGCCGGGTTGTATAAGCAGATTGTTTTGCGGGAAAAAGAAGTGCTGCAAAAATTCCCGGAAGATTTTTCACTTTTGTTTAATTTGGCGCTGGCATATAAAAATCTTAATAAGCCCCATGAAGCCATAAGATATTATAATCAGGCCTTGAAAGTAGATCCTGCGTCTTATGATGCGTGGTTTAACCTGGCACATTTGTATAGCGTGGAGGGTGAAACTAAAAATGCATTGTCGGCTTTGAAAATTTGCCGAAAAATACGACCTAATGATAAAGATACAGAGTACTTTTTGTCATTAGCATATATGCGGCTTAAAGATTATAATAAAGGGCTTAAATTATTTGAAAGCCGATTTTCCAGAGAAACTGCATTTGCACTTCAAAATAAAACATACCCGAATAAGGCATCTGAAGCAAAGCTCTGGCATGGCGAGAACATAAAAAACAAAACAATATTCGTATACTACGAAGCCGGTTTTGGTGACGTAATTATGTTTTCACGCTATTTCCCTCTGCTGGCACATAAATGCGGAAAAATAATATTTTTGTGTCAAAAACAGTTAGCGCCGCTTTTTAAAGATAACCCGCTTGGTATAGATGAAATAATAACCGGATTTATACCAGAAAACAAAATGGATTTTGATGTCCACACTCCGCTTTTGAGTTTGCCGTATTTGTTAAACTTAAAAAATGATAAGGTGTTCGCGTATTCGGAAGGATATATAAAGCCGAATAAGGAAAAAGCCGATGAGTATAAGAACAAATATTTTAATGTTGATAAATACAAAATTGGTATAAAATGGCAGGGAAATACTTTTTATGATAAAGATCGTGTAATACCGGCCGAAGCTTTTCAGCCGCTTTTAGGGATAGAAAATACTCAATTCTATTCATTCCAGACTTTTGAAGGCTCAGAAGATATTAAAAAGTTAAACGGAATTATAGATATAGGTAAAGGACTGCTTGATTTTTCGCAAACGGCAGCGGCTTTAAGCAATTTGGATTTGGTTATTTGTAATGACACTTCTCTGGCGCATTTGGCCGGTGCGATGGGAATTCCTTGCTGGATAATTCTCCCTTATGAGGTAAATTGGCGCTGGCATACCGACTTGAGTGTTTGCGATTGGTATGATAGTGTAAGACTTTTCAGGCAGCACAAAATTGACAATTGGGATTCCGTTATTGAAGAAGTTAAGCAAAAGATGCTTACTTGCCTAAGTCGTGTGCCTTCTTAGCCGTGCTTTCAATAACTTCAAAAAACACTTTTTCTGTGTTATATTCTTCCATACAGTCGACGCCAACTCTTGTGCAGCCGCCTTTTGTTGCAACGTTTGAGATAAGATTTTCCATTGAAATATCTCTGCTTAAAGCCATTTTGGCTGAACCTATGGCTGTTTGAATGCTCAGAAGTAAGGATTTATCATAATCAAGTCCGAGTTTTTCTCCCGCCCTTGCAATATCATTTATAACTTTATAGAAAAATGCCGGTCCGGAACCGGAAATGGCGGTCACTATGTCCATTTGTGGCTCGTTATCAACAATAATACATTTCCCGATTGTGGAAAGCAGTTTGTATATATAATCCAAATCTTTTTCCGACGCGAATTTTCCGGCTGTCATACCGCTCATTCCTTCTCCAACAAGTGCGGGGGTGTTTGGCATAACACGTATTATGCGTGTATTTGCCGGAAGGTTAGACTCAAGTTTCTCAAGCGTAACGCCGGCCGCGATTGATACAATCAGTTTATCTGATGTGATATATGGACTTATTTCTTTTAAAATATCTAAAACCTGGTTTGGTTTCGTTGCTATAAAAATTGTGTCTGAATTTTTGGCAAGAATTTTGTTATCAGAAATAACTTTAATGCCCAGCTCTTTAGATTTTTGATCAATAAGATCAACTTCGGCTTGGGTTGCAATGATTTCATCCGTTTTTGCAAATCCTGTTTTTACAAGCCCTTTAATGATTGCACCTGCCATTTTACCGGCACCGATAAAACCTATTTTATAATTTGTCATTTTTTACCTCCGTTATTTTGAAAATGTGTCTGCTTACATTTCCCTTATCGGGTTGACTGTTTTTTATTTTCATGTTTTTATAAATATTATTATATGTAAAATCAGCTGAAAAGGGAATAGAAAAATGAAACGTACACTAGAAGGAACAAAAGCAAAAAGACAGAATGTAAGCGGTTTTAGAGCAAGGATGTCAACTCCCGGCGGTCAGGAAGTCTTAAACAGACGTCGTACTAAAGACAGACATAAAATGGCTATTACTGGTAGTAAACGCGCTTAGTTTGTAATTTTATTAAACTAAAAAAGCCGGATTTTAAATCCGGCTTTTTTTAATTATTCACTGTCTTCTTCTTCCGGGATATAGGTATAAACTTCGGTTGTTATTAAACCTTGTGTGATATCATCTTCTACGGGATTTGCTATATCAATTTTTACTTTTTTTGTAGACATTCTGTTTTTTAAATATTCTTTACCAAAAGAGTCTGCTGGATAGACTTCGCCGCCAGCAAGAACTATAAATTTAAATCTGTCAGGAACTCTTCCTTCGCAAGCTGCGTCTGTAACAAAACAATTTGTTGAGTTCATTGCAGGATCTACGTCGACATATACAAAAGAGTAATATTCAACGACTGTTGAACGCTTACCGTCCGAATAACTACGACCGCTTATCCGAGCCATTGGTGTTGTAATCCACCATTTCATACCATTCTGTGTTGTAAATGAAGGGCTGTCCGGGAATTCTGTTTGAGAGCAGGATTCGCTGCCTAATATATTAAAGGTATTTGCAAGAACTTTACATAATTTATCGTTAGTAACATTATTGCTGTCGGATATTGTTACTTCAATATCAATGTCACCTATTGTTACGTTTGAATAATTTGCAAGTGTAGCTTTACTTATATCCCTAATATTAGAACTTCCAGTATTAATTACCGGTGGAAATATACTTTTATTGTATGCCAGACTTTTTATAGTTGATACTAGCGAATCATAGGCCTTTAGGTACATAATTTTATTTTTGTCCGGCATAAGTGATGTTACGGCCGGCAATGCAATAGCGGCTACAACTCCGATAATTGCAAGAGTTATAAGTATTTCTGCCATTGTAAAGCCTTTTTGTCTTTTTTTCATAAACTTTCCCTTCTTTATTTATGCAAAGTATACCACACATTGGCGTGTTTGTGAAGTTAATAACATTTAACATATTCTTTATTTTGTTGTATAATCAAAATGTAAAGCAGGGGAGAATATGATGCAAGAAGTTTTAGAGAAAAAATCAATTAAAAATATAGATTTTAATTGTGATTTGGCACAGGCATACGGGATATATAAAAATTCACATGAATACGAGTTATTAGATTATGTAAGTTCGGTAAATATTTCATGCGGTTTTCATGCTGGTGATCCTGTAACGATAAAAGAAGCAATGCTTAAGGCAAAAGAAAAAAATGTTGCTATTGGTGCACATATCGGATTTAATGATATTCAAGGGTTTGGTTACAGGCCGGTGGAGCTTAAGGAAGATGAGTTAGAAGCTCTTGTAGTTTATCAGGTAGGAGCGATTATGTCTTTTGCTAAAGCCTACGGCTTAAGTATAGAACACGTAAGACCGCACGGTGCAATGTATAAAATGGCGGGAGAGGATTTTATATTTTCTTCTAATATTGCAAAAGCTGTTAAAAAATGTTCTGAGTGGCTGGTATATTATGCTCCGGCAGGTGACATAACTTCAAAAGTCGGGGATTACGTAAATATTCAAGTTGCGCAGGAGTTATGTCTTGAAAAAACATACAATCCTGATTTAACCGTAGATTATTCAGTTCCTGATAATACTAATAATTATGAATTGATAAAACGTTTTCAGCACTTGCTCCATACATCCCAGATTCGGAATAATTTAGGAGGTATGAGTTTTGTAGAAGTTGATACAATTCATTTTTCAAATAAGTACAAGAATTCTCTTGAATTTTTGCAGCAGGCGCGGAATTTAATTACTCCTGCACCGGTTAATTATATTAATGCAAAATCTTCAGGATGGGTGGATTAAGTTATGGCTTTTAATTTTAAAAACAGGGTTAAGTTGAAACGCGATGCGGCATGGCTTATACCGGGACTTGAAGTAAAAAGATGGCTGTTTTTAATTTTTATCGGCTCTATAATGATAGTTCTCGGTTTCATGGTTCTTGCTAACGTAAGACCTATATATTTGACGTTAGAGCTAATACGAAAAGCCGCATTAATATTACCTTCAAATTTTCTTGCGGCAGTTTTTATACTTATAGGATCTATAATATTTTTTAAAGGCTGGCAGAAAACTACGCTTTCTATTATGGATATGGATACTGCCAGAGGAAACAGTTCTGTACTTGAAAAACTTTATCGCAGACGCAAGCTTAATAAGGGTGCTAAGATTGTTGCAATCGGCGGCGGGACAGGACTTTCAATGCTGCTGAGGGGAATCAAAAAATACACAAATAATATTACGGCAATCGTTACCGTAGGCGATGACGGAGGAAGCTCGGGCAGATTAAGAGAAGAGATGGGAATTCTGCCGCCGGGTGATATCAGAAACTGTATTGCGGCGCTTGCTGATGATGAAAATCTTATAACCGAATTATTTCAATATCGTTTTAAAAACGGTGAAGGGCTAGAAGGTCATAGCTTCGGGAATCTATTTTTGACTGCTCTTTGTGCAATTACGGGTGATATGGTTCGTGCCGTAAAAGAATCTTCCAATGTATTGAATATCAGAGGGGTCGTATTACCTGCAACGTTAGATGATATGAAACTTGCTGCAATATTTGAGGACGGACGCATGGTCCGCGGCGAGTCAAATATTCCGGAAGTACATGGAAGGATTAAGCGGCTTTTTACCGAGCCGGAGCACTGTCATGCTCTTCCTGAGGCAATATCAGCAATCAGAGAAGCAGATTTGATTATTTTAGGGCCGGGAAGCCTGTATACGAGTGTAATTCCAAATCTTTTAGTGGACGGAATTGCGGAAGCTGTTGAAAAATCGCATGCTAAAAAGATTTATGTTTGTAATATTATGACCCAACCGGGAGAAACGGATAACTACTCTGTCGCAAGCCATGTTAACGCTTTGATTACACATGCAAACGGCAGGAAGATTGTAGATGCGGTGCTGGTAAATGATAGTTTGCCTGAAAATATTTCGGACGGATATGCAAAAAGCGGTTCAATTCCGGTACGTTTGGATATGGAAAATATTGCGCCTATAGGTATCGAAGTGGTTTCTCAAAAATTAATTCAGGAAAACAAGCATGGGTTAGTGCGACATAGCTCGCACCGGGTTGCAAGAGCGGTTTATTATTGGTATAGAAAGGCTATAAAGAGGTAGTATGAAAACAGTAACAACTTTTCAAAAATTAAAAGACAACAACGAAAAAATTGCAATGTTAACGGCGTATGATTATTCAACGGCGAAAACGCTGGAGGAAGCCGGTATTGATGCTATATTGGTAGGGGATTCTCTGGCAATGGTGGCATTGGGGTATCGTGATACTTATATTATTACAGCTGAAGAAATGAAAGTATTTGTAAAAGCTGTTTCCAAGGGGGCTAAGAACACTTTTATCGTGGCAGATATGCCTTTTATGAGTTATAACATAAATGTAGAGCAAGGTCTGGAAAATGCGTCAAAAATGATAAAAGCAGGTGCGTCCGCTATCAAGCTTGAGGGGTGCAATAAGTATATTTTAACTTTAGTTCAAAGATGTATAGAATCAGGAATCCCGGTTTTAGGACATTTGGGATTTACTCCGCAGCTGATGAATACAATAGGCGGGCATAAAATTCAAGGAAAAACTGCCGAAATGACGGAAGAAATTCTTGTAAACGCACAAAAACTTGAGGCGGCTGGTTGTTTTGGTATTGTCTTAGAGCTTATGCCTGCTGAAAGTGCTAAGTATGTAACGGACAATTTACAGATTCCGACTATTGGTATAGGTGCCGGTAATGGATGTTCCGGGCAAATTGTTGTAACGGATGACATTATCGGAAAGTATCAGGACTTTACTCCAAAATTTGTGAAAAAATACGCGGATTTACACGGGCTTGTTTTAGAGAGTGTTACTAAATACAGAGAAGAGGTTAAAAACCAAATTTTTCCGTCTGAGAATGAATCATTTGAGTTAATACCTGAAGAGTATGAAAAATTAAGTTCCAGAGATTAGTTTTGCAGGGGTAAAAATGTTATTACATAAAATAGATGAATTAAGAAGTGTAAGAAGAGAGTGGGCCGGATTAAGCGTTGGTTTGGTTCCTACGATGGGAGCTTTGCATGAAGGACATTTGAGCTTGATAAAAAAGGCAAAAGAAACATGTGATAAAGTTATAGTATCCGTGTTTGTAAATCCTATTCAGTTTGGTCCTTCTGAAGATTATGACAAATACCCAAGAACATTGGATAGAGATACTGAATTGTGTCAGAAAGAAGGAGTAGATATTGTTTTTGCACCATCTCCGGATGAAATGTACGGCGGAGGACGATTATCCAATGACACTTTGACGTATGTCTGCCCTCCGTTTTTTTATGTAAATAAATTATGCGGAAAATCAAGAGTTGGGCACTTCGACGGGGTTTGTACCGTAGTTCTCAAACTATTTAATATTGTTCAGCCTGATTATGCCTTTTTCGGTCAAAAAGATGCGCAGCAAGTAGTTATTGTAAAAAAGATGGTTAAGGATTTAAATGTTCCGGTTGAGATAATTCAATGTCCTATAGTAAGAGAAGAATCAGGTTTGGCTTTAAGTTCAAGGAACAAGTATTTGTCAGAAGCGGGAAAAAAGGATGCCCTTGTTTTGAGTGCAATTTTGAATAATATAAAACTTTGTTATAACAGGGGAATAACTGATGTTTCCGCTCTGAAAGAAACAGCTTACGGATTTCTAACTGATAAACACGATTTAGAGTATTTGGAAATCCTTGATAAAAATACTCTAGAGGAGAAGAAGAATGCGGATAATGATTCAATAGCTCTTATTGCTTGCAGAGTAGACGGTGTAAGACTTATTGATAATATGTATCTCGGAGGATAATAATGCACGGTTTAATGACTGCCTTATTCAGATTTTTAAGAAGTTTTTGGCAATTTATGAAAATAATTTTTGTGCTTCTTATTATTCTGCTTTTATTTTATTGGGTGCAGAATCTTTTGGGTGAAAATTGGGAATGGCTGAGTTTTATTATTCCAAGTTTTAAGGTTTTATTATCACTTTCGGATAAGGTATATTCTGCCTCTTTCAATATATTCGGAGCGGTTTTTGAGTTTAAATATTTTACGGCTCTTGTATTTTTAGTTATCTTGTTTAGTATAATGAATCTTTTTATTGCGGCTACTAATATTTTCGAAGATGTATACAATGGTATTCGCCGCTCTTGCAAAAAGGTTGAAGAGAAGCAATTAAATAAGTCTTTAAGGGCAGCGCTTGTAAAAGAGGAAAAGAAGATTAGTACGTATATGATTTTAATTCATACGGCAATAAAAGCGAGGTATTCTCATAAAGAATTAAATGTTGATATAGATGAACAAAATAATCTGATGAAGGAATTTATAAGCAATAAATTATCTGTGGCACCAGCAGCTTTTAACGGCGGTTTTTTATACATGTTTGATAATTTTGATAAAATTGACAATGTTTTAGATGTGATGTTTAAAGTTCTTCATTCAAATGCACCGCTTGATTATGCAATTTGTATTCAGGCCGGAAATAATATTCCACAACTAAATAAATTAGCCGAGCTAAAAAATTTCGGGAAAATAACTATGGCTGCTGATACAGCTTACAGATACAGATTTAATGAAACTCATCGTTATATGACCGGTCAGCTTGGGGTCTTTCAGTATGATGAAAGAACCTTAGAAGTTCATGAGTTTAAGGAAATTCTGTAGTATAATAAATATGATTAAAGAGAAGAAACCAATTACGACAGCAAAAAATAAGGAGCAAGTATATGAGATATGATGCGGGTGAAGTAATTACGGCTATGGTAACACCTTTTAACGAAAAAAGGGAAGTTGATTATGAAAAAGTGGAAATATTAGCACATCAACTTATAAATACCGGTTCTGACGCAATTTTAGTTACCGGAACCACCGGAGAGTCGCCAACCTTGACCCATGAAGAAGAAATAGAAATTCTTTGCAGCGCAAAGCGTGCTGTTGCTGGAAAAGGTAAAGTCATTATGGGTACCGGGTCAAATTCAACCGAGACTGCCGTAATGATGGCAAAGAAGGCCGAGAAAGAGGGTGCTGATGCTATACTATCTGTTGTTCCTTATTATAATAAGCCTTCTCAAAGCGGTTTAATCGAGCATTTTTCTGCTGTTGCGGAAGCTGTGGAACTTCCGGTTATTCTGTATAATATTCCTTCAAGAACTGGAATTAATATGGCTGCAGAAACGGTAAAAACTTTAGCAAGAAAGTATCAAAATATTGTTGCTCTGAAACAAAGTTGCGGGGATATGGATGCTATTACTGATTTAAAGATGAATTGTCCGAATGATTTCACAATATATTCCGGTGATGACAGTCTTACTCTTCCAATGCTTTCTTTAGGTGCATACGGCGTAATTTCTGTAGCTTCACATCTTTTTGGAAAAGAGATAAAATCAATGATACGGAATTTTAAAACCGGTGATGTAATGACCGCAAAGAATATGCACCAAAAACTTTATCCTATATTTAAAAAGTTATTTATGGCGCCGAATCCGGTTCCAGTAAAAGCTGCACTTGCATATAAAGAAGTTATTGAAGACTATGTAAGAAGACCTCTTGTTGAATTGACAAAGGCGGAGAAAACCGAATTGTATTTTACACTGGATTCTATATAGTCAACAGGGTAAGATTTTTATTTTCATATTTGGGATAAAATAAGATTAAGGTGAGAAATAAAATTCTCGTTTTTATCTGATGATAAAAAGTAAAAGGAGTATATAAATGAAAAATAAACTGATTATGTTTTGGGCAATTGTCCTTATTGTCATTGCGTCAATAGTGACAATTTGCGTCAAACCGACAAAACTCGGTTTGGACTTAGTCGGCGGCTCAAGACTTGTACTTGAAGCTCAGACAACAGATACGATAGCCAAAATAACACCTGATATGATGTCCAGTTTACAATTTGCAATAGAAAACAGGGTAAATAAATTGGGTGTTTCGGAGACTGTTGTTCAGCGTTCAGGCGAAAAAAGGCTTGTTGTAGAAATTCCTGATGTTTCGGATTTAAATCAGGCAAAAGCCTATTTGGGAGAAACGGCTGAACTTGATTTCAGAAAACCCGTTATGAAAGACGGTGAAGCGGAGTGGGAAGCAACAGGTTTAACCGGTAAAGATTTATCAAGGGCTAATTTAAGTACAAATTCGCAAAACGGTCAATGGGTTGTAGATTTGGAATTTAATAACGAAGGAACAAAGAAATTTGCGGATTTAACCAAGCAGCTTGTAGGGCAGCCGATGGCTATTTTCTTTAATGGTGAATTGCAATCCGCTCCAGTGATAAGAGAAGCTATTACCGGAGGCAGAGCCCAAATTTCCGGCGGCGACAGCGGGTTTGCTTATGAAGAAGCTAAAACAATGGTTGATTTGTTAAATGCCGGAGCGCTTCCTGTTCCTGCAAAAATAGTTGAAGAAAATACCGTAGGTCCGACTTTGGGCGCCGACAGTATTGCGAAATCCAAGATGGCGGGTGTAATAGGTTTGGGCTTTGTAATGCTGTTTATGGCAGCGTATTACAGAGCACCCGGTTTAATTGCCGACGTTGCTTTAATTATATACGGTTTAATGCTTTTTGCCTTGTTTAAAGCAATTCCGGTAACTCTTACTTTAGCCGGTATAGCGGGCTTTATTTTAAGTATCGGTATGGCGGTTGATGCGAATATTCTTATTTTTGAAAGAACAAAGGAAGAATTAAAAGCCGGCAGAACTCTTTTTACGGCAATAAATTCAGGCTTTGACAGAGCGTTTACAAGTATTTTTGATTCAAATATGACAACAATTATAACTTGTATAATCCTTTATTGCTGCGGGACTAGTATTGTTAAAGGCTTTGCATTGACTCTTGCTATTGGTGTTATTGTTTCAATGTTCAGTGCAATTACAATTACTAAAAACTTTATGCACTTGATATTCGGAGCCGGTAAACTTACGCATCCTGCATTGTTTGGCTTACGTAAGAGTGATATAGAAGAAGGATTTCAGGCTGTTGAGACAAAACGCGAAAAAGCCAAATTCGGTATTTTGGATTAGGAGGAATTTTACAACATGAAATTAGATATAGTAAAAAACAGATTTATATTTTTGGCGCTTTCCGCCATTCTCCTTTTACCAGGAATTATTGCTATGATTTATTCTTCGGTAATATATCCCACGCATACGCCATTGAAGGTTGGTATAGATTATACCGGAGGAACTACATTGCAATACGGCGTAAAAGAAGTTATATCAAATGATAAGCTTGCTGATGTAAGAAAAAATCTTGAAAATGGCGGAATTTCCAATCCTTATTTGCAGATAATAAATATTAATTCACAGGAAAGTACAGATCTAAAATCTATTTTATCTGTAAGGACCAAGTTTATAGATGAGGGTTCTGCCGATCAGGATAAAATTACTGATATAATAAGTGAAGAGTTTGATTCTCCTCAGTTGGTGCAGGTTTCATCTGTAGGACCTACTATGGGGGCGGAATTGTTTAAGAATTCTTTAATTGCACTGTCTTTGGCTCTTTTGGGTATTATTGCTTATTTGACATTTAGATTTCAGTTTGATTATGCATTTGCTGCGATTTTAGGCTTGGTGCACGATACGTTGTTTGTGTGCGGTATATTTTCTATTTTGGGTCTTTTGTACGATGTACAAATTGATGCATTATTTGTAACGGCGCTTTTGACTGTAATCGGTTTTTCAGTTCACGATACAATTGTAGTGTTTGACAGGGTTCGTGAAAATCTTAAATATTACTCTAAGAAGATGACATTTAGTGAGATTATGAATGCAAGTATTAACCAAACTCTTGCAAGAAGTATTAATACATCTCTTACTACCTTGATAACCCTCTTTGCTTTGTATTTTCTCGGTGGTGTTACAACAAGAGATTTTGTACTTGCAATGATTTTAGGTATAGCGGTAGGAACCTATTCAAGTATTTTCTTCTGCTCAACGTTAGTTGATATTTGGGAAGAACGCAAACTCACTGCCAAAAATGCAGGTTAGACTGATATAGAAATTTTTAAAATACGGGTTGTTTGAAGATTTTCAAGTAATCCGTATTTTGTTTGTAAAAATTTTGTTACAATGTGGCAAAAAAAAGTATTCAGGTGTATTTTATAATTATCGTGAGAATTACACCAGTAAATTTTAACAGGGTTTTACCCAACTATCAGCAGAAGTCGGTTTTGCCGGAAAAATATGATTTGGAGATATTTGACAGGGATATTATCCAAAAAGATTTAAATACGGAACCGATTAAGGTGTACGCTTCAAATGCTCTTGCGTTTGGTTCCTCTCATTATGGTGACGGAAATGTATTAAAAGAGTTGCTTGCTTACAAAATACCGGATATTTATTCCGGTATTATTATGATTAATCCTAAAGAATTGGAGTATCTTTTAGCCAGCAAAGCTTTTTCTCAACCAATTGTGTCTGTAATTGCTTCAATACAACATTTAGAAAAAAGTATGCTGCCGACGGAAAAAAAGGTTTTTCGCTTAATAAAGAATGCAGCTAAAAATGCACCGCAAAAGTACCTTGATCAAATTATATCAAAGTTATACCCTGAACACTATGAGCTTTTAATGGCACAGCAAAGGCCAATCTTTGATGAATTAAGGAGACTTGCAAAACAGATGCCTTTGGAGCAGCAGGAAGAGTTTAACCGGTTTATGCAAGTTATTGATACAAAATTAAATAACAAGATGCAAGTTGTACCGTTTAGTGCAAAAGAATTCCGGTATAAATTACAAAGAATAGAAGAGCGAATAAGCCGTAAAAAGGTAAAATCTGAACAGAAGGCAATGCAGCAGCTTGTGGCTGTTTCATATGAACTCTCCGATTCAAAAAGTTTGATTTCTCAAGCGACTGCCAAAAATTCTAAGAAGACAAAAAGGGAACTGGTTGCACGGGGTTTACTGGTATATAATGCAAATATTTTAAGAAAAATGTCTGAAATGCTTGTTAATTCTCCGTTAAAAGACGATAAAGAATTAAATGATTTACTATATAATGCAAAAGCCGGAGTATACGGAATTCCTATGGCTTACAGATTCGGAAGAAAATCTTTTATACATAATTTGCAAAAAATTACTGATAAATTACAGGACCAAAAACTGGCTCATAAGATGATACAAACGGCAAGACAATTACCGACATCCAGAGAATCCGTTTCGGCTTTTATTGTAAAGACGGCCTTTTGCTCTCCGGAAAAAATCGGTTATGAACTGCTTTATCCTTCTTTGGGTACTATAGAACATTTGCAGCCGACTAAATCCGGCGGTCCGAATACTCTTGATAACATGGCACTTGCTTCAAAGGCGTTAAATAATGAACGTGCACACAGAACTTTTGAAAGGCAGCTTACGCTTTATCCCGAAACTTATGAGAATTGTCAGAAGTATGCGGATAGATTAATACAGTTATACAAAAGCGGAGTTTTCAGAAAAGTCGGGCTGAGTAAATGGTATATAATAAACTTTGCAAGGAAAATGAGTAAAATGTCTCCTAAGTCTAAGCCGTTGATTCTCGATTTAAAAAAATTGCACTAATCTTAAAAAAGATTTAACTGCGGAGTTTGAACATCAAGTTCAGAGTCTTTTTTTCTGCCGGCCAGATTTTTTGAAAAATCTTTTTGCATTCTTTTCATAAGTTCTTCCGAACGTGTTATTACGCTGCTTGGCAGACCTGCCATTTTAGCAACTTGGATACCGTAGCTTTTACTTGCTCCGCCCGGTACAATTTTTCTTAAGAATTCGATTTCTCCGTTTTCTTCACTTACAGTAATTCTGTAATTCTTGATTTGCGGGAATTTATTTGCCATAACATTTAATTCATGATAGTGGGTTGCAAATATACATCTTGCCTTAATTTTTTCCGCAATATATTCCGCAACGGCCCAGGCTATAGCAACTCCGTCATAAGTGCTGGTTCCGCGTCCGATTTCATCTATCAAAATAAGACTTTTATCTGTCGCACTGTTTAAAATACAAGCTGTTTCAGTCATTTCGACCATAAATGTAGATTTCCCCAATGTCAAATCATCACTGGCACCAACGCGCGTGAATATTTTGTCGATAATCCCTATCTCAGCGTAATCAGCCGGAATAAAAGATCCTGTTTGTGCAAGGATTGCAATAAGGGCATTTTGGCGCATATATGTGGATTTACCTGCCATATTAGGCCCTGTAAGTATCATAAAACCGGTTTTTGAAGTATCAGAGCTGGATAGTTCCGCGTCATTGGGAACATAAGCACCCAGCGGCAGAATCTTTTCCAAAACCGGGTGACGTCCGTTTTTAATATAAAAATTTCCTGTTTCGTTAATTTCAGGACAAATGTAATTCTGTTCAACGGCAGTTTCCGCAAAAGATGTAAACACATCCAATTGAGCTATGCATTCGGCTGTTTCTCTTATTAGTGTTACAAACTCCTTTGAGTAGTTCCTGAAATTAGTAAATAATTTATATTCAAGCTCAAAAGCTTTAACTTGTGCGGTTAATACTTCGTCTTCGTGTTTTTTTAGTTCATCAGTTATGAACCTTTCGCCGTTTGTGAGTGTTTGTTTTCTTACGTAATCAGCCGGAACTTTATCAAGATTAGAGTTTGTAATCTCAATATAGTACCCGAATACTCTGTTATACCCGACTTTTAAGAAGTTGATTCCGGTTCTTTCTTTTTCTTTTTGTTCAAATTCCTTAAGCCAATTTTCTCCGTTAAACATCAAATCTCTAAGATAATCTAAGTCGGCATTAACTCCTGTTTTTATCAGACCGCCTTCTTTTATCGTAATCGGAGCATTTTCGTCAATAGTCCTTTCAAT
>CALUSF010000045.1 GCA_944323325.1 Candidatus Gastranaerophilales bacterium
CTCTCGGCTCCACTGGGGGAGCTATTGCGGCATATTCTATGTAATTTTCACAGGGTTGGTAGAGCAAGCTCTACGTTTTCCCTATACGTTTCGCCTCTCGGCTCCACTGGGGGAGCTATTGCGGCATATTCTATGTAATTTTCACAGGGCTGGTAGAGCAAGCTCTACATTTTCCCTATACGTTTCGCCTCACGGCTCCACCGGAGGAGTTATTGCGGCGATCACATTTGCTATCTGCGGCTTCTAATGCTGAATCGCAATAACAACATATTAATTATTTTATCCGCTGAAAATTTTTTATCAAGTCTTTTCTTTTCTAACTTTGAGGAGCAAGCCACGCAGTTACATTACGTCCCTCAACTAGCGGCTTTTTCTCCACTGTTACCGGATCATTTGCCAAATCGGTTATAAAACGATTAGCAAGTTCTATTGCCAAAGAAGAATGCTGCATCTCTCGACCTCGAAGCATTACAACAAGCTTAACTTTATTACCCTGCGCAATAAACTTTCTTATATTTTTTAATCTTACCTCATAATCATGAGTGTCTATTTTATAACGAACTTTTACCTCTTTAATATCAATAATATGCTGTTTCTTTTTGGCTTCCTTTGCCTTCTTTTCAAGTTCGTACTTATACTTTCCGTAATTTAAAATCTTTGCAACCGGTGGCGCCTGATTAGGACTTATCACTACCAAATCCAAATCTGCGTCTTCCGCCATTTTTAATGCTTGTGATGTTAAAACGATACCGTGGTTATTACCATTTTCATCAATTAATCTTACTTCCTTTGCTCTAATCCTTTCATTTATTAGAGGTTTGTCCTTGCCTGAGCCTTTGTTCTGGCTCCTTTCTTCATTAGCGATAATTATTCTCCTTTCTGTTATTTTACATTATTTATAATACCATGCTCCGGTCAATTTTCAAGTATTGATACATAATCTGAACTCAAAGCAAGCCATTTATACGCTTCGTAAATGTCTTGCGGAATATCCGTCACAAAAGTTCCGCCGTATCGTCCGCGCACAAACGTTAAATATCCGTCTTCCGATAAATTGTTAAGAGCTCTTTTTATCGTCTTTTGACTCATTTTAAAAATTTCTGAAAATTCCGCTATTGTCGGCAGCTTTGCCCCGACCTCACAGTTGTCATGAATATATTGTCGTATCTTTAATTCTATTTTCTCATAATTATACAGCTCAGTTTTTTCACCATCTCCGGCAACTATAGTTCCGTATCTCCCGCGTCTGGATGACAATATTCCTTCTTTTATCAAAAGTTTCATAGAATCATGTATTGTTTTAATACTTACATTAAACCTTTTTGCAAGTTCACCGTTAGTAGGCAATTTATCTCCCGCACTAAAATCATTTTTAACGTATTGCTTTATCTTATCAGCAACCTTGTCCGCCAATGTTGCCTGCTTAAGCTCATCTGTTTCAAAATTTATATACCTGACAACAAATACATTACCTTTTTTTTCGATGATATTTTCAGATATTAAACTTGTAAACGCTATTCTTATTGTAGTATTTGAAAATCCTATAATTTGACTCAACTGTCTTGTTGAAACAATTTTATCCCCGGGCTGATAATTATTTTGTTTTAAGTATTTTTTTACTGCAGCTGCTGCAATTTCACGCTTTGAAGTTAATTTTTCAGACACATACCCCGACGGTTTTATAAATGTTCCGATACGCTGTTTTGATTCCACAAAACCTCTGTCCTCAACACAGCGAAATACATTCTGCATCGTACCTTTACTTACACCTATATGAAATGCCAAGTCGCCTTTTGGAGGCAGCATGTCATAAGGTTTAATTTTACCGCTTGCTAAATTTAACTTAATCCAGTCGATAAGCCAGTTAGAAATTTTCTCAACTTTATTTTCGTTCATACCAAAGCTATGAACATGCGGAGCCATCTCAGCTACTGTAATTTGTCTGGCATCTATATTCGGCAAAACATATATCCCTTTTACTAATATTACAGCTATCATACCCAATAATAAAAAAACATTCAATAAAGTATGAAGCGATATTAAGAATTTTATAAAAAGAAAGCGGCTATATAAGCCGCTTTCCGATATCCTTCATAAAAGTGCTAACTATTTGCCGTTAACAACTTCTTTGAACTTCTTACCAGCTGAGAAAACAGGAACTGTTTTAGCAGGGATTTTAATTTCTTTACCTGTTTGAGGATTTCTGCCGTTTCTTGCAGCTCTCTTACGGGGTTCAAAAGTACCGAAACCAACTAAAGTAACTTTTTTGCCTTTTGAAACAGTTTTTTGAACAGTTTCAATTAAAGCTGATAATACTTCGTTAGCTTCTTTTTGAGTAACTTTTGATTTCTTTGAAATTTCTTGTACTAATTCTTCTTTGTTCATTATAAAACTCCTTTCTTATATTTACAAATTCTATTATACAAATAAAAATCAATAATGCAAGTACTTGTTTTCGCGAAATGGTCATTTTCTCTGGGTTGCAGACGCACATCGCAAAAACGGCATTTAAACCATAAGTTTTAAAGCCGTGCTAAAGTGTCTATTTTCAGTGTTTTGGGGTTATTCTTGTATGTTTATAATGCTTCCTTTCATATCAGGATTTATATCGTACGCCTGCTGGATTTTTTGATTTTTTTGAGATCTTTTAAGTTCAGCTTGCACATTTTGCATGCCTTTTTCCAGTTTTTTAATATTACCTATTTCCAAACTTCTTATTTCATCAACGATAGAATCTACCTCTTTTTTCTGCACCTGAGTTAATTCTAAATACTTAAGCATGCATTTACAATTTAAAAATATTTTTTCGCGGGATTTTATCATTGTTATAGCGCTGTCATAATCCTCGTTATCAATCATGCGCGAAATATCTTCCGCACCGTTACGAAGCTGTGTGTACTGAAGCATCAACTGTTCAAATTGTTGTTCATCCTGCATCATTATTATCCTCTCTTAAAATCGGATGCTGAATACTTTCATTACCGCCGGATTCTCGCATGGCCTCTTCTACAGTAGTAATACCGTTTTTAATTTCTATAGCCTTTTGAAACCCCCAACGAATGTTTGTTAAATCATTTATAACATCATCTATCAGAGTAATATTTCTCTGCACATTTGCTTTTATAAGGTTCATGGCCATTCTGTTATAAAGTCTGAAAAGATGTTTGGCCACATCGTTACCGTTTTCCAAATCTATTGTTCGCATAAGCTCGCGAATAATTTTTCTTGCACCGTCTATATTTGCAGAACGCTCCTGCAAATTATTTTCCTGAATAGCCGCCTTAGCCTTTTGCAGAAACTGAAGAGCTCCATCAAAAAGCAATATCATCAACTTTTCCGGCGTTGCCGTTGTGATATTACTGGTTTGATATTGTTTTATATATTTATTGTAAGGATTTACTGGCGGCATCTAAACCTTCTTATTTATAAATATTCCGGACGCCATGTTAAGTTTCTGAACTAATTCCCCAAGCTCATTTCCGGATATCGTTTCTACCAATCTGTCTGTTGAACTGTCATATAATTCTATTATATCATCTTTTGTATTTAATTTAACATAAAATTCTTTATTCGGATTTTCAATATCTTCTACCGCGGATTCTTCCGGCTTTTCTTCAGTTTCCTCCTCTACAAGACCGTCCTGAAAAACCTCTTCTTCTTCAGTTTTTTCCTCTTTCTCATCCTTATTTCTGCCGGCCCCTTCGTCCTCATCATCCTTTGGGCGAATACGGCGGTTTACGCTAAGGCCTTGAACCTGTCGTGCGGCATTGGTTGTATCTGCCTGTATTGCCTGCTCTGTCCTTGCAGTCAGCTCGGCAGAAGTGGATTCTTTAACTGCACCGGTATTTGCAATCGATAAGCCATCCATGCCCATATATGAAGCTTCCTTTACATATATTAACTTTTTATATCTTATGATATAATTATCATAAGGTTATCATTTAAAAGAAGGATATATTTCATGAGCAATAGCTTATTTATAGATTTTATGGAAAAAATGCTCGGGTTTCCGCTATGGATTAAACAAACTATATTTCTGAACTTATCCAATGATTTAACTAATTATTTGAGTAATGAATTTTTAGATGTTCAGGAAGGCGAACTTTTCCATATATACAAACCGGTACTTTCTGAATTAGGTCAAAATGAACTTTTGACAAAAGAATCTAAATATGATGAAAGTATTTATTCTTTTTTAAACTGCTGTTCCAAAGGTATGTCACTGATTGAAATAGCTATTGAAAATAATTTTACGATGGAAGAAGTTGCAAAAGCTTTTACTTTCTGCAAAACATCGGGATTTTTCTCTAATAAAGTTCCTAATCTTGTAAGTGCAATCGCAGGATTTATTGCGGGGAAATACAGAACCGGTGAATATTTTATCCGAGCAGGGAAAATGACTATAGAACAATTGGATGAAGTTCTTAACAAACAAAAAGAAATGAATGAGGCAGGAAAGCACGTATTCATTGCCGAGTTGATGGTTCAAATGGGTTTTGTAAGAGAAAAAGACGTAAAAAGTATCATTTTTATGAAAGAAGAAGCAGGAAAAAGATTTTCACTAAATCCTGATGACATTCCTAATATTGCAATGGAAAAAGAAAATTACGACATACGTGTAGAAAATACAGCCCTGAAAGAAGAAAACGAAATCTTAAAACAAAAAATGGACGCACTTCTTACCTTCATCAAAGACCACAAAGAGGGCTAGGAGTGGTAAATAGAAAACGATAAAAAGGTACTCCGCCGGAGAATATTTGCAAAAAATAATAAGAACAGGATGAAAATAAGGTAAATGCCCGCAATACGTATTGAGTATATTCGTGACGGATTAGTTGAAGAATTTCATGAGGGCTTGTTTGAGAGATTTTCGAGCCCGCGCCAATATACTTATCCATATTACTTACGCTCTTGCGCCAAACCGCTGCAAGCAGCCTTACTCATTGATTACGGAATAGATTTAACATCAGAGGAGTTTGCCTTATGTTCGGGCTCGCATGCCGGTGAGGATTGCCATATAAAAGTTGCAAGAGGTATATTAAAGAAATTTAATATTGATGAAAAATTCCTCAAGTGCGGAATTCACGCACCACTTTCAAGGAGCATGCAGGATAAAATGCTGCTCAAAGGTGAAAAACCATCCGCAATACATAACAATTGTTCGGGAAAACATATCGGATTTCTTATAATATGTAAAGTAAATAACTGGGATTTAGACACGTATTATTTGCCTGAGCATCCGCTGCAAATAGCCGTTAGAGATAAAATAAACAGCATGTGTAATATCTCCGAAACATACCCCCTGACAACAGACGGATGCGGAGTTTCGATTCTGAGCATGCCGCTATATAATATGTTAATCGGATATAATAATTTGCTTAAATATGACAAAATTATAAATGCAATCCTGAATTATCCTTATATATTCGGCGGAGAAAATCGTTTGGATACTGAAATCATAGAAAAAACGGATAATTTGATAGTAAAAGTCGGTGCCGGCGGTTTGTGTATTGTTTTTAATGTAAAAGAACAAGACGGATTCGCGATAAAAATCAATGATTGCTCTATGGATGCACGGAGATTTGCCGTTTTAGACCTAATTAATAAATTCGGATGGGGAAATATCAAATTTGACAATACTATCAAAACAATCCAGGGACAAATCGTTGGGAAAATACATGTAAAATTTTAATTTTTATTGACGCCAAAACAAATTTTCTGGTATAATTTGTATGAAAAAAGGGGGTATTATATGAGAGTTAGTTCTGTATCGGGTTTTAATTACAACAGCAAACTTCGGTCAAAAAAACAAGTTGCAAAACAACAAAACCAATTTGCAAACAACAAAGACAGCGTAAATTTTAAGGGGGTAAAAGGTGCTGCAGCAGGTACTGTCGGCGGATTGTTATGGTTAGGGGCACTTTCGCTTGCAGCAGGGCCGCTACTTCCGTTCACTATCGGCTTTACGGCTATGGCAGCGGGAGCAGGAGCACTTGCAGGACATACCATTGAAGAAGAATTTAACAAAGATGATGACGACGATGACGAAAATAAAAACGGTTAGTTTTAATTTTTAGAATAAAAAACGCAATGAAAATTCATTGCGTTTTTTTTAACAATTAATTTTTAATTCAGGATTTCTTCTGAACCAAGTTAACTGGCGTTTAGCATAATTTCTGGAATGCTGCTTGAGTAAATCTAGTGCTTCTTTGAGCGTATTTTCTCCGTCCAGATAAGAGATTATTTCTTTGTATCCTATGGTATCAACAATATTTTTTATACGTCCGTGTTTATTCAAAAGATATACAGTTTCGTCCACTATACCATTTTCATACATAACATCTACACGTTTATTAATTCTATCGTACAGCTCTTCTCTGGATTTAATTTCCGGTATAGCCCACTTTACGTCATATTCAGGCTCTTTTTGGAGCTGCATTTCCGAAATCGGCTTATTTAAAACGCGTATTACTTCCAAAGCACGAACTATACGTCGTTTGTTGGAATCCTTTAAACGCTCGTAGGTTATGTCATCTCTGTGTTTTAACTCTTCAAGCAAATCATCTTTATCTCTCAAATCAAGTTCCTCACGCAGCTGCAGATTTGCTTCAACTCGCGGCAAGTTGTAATTTTCAAGAAGCACTCTGAAATATAATCCGGTACCGCCGGCAATTATAGGAGTTTTACCTCGTGCAAGAATATCTTCTATCGCTTTTTTTGCATCATCATAAAAATTCCCTACCGAATAATCAAATTCCGGTTCCACAATATCCATGAGATGATGAGGAATTCCCTCTTGTTCTGCAATTGTCGGTTTTGCGCAGGCAATATTAAACCCCTTATATACCAGTCTCGAGTCGGCAGAGACTATTTCTCCGTCGAGTTCATGTGCTATTTTAATAGCTAATGCTGTCTTACCGCACGCGGTAGGACCAACTACCGCTATAACTTTTGGTTTCATATTTACATTCTACCTTAAAATATAAAACTGTGATATAATGTGACCATGTTAAAGAAGGTATTAACAACACTTTTATTATCATTGTCAATATCGGTTTATGCAGCGGAAATTCCGATGGATGCAAGACTTGACTACAATCAGGGTATAGATTTTTATAAACTCGGTATGTATGAAAGAGCTATTGAATCTTTTCGTTCCGCAATCCGGACTTACCCTGATTATATAGACGCATATTACAACCTTGCAACTATTCTTGAATACCTGAAACAATATGCGGAAGCTTTATCTATATATAAACAGGTTTATATAAGAAATCCGAATGACTATGAAGTAATATATAAACTTGCTTTTTTGAGTTCAAAACTTGAAGATTACACAAAGGCAAGCGAGTATTTGTCATTAATTCCGGAAACAAGCAGTTATTATAAAAGAGGGCAGGAACTTGCTGAGTCAATAAAAGTCTCAACGACTCTGCCTCCGCAGCAGTATAATGCACCGTCTAAAATAGCAACCCAGTCCGGAATTTATGAAAATATCTTAAGCCCGACGGGTATAACAACAGACTCTCAGGGAAATGTATACGTTGCAACATTCTCGGATAATACTATATTAAAAATTACACCCGACGGAAAAAGACAGGTTTTTCTAAAAAGCAAACAAATTGACGGTCCTATAAGCCTTGCAAGCGACAGTATCGGAAATATTTACGTTTCAAATTACAATGCAAATAATGTTCTAAAAATCACCCCGCAGGGAAATGTTTCGGTACTTGTATCAAAAATTGATAAACCGTACGGTCTCCATGTCGAAGGTAATATGCTTTTTATAACATGCCAGGGTTCTAATTCAATATTGAGACAGAAACTCTAAGGTTTTAATTTTTGTGACAGTTCGCCGAACTGTTCTATTGAGAGTTTTTCCCCGCGAATATTTTCATCCAATCCCAGTGATTTGATTGCCTGCTCAACTTTATTTTTTTCAAACCCGTCTTTAATCAAACAATTTTTAAGAGTCTTGCGTCTTTGTGAAAAAGCGGATTTTACAACCTTTTTAAAAAATGTATAATCATCGGACTTAATCAAAGGTTCCTGTCTGACCTGCAGGCGGACTAACGCAGAGTTAACTTTTGGTGCAGGATAAAAAGATTTTCTCCCGACCAACCTGATTATTGAACAATCTGCCCAGAATTGCGATAAAATTGTTAAAAGACCGTATTGTTTTGAAGGACTGTTTTCGGATGCGGTCATTCGTCTTGCAACTTCTTCCTGAACCATAAGAATTATATCTGTTATACTGTTTCTGTTTTTGTTTGATAAATCGTCAACCTCTCCCAAAAGATGCGCTATAATCGGAGATGTTATATAGTAAGGAATATTAGCAACAACTTTGATTTTTTCTTCGCACAAAGAAGATATATCCGTTTTTAAAATATCCTGATGTATTATTTGCAAATTATCGCAATCAAGCTTTTCTAGCTCTTTAATTGCTTCATCGTCCAATTCTACAGCTATTACTTTTTTTGCATATTTAACAAGCTGTTCGGTCACAAACCCTACACCCGGTCCGATTTCCAGAACAATATCATCTTTTGTAACACCTGAATATTCAATAATATCAGATAGGACATCCGGATTAATCAGAAAATTCTGACCTAATCTTTTTTTTGTCCTGAAAAACTTTGCCCTTTGTAAATAATCCACCATGCTATTTATAATAGTACAAACAGGGAAATGTTAAAATCTGTATTCTCATTTATATTTATAGAGTGTTTACTATATAATGGGAAAAGGAGAATGTCGTGAATTATTGTGAAACAAAAACAAAAGAAAAGTTGGAATACAGTCAGCTTTTAGATGAATTCATACTCGGATGCAAAACTGAAAGAAAAATCGGAATGGAATATGAAAGAATTCCGATGATAAAAGTTACAAATCAGGTTGCACCCTATGGCGGCGATTGCGGTATTTGTGAATTCTTAAGAGAGATTGCTAAAATTGATAACTGGGATTATATTCTTGACGATATTAATATTATCGGATTAAAAAAATTTCACGACACAATAACTTTAGAACCAGGATGCCAAATTGAACTTAGTTTGGAACCGCAAAAATATATAAGAGATTTAAAAAAACGCATTGAAGAAATAGATGCGATTTTGAATCCAGTATTAGATAAATTCGGCATAAAACTCATTAATAAGGGTGTATCACCTACAACTACTTATAAAAACATAAAATTATTGCCCAAACGCAGATACGCACTTATGGCAAACTATTTATGGGGAATTTTATCAGACGTAATGATGAGAGAAACCGCAGGCATCCAAGTCGGTATAGATTTTGCCTCGGAAGAAGACGCTATGAAAAAATTCCGTGTTGCAAATCTTATGATGCCGTTTTCTACTGCAATGTATGCCAATTCCAGATACAGAGGCGGTGTTGATACGGGATATAAATCTTTTAGGGCATTAGCTTGGCTCAATACGGATAATGAAAGATGCGGTTTTGCAACAAAATTCCATGACGGCATGTCATTTAAAGACTATGTAAATATTCTTTTGGATACACCAATGATTTTTATCAATCGAGAAGGGCACACACTAAATCTTAACGGCAGACTGACCTTTAAACAATTTATGGAAAAAGGTTATGAGGGCTTTAATGCGGAAATTGATGATTGGAACCTTCATGCAAATCTATATTTTCCGGAAGTAAGACTTCGTAATTTTATAGAAATAAGAAATCATGACTGTGTCGGCGGCGGGCTGGAATATTCAATACCGGCACTTTACAAGGGAATTATGTATAACCCTGCGGCACTTGAAGAAGTTGACAATTTGTTGTGTAAGTATTCTTTTAATGAAATTAATGAACTCAGGTACAACGTTGCCCGGCTTGCAATAAATGCAAAACTCAGAAAGAATCCGATATCTGCAATTTGCAAGGAATTGGTTGAAATTGCCTACTATTCTTTAAAAAACCAATGCGAAGACGAAGAAAAATTTCTTGAACCAATTGCCGAGCTTTTGAAAAAAAATAAAGTACCCGCCGACATATAGCAAAAAGCCCCTTTCGGAAGAGAGACAAAAGGAGCAAGGCTAATTATTATGAAGAAAAGATTTTATTTTTAAGAAGTAAGCCGAACACACACACAATGCCTAATCAATTTTTTGGTCGAAATACGACAATCATCAGCTGCCTTCGACTTACATATATATTGTAACATTGTTTTCTCTGGTTCTTAATCTTCCAAAGTACTAATTCAAAAGGATTATTTACTTTTTATGTAAAGCATCAATACGCGGACCTACATATTTATTAATAAGATAGTGTTCAACATAAAAGTCTATAGGTTTTATTAATAACCCGAAAGCAACAAAGCCGCCTAAAGATTTTATATAGCTACCTTTCATCATTTTGCTTTTTTGAAACTTACTTAAGACTGTTTTGACAGCAACATTCTTAGTCTGACCTTGTTTTAATGCTTTTATGTATTCTGAATACCATTTATCCGTTTTAAATTTCAAATCCGGATTCAAAAGTTTTTTACGCATTTCTATTAATTCTTTTACGGTTTCTTTAGCATATCTATCTATAAATTCTTTTTTATCAGTACGAAAATATTTAATCCGTTTTCTGTTCTTAAAATCTATTGTATTATGAACTCTGTCAATGAATTCCTTTACCGCTCCCTCATCCTTGCCGTCGTATGCATGCATTTTCCCATCTGCTATAAAGCATTCCGCAATTTTTGAAATATGTTCTTTTGTATTTATAGTAACCTGATCTTTCATTATTCTTCCAAAATGAGAAAAAGCATTCTGCCCGGCCTTAATAGCTACAAGAGGAAGTATAAGACTTGCAAGCCCCTGAAATATTGCTTCTTTCAAACATCTTCTGGAATCAGGACTGTATTCCGTCCGGTTATTTTTATACTTATCATAAATATCCGCACCAATATACATTAATACAGGTATCCAGCTTAAAGTAGCATAACTGCCTATTATCGGGCGTAAAGACTCACCTATTTCATTTGTAAAAGCCATACCACGCAATGGCCACTTCATAAGCGGATCCCTATATTCACCGGTTTTCGGATCAATTGAATATATATCGGCCTTAAAAGCTAAAACAGATTTTACCATTTTCCTCCTTGGAAATTAATAATGATATTATACTAATAAAATAAAAAAAATTTTCGACTTATATTCTACACAAAAAGGTTTCCCAAGTGTATAATTATAACATGGAAAGAAAATTTGAACTGGTATCGAAATATAAACCGGCTGGTGATCAGCCCAAAGCAATAAAAGAGTTGGTGGACGGACTAAAGAACGGAGACGATGCCCAAACACTATTAGGTATAACAGGCTCAGGAAAAACTTTTACTATTGCAAACGTTATTGAACAAATTCAAAAACCTACATTAATTATCGCACATAACAAGACTCTGGCAGCCCAGCTTTATAACGAATTTAAAGAACTTTTTCCGAATAACGCGGTTGAATATTTTATATCTTATTACGATTACTATCAACCGGAAGCCTATATTCCGAGAACAGACACTTATATAGAAAAATCCGCAAGTATTAATGAAGAAATTGACAGATTAAGGCATAATACAACAAGAAGCTTATACGAGAGAAACGACGTAATAATTGTTGCATCAGTAAGCTGTATATACGGTTTGGGACTTCCCGAAAACTATTTCAAAGGCGCAATAAAACTGGAAGTCGGAGAGAAATTAGACAGAGGAGATTTAATAAAACATCTTGTATCAATCCAATATACGAGAAATGATTTAATCCTTGAACGCTCAACTTTCAGAGCTCGCGGCGACATTGTAGAAATCATGCCGGCTTATGAAAAGATTATTACGAGAGTTTATTTCTTTGATGATGAAATAGAAAAAATCGTAAAAATTGACAGCCTCACGGGTGAAATTCTGGAAGCACCGGAAAGTACAATTATATACCCTGCAGTGCATTATATTGCCTATGATGAAAATGAAGATGAAACAATTCAAATGATAAGGACTGAATTGAAAAATCGCGTAACCGAACTGGAAAGCCAAAATAAAATTCTTGAATCTCAACGACTCCAGCAACGAGTAAAATACGATATTGAAATGATTAAAGAAATGGGCTACTGCTCCGGAATTGAAAATTATTCAAGAATAATAGAAAGACGTCCGCCGGGCTCTGCTCCCGCGACACTTTTAGATTATTTCAGGGGGGATTTCTTAACCGTTATAGACGAGTCTCACGTGACGCTTCCGCAATTGAACGGCATGTACCATGGAGACGCTTCAAGAAAAAATACCCTTATTGAATTCGGTTTCAGACTTCCATGCGCTAGAGATAACCGCCCTTTAAAAAGTGAAGAATTTTTTGCAAAAGTCGGACAAAAGATTTACATCTCGGCAACCCCCGGGGATTTCGAAAAAAAGACTTCCGAACAGCTTGTTGAACAAATCATTCGTCCTACCGGACTCGTTGATCCAAAAATCAGCGTCCGACCTATAGAAACACAAATTGCAGATTTAAAACAAGAAATCGAGAAACGCGCAAAAAAAGAAGAACGCGTATTAATAACAACTCTCACCAAACGCATGGCGGAAGACTTGTGCGACTTTTTCCTGCAGGAAGGAATTCGCGTAAGATATCTCCACAGCGGAATAAAATCTATAGAACGTGTTGAAATCTTAAGAGACTTGCGACTGGGAGAATTCGACGTACTAATCGGTGTAAACTTACTGAGAGAAGGGCTTGATATTCCGGAAGTTTCGCTTGTTGCGATTATGGATGCCGATAAAGAAGGGTTTTTGCGCTCGGATACCAGCCTTATCCAAACAATCGGACGTGCGGCAAGAAACGCTTGCGGTGAAGTTATTATGTATGCGGATAAAATCACTGATTCCATGCAGCGGGCAATTGACGAAACAAACCGCAGACGGGAAATACAACTCGAACATAACAAGAAATACGGAATTATTCCTCAGACAATTAAAAAGCCCATTGAGAACAATCTGCTCTCACTGGTTGCAAGCTACAGAGACCTTGAAGACATTGTCGCCGAAGAAATGGTTGATTTGGGTATTGATAGAAAAGATTTACCAAAACTTATATCCAAGCTGGAAAAAGATATGCATAAAGCCGCAAAAATACTGGATTTCGAACGCGCTGCAGAAATAAGAGACCAACTTAAAAAATTACGAGAAATGGTCTCGGATAAATAGCCGTTTACAAATTTTTACAATACAAAAGTATTATGACTATTGTTGCTGTGATAAAATTAATTTATGTTCAGACACATAGCACCGATACTTTTATTATTAATATCAAATATCTTCATGACTTTTGCCTGGTACGGTCACTTACGTTTTAGGAGTCTCCCGCTTATTATTGTAATTCTTGCAAGCTGGGGTATCGCATTTTTTGAATACTGCTTTCAAGTTCCGGCAAACAGAATCGGATATAATTGCTACAACGCAGTCCAACTGAAAACCATTCAGGAAGTTATAACGCTCACCGTTTTTGCATTCTTTTCGGTTTGGTATCTAAAAGAGGAATTCAAATGGAATTATCTTGTAGGTTTCATTTTTATTGTTCTTGCGGTATTTTTTATATTCAGAAAGTAATATATGAAAATAAACTCGGACAATACATCATTCCAATCAAAGATAAAATTTATTGATTACAAAACTTTTAAAGAAAAAATCCGCAGATTAAATAAAAAGAAACATGAGGTCGGATATCCTTGGACAGCCGATACAATGAAAAAGGGGAAAAATCTCTTTACAACATCACTCTTGGATTGTATCGCAGGCGGTGTTGTGGATAACAATTCCGTGACAATGTTCCATATATGCACCACAAGCAGGGCGGAAGCAAAACGAAAAAGACAAAAGGGATTCAGCATAAAAAATTTTGAACGGCGGCTTCTTGAAAAAATAGACTTGGCAAAAGACAGCTTGCACGGTTTTATTCTGGGCGGCGTACAAATGCTGGAGACATCAAAATATAACGTAAAACAGCTAAATAAAATAAAAAAAGTTTTTGAAACTCATAATATCCCTTATTCCATATTTGCCGCAAGACGAGATGTACACTTTTTCGGGCGTTTTGGAATGCTGTTCTGCAATAAAGAAGACACTCTTTATATCACAAATACTCTTACGGGAGAAAGAGGTATAAATGGCAGAGGGTTAGAAATGGATGTTATCGGAGATAACAGGGTTATGTACCATACTTATAAAAAAATTAATACACCAAGAGGTGTTGACTACCCCAGACAACAGCACGAAGGCAGTGCGGAAGATTTTCTTAAAAGCCAGTTCAGAGAAGTTTCTTTATGCAAATTGGATAGTTTTACTTAAGTTTTTATGTTAAATTTTTAATATGAAAAAAATAGCTCTCGTAAGTCACGGATGTGCAAAAAATTTAGTAGATTCGGAATTGATTTTGGGTATTTTAGCCAAAAACGGGTATAAAATTACACTTAACGAAGATGAATCGGATACAGTTATCGTGAACACATGCTCGTTTATCTGTGATGCGGAAAGAGAATCGATTCGCTCAATTTTGGAATTGATTGATAAAGGAAAAAGGGTTATTGTAACGGGCTGTCTTTCACAAAAGCATCCCGACGAATTAAAAAAGGAAATTCCTGAAATTTCTGCAGTGGTCGGAACTACTGATTTTACAAAAATTGTTGATATCATAGAATCAAAAACTTATGTCTGTGAGGTTAACCGTAACCCTGAATATATTTACCCCGAAAATATTGAGCGCCAGCAGATTACAATGGGCGCAAGCTCATATATAAAAATTGCGGACGGCTGCAACTATAGGTGCGGATACTGCATTATTCCGTACCTGCGTGGAA
>CALUSF010000046.1 GCA_944323325.1 Candidatus Gastranaerophilales bacterium
AATAAATTTTACACTTTTATATACCTCCTGACTCTTTTAAATTATTTACTGCTGTTTCTTGTAACATATTGCCACTTTCCGGGTTGGTTAAATTTCTATATAGATAAAATATATATATTTCCTTGGTGGTATTTGATTGAATGATATTTCTATTAACCCTTCCCCTGTCAATACATTATTTTACTAATTGAGCAACTAAACAATATGCAGGCATGGAATACTTTATATGATATTCTTGAAGCACCAATAACATATATGCATGATGTCTTAAAATTCTACACGCAATAATTCTTTCAATTCTTCCTTCGTTAATACAACCGGAATATATAATACATAAGGTTTTAACCTTCCTTTTTCTTGTTGACTTGCGGCTCTATTATTTGCATCCACTATAATGCTATACTTCAACCCTTCTCCTTTACGATGTTTCATGTAATCAAAATCATAGAAATCACTTATTATAAATGATATTGAACCGTCAGAATTTTGCTTCATATTTTTAATATCAACTTTATTTAATGTCCCGAATAAATTCATTGCTACATTAGAACGCCCAAAAGAAAAAGTTACACTTGTATTAACGGTCTTTTTATTATTCACAATATTTTTATAGTTATCAATAATTATCTTTTTAGTAATCGGCGAAATTTTTATTAACTGCATAACAGGAGAATTCTCTTGAGGGACAACTACTGTTGTATCTTTGAATACTTCTATGTTATGCGGATTATTAGCATCAATTTTTAAACCTTGCGCAATTTTATCAAACACAATTTTTTGATTGATTGAATCGGGCAAATCACCCGCTTTATAGATATGGTTCCTTTCATCACTTACAAACTTATCTGGATTATCCGCTAAATCCAGTGCGATTTTGTAATACTCCTTTGCTGGTAATTGTTCATTACCACGATCCACTTGTGCCGCTTCTTTTTGTATGGCTTCCATTACGGATAATTTATTATTGCCGTTTTCTACATGCTCTTTTAACACAAGGCCGTCTTGCTTCGTATCGGAATATTCTGCAATATCTTTTCCGTCCGTTTCATCCGATTCAATATTATACCGGTTATTTCCGTCATTATTTTGCTTATAAGTTTCATTTTTTTTGTTTTCACTTCTGTAGGAATTTCCGGCGTGCGCAGCTCCGCAAGTTCTCATATATCCTCTTACTTCCGTCCCGTCATCTCTTGTATAGCCGCTTACCGGATAAGTTCCGGCACAACCGTTAACTGCATTCCCTTTACCGGCAGCTTCTTGTTGTAAAAAAATAAGGTACAAGCAGATCATTATATATACTGCCTGCAATTCTTGCTTCCTGTTCTTGAAGAAGTTCATTAATAAAATCGTCTATATTGCTCATATTTTCTCCTTTTAAATTTTATTTTCCGTAAGTCCCTCAACTATATTAATTTCCGGCTCTTCATTAATCTTTATTTCATCATCCAAACCGAGTGCAAGTCGATGCCCCTTTTGAACCTTGCCTATTGAAGATATGAGAAAATCTATCACGGTTACTGCACTTTTAGGCATTTCCAAAAATTCAAACTCTGTGCGGCATAATTCCCGCGAACATTCGTCAAGAATAAATTCCAACATATCGAGAGTTTTGTTATAAAACTCTATATGACGCTGATTTACATCTGTTTTTATATCTTGCTTATTATTTTTTTTAGGCATAATTTTCCTCATATTTAAAAATCTTGACATTTTATAAAAAAAAGGCTGAGAGCAAGGGCATAATGTATGGAACACTAAGGAGTGTGTCACGAGAGAGAAAGGTGAAACGATACCCTCAGCCGGTAGAATAATGAGAGTTAAAATGTCTTAATTAATTCCTTGTTTCCGTAAAAATCGCATGCATACTGTTTTACGACAACTTTATCTTTAACTTTTGCAGCCTTATTAATTCCGTATTTCCACCCGAACGGTTTCATCTTAAAGCGCAAATAATTACATTCTTTTTGAGAGTATACTATTTCATCTCCGTATTTGAGCATTAAATCGTTTGCCTTAATTCCGGCACATGCCTCACGCTTTAAACTCCCGTCAAAACACCATTCAACCAATTCCGTTACGGGTTTGCCGCATATCGGACAAAAACCTATTGAGAGTTTTCTTGAAGAGTATAAGTCATTATCCCTGAGATAATAAATATCGTCAGGCTTAAATTCACAGCAATGCTGCATAATAAAAGTCCTCCTATAAAATTTTGTTCGGGTAAAGTTATCCCTGTACCCTTGAGAGATTTATCCTACGCGGCTTTTAGCCTTGCTTCAAAATCAGGTACAAGAATATATTACTACATTTTTAAAATCGACCTATGAATTGTAAAGACTTTTTTACATCTAAACCCAGGATATAGTATTTATGAGTCATTGAGGCAGATTTTTAGGCATGTAAGTCAGACAGCTGCTGAAAAAGAGGCAAATTTTTTATTAATCCGCATTAAATTCTATTATTGCTTTATGCAAGTAGCGGGGCAGGTCTGAAGCAAGAACAGAATATTCGCTCAATTCTTCCGAAGCAATTTCACCTGTACGCGAATGCAGATAAACACCTAGTTTTGCAATTTCAAACAGATTTGGATTTTTGTTTACCGTTTGCGCTAAAAGTCCCGCAATAATTCCTGCAAGAACGTCGCCGGAACCGGCTTTTGCAAGAGCGGAGTTGCCATGTTGATTTATAAATAATTTGTCCTTAGCGCAAATTATTGTTCTATGTGTTTTTAAAACGGCAGTACAGCCGTATTTTTCAGAAAGTTTTCCTGCGCTTCCTTCCAAATCATTTAAAACATCCTTAAGATTTACCCCGAGAAGTCTTGCAGCCTCTAAAGGATGGGGAGTTATTATTGTATTTTGGGGAAGTGTTATATTTATCCCGCTTAAAATATTTAACCCGTCAGCATCGACTATTACGGGAACTTGAGTATCATTTAATTTTGTTATAATTTTTTTAAACAGATTTTTTGACGCTCTGTTTAAACCTAACCCGCACCCTATAAGGATTACAGAAAAATCATTTATTTGTTTCAAACCCTCTTCTCTTGAAAGATAAACAGCTTCCGGAAGCAGAGTCGAAACAGAGCGGATAATATCCTTCTCGCTTGCAAGCGCCGCAAATCCGCCGCCGGCTTTTAGAATTGAAACCGTAGACAAATAAGCAGCACCGATATAGTTTCTGGAACCTGCAAAATTAAGAACTTTTCCGAAAGTTCCCTTGTTTGAATTTTGTTCACGCAGCGGCATTTTATATTCTTGCATTACTTTATTAACTCTCCTTAATACATAACTTGTTATACCCTGTCAACCAAACATTCAAATACCTATTTGTCTTATAATTTCGTATGCAACGATGGCGACAGAATTTGACAAATTCAGACTTCGCTGCCCCTCCCTCATCGGAATTGTTATTGCGGAATCTTTAGTAACAAATTCCTGAGGCAGTCCTCTGGATTCAGGCCCGAAAACAATAAAATCATTTTCTTTAAATTCAATGTCAGTATATTTCTTCTTTGATTTCGTCGTCAGATAATAAAAAGTACCGTTCGGAAATAATTGAAAAAGTTCATCCATGGAATTTATTCTGTGTAAATCAACACTTTCCCAGTAATCCATGCCGGCACGTTTTGTGTACTTATCCGTAAGAGAAAATCCCAACTTACCCACAAGATATAAAGAAGCACCCGTGCAGGCGCATAACCTTGCAATATTTCCGGTATTCTGCGGAATTTCAGGTTCATATAAAACGATATTTAGTTTTGCCGCCATTTATTCTCCAAACCCTCAATTTAAGCTATCAAAGGATTTACCTTGTTAATTTCATTCTTCTTTTTTTCATAAACTGTATATAGATCATAATAAACTTGAGCATTCAACCAAAATTCCGGTGTTGTACCGAAAAGTCTGGCAAGCTTATGAGCCATAACAGGGCTTATTCCACGTTTTTGATTGTATATTTCACTTATAGTTTTTATCCCGACACCCAAAAGGGAACTCAATCGTTCTTGAGTGAGTTTATAAGGTTTTACAAATTCTTCAAGTAATATTTCTCCCGGGTGTGTATATGGTCTGTTCATTTGCTTAATCCTTTCTTAATGATAGTCTGTGATTTGTACATTCTCTGCGTAGCCATCTATGAAATTAAAAATTATTCTATACTGGTCATTTATACGAATTGAACAAAAACCTTTTAAATTACCTTTTAAATGTTCAAATCTGTTGGAAGGCGGAACGATTAAATCTTGTTCGGCAAATGCATAATGAATCATATCCAATTTTCTTTTTGCAACTTTTTGAATGGAATTATATTTTTTTGATTTTAAACCATTAAAAATTTTTTCAGCTTCTTTGTCATTGAAAGACTTAATCATATTATCATGTTATCACTATATGATAAGTCTGTCAATAACACCCACTCAAAATATGCACTATTTTTTCTCGAATAAATACTTAGCTTCAATAACAACCGGAAGTCCTCTTACAACGCAGAATACGATTGCAAAGACTGCGGCCCAGTAGCCGATTGTCCATATAATTTCTCTGTGCGGGCATACGGGCATTTTAGCGGCAATAATCAGAATAAACGCGGCAACTTTTGCAACCGCATAACTTATTCTCATAAACTTTGAACCCGTAATAAATTTGCAAACCGGATTAACTTGCATTCCGAAAGGTGTAAGTCCGTGCTCCATTGCCGCACTTCTTATTGTATCCGTAATAAACCCTCTCGTAATAGCAATTAGCGGAAATAAAATGCTCAACCAACCCATAACCGCAAACAAAATCCAATAAGTGTTTTCAACGATTCTGTCACCCATAATATCAAGAAGCGCACCGAATTTTGACTCTTCATGAAGCTTTCTTGCCACATATCCGTCAACACCGTCAAGAGCAAAGGCCAATATAGTTAATACTAGCGCCCAAAGATATGCGGGGGTATTACCTTGACAAGTATATATTAGATACACCGCAAAAAACATAACGAAAATTCTGAATATTGATATAAAGTTTGCCATTTTGGACTCCCTGTTTAAGTTATTGTCAGGCAGTGCCCGACCTACATTCTATATTTGAAGATGTTTTTCGATTCACTATTCACGAATCACAATTCACGAGCTTAAACTTTCATTCTTGAAAGAGCAAAATCCTTCTTATTTAAGTCTTCAACTTTAGAGCCGAGCATAATTCTTTCTGCTTCTTCTAAAATACTTACGACTTCATACCCGTTTGCCCCGTCTGAGCGAGCCTTTTGTCCGGTGGCACAGCAATTTACAAAATGCTGGCATGCAAGTTTCAGCGGTTCAATTTCCAAATAATCAAGTGCATAATTTTGAGTATTTGCGGGAACAAAATTGTCATACACTTTAAGTTTATCTGCCGGCGCCGTATCATCAAACATTGCAGTCGCTTTTGTTCCTCTGACAAGCAGAGTTACATGTTTTTGCGGAGTAATCCAGCTGTCGGAAATATGAGCTATCATTCCGCCGTCAAATTCAAGCGTAATATGTGTTATATCCATAATATCATTTCTTTCGGAAGAGCATCCCGTTGCGGAAATAACTTTGACGGGATTTTTCCCCGTAACATAAGCAATCATTGAAACATCATGCGGTGCCAAATCCCACATAACACTTCTGTCATTTTTATGATAGTTTACGTTTAATCTGTCACTCTGTGCGTAAACCAAATCACCCAAGACGCCTTCTTCAACAAGCATTTTTAACCTGTTAACGGCCGGATGGTAAAGAAGCAGATGATCAACCATTAAAACCAAGCCCTTAGACTCGGCAAGTTCCGTTAAAACTTTTGCTTCCTCAGCTACGGTAGATATCGGTTTTTCAACATAAACATTTTTTCCCGCCTCAAGCATTGCTTTAACTATCTTGAAATGCGTATGGCTCGGAGTTACAACAGCAACACCGGTTATAGATTTATCGTTAATAATGTCATTAAAATCTTTTGTCGTTTTTACACCCGGAAATTGACTCTTAACAGTATTCAAAGATTCATCATCCAAATCACATACAGCTTCGAGTACATTAAGGTTATAAAAATTCCGGACAATATTCTTGCCCCACAATCCGAACCCTATTACCGCAATCTTCTGTTCTTTCATATTCTTCCTTTACCTTGTTTTGATGCAACTCCGGCAAATTAAACTCTCACCCTTTTAGGTATACCCGTCTTTTACGCTTACTAATTATCCCCCCGGGAAGTTCTATTTTGCCCAAACTATATGAATACATTATATTACAACAAGAATTTTACGTAAAGAGTAAAAAGAAAGAAACCGATTTAAAACTAACCGGTTTCTTTCCCCGTATGAGCGAACGACTTTTATTTACTTACTACTCGCCGCTGCAGCCGAAAGCTATAGTAACATGTTCTTTCGGATTGATTGCAGAGATTTTGTATCCTTTAGCGTCAACAAGATAGCCGACCTCGTCTCCGGTAGCCTGTACAAGACCAACCGTACCTGATATAGCAGTTCTTGTTATATCTATAGGAGCTTTAACCGTATCTTTAACAACATCTCCTACACTTCTTGCTGAAGCCATAAATTGGCCTTGGAAAGCTTCACCGAGTGCAATACCGGTACCGGATGCAACGTCTTCTAAGGCGTTACCCAGGTTAGATATCATACCGCCGGTTGTTCTTCCGACTATACCAAGCATCTGACCGCCCCAAGTAAACGGAGCCGTAACGATTCTTGATACAATGTTAGGTGTATTTGATTTGTTAATTTCGGCATTAAGTATTTGTCTCGGCAGAGTTGCCTTGCATCCGCAGTGTTCAATTTCGGTAAATGCAAGTTTCAAAGCACCCTTCTGGCATCCTGAAGGTCTTACTACTTCAACAACTTTACCGTACACGTTTGAACCGCAAGGATATAATTGTCCGTTAATTGTTACGTCTTCAAGTGTCTTTGCTGCAAATCTCTGGCCTACGTGAGAAGATTTAGCACTTACCTGATCCTTAAATTCTAATTGAATTGTAGGTATCTGAACTATTTCTTCGTTTTCGATAAATGCCTTTTTGTCAACAGGGCACATCGGGCAGTCATTATTTGCAGTTACAGGATTTTTGTCAATACCGGCAGCTACACGAATATTTTGTAACATAGCTGCAATATCGGCACGTGTTGCATCCTTAAACGGTGCAATTGTATTCGGGTTGGGCGAATTGTTTAAAGCACCTTTATCAAGTGCTTTGGCGATAGGAATTTGCGCCCACTCAGGCACGGTATTACCGTCACAGTACTTAGACAAAATTTCCTGTGCTTTGCATTTATCCATATCAGCACATTTTATACCTTTTGACAATGCGCAAAGAGCTTCAACCCTTGTTACATTATGGTCAGGCATGAATTTGCCGTTCGGGTATCCTTTTAACAAATCTTGGTGTACTGCAACCGTGATTGCAGAATTTGCCCAGTGATTTGTCGGAACATCAGAGAACAATTTTTCAGGAGCACAAGAATACATGTCCTTGTCAAAACCTTTAACTAACATCGTTGCGAACTCTGCACGCGAAATATTTCTTGACGGCTTAAATAATCTGTCGGGATAACCTACTACGATATCGTTTGTCGCAAGTTTATCAATTTCACACGATGCCCAATATCCGTTAGGAACATCCGGAAACATTTGTAAACCGGCAGCAGCACCCGTCATGTTTTCAAACGGTGATAAGTCAAACGGCACTAATGTTTTCTTAATTGCCTGAATGGAATTAGCGGTACCCATTTGGATAGGGCAGCCGTTACCATCCATTTTGGCTTCATCTCGGATTACGGGACTTCCCGTATTTCTTGTTAAATCATTCAGGCACGGAATATTTGTAGCCGCACCGGTCATTGAACCGTCGCTTGCAACAGTTGTTCCCATAGTACCCGCAGTAAGCTGATTTACTTCTCTGTTAACGGAGAAACCTTCAGCCTTGTAGATAGAGTCTTTTTCAGTACCTACATAATTGTTGTACCCGTAGACTGCGTTAGGATAAGAATACACTTGTTTCATATCCGCTCTTGATAAGTCTTTTACTCCGGGACACAATGCGCATGACGGAACCGGGTCAGGTTCACATTTTGGAGCGGTATTACAGCCGCAATCCGCCTCCGGAGCCGGTGTGCAAGGGCATGCTGCGCCTGTAATCTCCGGAATTTCATCACATGGACAAGCTCCCTGAGTAACAACAGGACGCTCGTCACACGGGCAGGCTGCCATTACCGTGTTAAATGAACACGTCGTTATACCCACGGCGATTGCAGCTGCCACAGTAAGTTTTCTAATCGTCATTTTAACCTCCTTTTTAAATGGGCGAAGTAAATTATTTTTTGGTAAGTTCCGGTATATTTCAATTTCATTTACCCTTTATATTTACCCTTTGTATTTACCCCCTTTTCCCTTCCTGAGTTACCTCAAGAAAACTAACTCCTAAATTATGGAATTTTTTTGAGATTAAAACATTACCAAAAAAGAGAGTCCAATCGGGGAATTAATAAATAATACAAATGCTAACCGGTATAAATGATATTTATATTGAACCAACTTTTTTACGGAACTTTTTTATTAATATGTCGTCATATATTTTAGAATAGCAAGAGGAGATTTTATACTATGTCAAGAGCGTTTAATAATATGGAATACATTGATACAACCGAAATGGATTCAAGTTTACCGAAAACTTTCAGCACTATTGTGAATAATGATGACATTTTACAGATGTATCTTAAAGAAATCGGCAGAAAAAAAATGCTGTCCAAAGCTGAAGAATGCGAGTTGGGAAGAAAAATTCAGGAAGGTAATTCCAAAGAAAAAGAAGAGGCCGTTAAAAAACTTGTACAGGCTAATTTAAGACTCGTTGTAAGTATAGCCAAGAAGTATATCGGGCAGGGAGTTCTGTTCATGGATTTGGTACAGGAAGGCTCTTTAGGATTAATTAAAGCTGCTGAAAAATTTGATTACAAAAAGAATTTCAAATTTTCAACTTATGCAACCTGGTGGATTAAACAAACAATAATACGGGCGATTTCCAACCATTCCAGAACAATAAGAATTCCGGTTCACATGCTTGAAAAAATAAGAAAATATAAAAAGGCCTGTTCGATTGCCGCCTGCGATGAAACTATGGATGTTGATGAGGAAACTATTTCTAAAATATCGGGACTTGATATTAGGAAAATAAATGAAGTAAAAAATGCAATAAAAAAAGAACCGGTGAGCCTCGATACATTTGTAACGGATGATTTGTGTATTCAGGATTACGTTGAAGACACATCGTATTCGTCGCCTGAAAACAGCACGCAAAAGAAATTGCAGCAAAAGGATATTACAAGACTGCTTAAAACCCTTGATACAAGAGAACGGGAAATTATTAAGAGAAGGTTCGGAATAGATAATGAAGAGCCCAAAACGCTGGAACAAATCGGAAATGATTTAGGATTTTCAAAAGAGAGGATAAGACAACTAGAAACCATAGCATTGCAAAAATTGAGGAAAGTTGAGCGAATTGAGACATTGAGAACTTATCTCGAAGATGAAATGTAAATTTGAATTTCGGAAGAACAGGTAATATATGTTCTTCCGAAATTTTGTATTAAGATTATTGTTTTTATTCGTGTTAAGATGTATTTATGCTAAAATATTTGATACTCGGACTAATCGGAATTTATCAGAAAATATCTTCAATGACTCCGCCAAGATGCAGATTTTATCCGACATGTTCGGAATACACAAAACAGGCAATAATTAAATACGGAATTTTAAAGGGCGGATGGATGGGACTCAAAAGAATCTGCAAATGTCATCCTCTGCATGAAGGTGGATACGACCCGCTGGAGTAATTTATGGCAGAAAAAATAATTATATTTTCAGGAAAACAATACTCCGGCAAAGATACCGCAGCAAAGATTCTTATGGACGCAATGCCGGAATTCAAACGCTGTGCTATGGGCGATATAATCAAAATTGAATACGCAAAACAAACAGGCATCAGCGTCGAAGAAATTGAAAATAACAAACCGCTATACCGCCAGGGGCTAATTGATTTAGGCAATTGGGGCAGACTCCAAAGTCCGGATTACTGGCTTGAAAAAATCATATCGCAGCAGGGTAATATTGTTGTAACAGATGTAAGAATTAAACATGAATATGAAGTTTTCAAAGCTGCAGGTGCAATCTCCGTAAGAATTGAAGCTGCCCGCGAAATACGCGCCCAAAGAGGCGGAACTCTTGTCGGGGAAAACGATATTACGGAAGTTGATTTGGATAATATTCGGGATTGGGATTTTCTAATCGACAATAACAAGGACTACGAAACATTGAAACAAAACATTTTAAAAATTGTTGAATTAATACGTTAAGCACTTACAACCTCCTTTTGCTTAGCTTTAGTTATAGCTTTATCGACCGTACTTCCTAATAAACTTAAGCCGGCACCTGCAAGACCGCCGTATACTAACCCCTGAACACCGGAAAACAGCATTGCCGTTAGTGCAAATGAAGTTCCGATACCTGCCACTGCAGGAAATCCTGCGGTTATTGCACGTGATAATCTGTCATCTTTATTATCGGCAGTTCCGATTGCAATACCGCTCAGTCCCAGAGTTCCGAGCCCTGTAATTATATCTGTCGGAGCACCGCCCAGCATTAGATCACGCTTCTTATCAAAATATTCCACACATTCTTTGCGATTTGCTTTTCTGAGTCTCTTATTGGTTTTTCCTATTGTTTTTTCCAAAAATGCTTTTTCGTCCTGTTTAAGATGAGGTGACAAAATATCTAAAATTTCATTATACTTGCCGCGTACATTTTTCCCGTCACCCATAATTACGTCAACGGCGCTCATACCTTCCTGTTCCAATTTGTTTCTCTGAGGCATAAGCATATCTTCCGCCCAGTATGACATATTATTTTTAATATTATTAATATTATGATGATATTTTTCTTTTAATGTTCCGGGAGCTTTAAACCACTTGAACCCTTTTCTGAATTCATTCCATTTACCTATAAAATCATGTTCCAAATTTGACATAATTTTTTCTTGTGCCGTTAATCTTGCATCCACATTCGCGTTGGAAAAATAAGATTTTGCGCTCTGAATTTCCTGCATTTTCTTTTCCAATGCCGCTTTTTCCGAAAGAGTAAGTTTATCTTTATATCCGGCAATTATATTATCCAAAGTCCGCATTCTTTTATCGACACTTTTATAGTTTGCGTGAACAGTCCTTTTGCTCACACTGTCAAATATATTAGTAATAGATGAATGAACTTTGGACATCACAAATCTTATTCCCTGATCACATTTTTGAAGTACATTTCTCAGAGAATCATTTTTTACATTTTTAAATTTCTCACCCATGCAAATCCACTTAAAACCAACGTCTTTAGCTGCATTCATACTATTTGTAAACTGGAATACATCAATAAGTTTATGCGACGCATCAGATAACCATTGATTAAACTTGCTTTTTACCTTGTCCCCTTTATTTTTTTCAGCATTAGCTTTTCTTACCTGCGCCCAATTTTTAATTTTGTTGATAAATTTACCGGAGAATTTGGGGTTTAAAAGAGCTGCAAATCCTGAAAGAACAAGGACCGCACTGCCTACCCAGATTGCAGTTTTGTGTGATTTCTTTTCCTCACCCTCTTCGCTTTTTTTAATAAATACATCAGCGGTTTTAGTAATAACATTCTGTACTTTTTCAATAGGTTTAGCCAGGATGGGAGTAGTTGAAGAATCGTCACCCTGTTTGAATGATGTATGATAGTACGGGGTTTGACCATAGTTCATATTGTATCCGTTAATGAAATAATATGACATTATATTACCTTTACTAAACCTGCTACAAATATATAAAGTATATTTTATAGAAAAAATTGCTATTTTAACGGCCAATATTAAGATATATTAAGATATGAAATATAAATTTTACGGTTTTTTCAAGATAATTGAAGTATTGATACCGCCGAATGCAAAGTTATTCGACATTATATATTCACAATCGATTTCACGTCCGCAGTCTTTTATATAATCAAGTTTTCCGCACTCTTCGTCTATATCTTTGAGGTTTAGTGTCGGAGGAAACCAGCCCCTGTTAATCATTTCAACACCAAGTATGGCTTCTATTGCTCCGCAGGCACCAAGAGTGTGTCCCGTGTAACTTTTTATTGAACTTATCGGAATTTCTCTTTGAAAAACTTCTTCCGTCGCTTTTGTTTCCGCAATATCACCGTTAATTGTGGCCGTTCCGTGCGCATTTATGTATCCAATTTCTTCAGGTTTAAGGTTTGCATCCTGAAGGGATTTTCTCATAACTTCCGCCATTGTAGCCCTGTTTGGATTTGTAATATGCACACCGTCCGTATTGGTTGCAAAGCCGGCTATCTCCGCATAAATTTTTGCACCGCGCGCTTTCGCTCTTTCGTACTCTTCGAGTATAACCGTTCCCGCGCCTTCTCCTATTACAAGTCCGTCACGATTTTTATCAAACGGTGACGGGGTAAATTTTGGAGTATTATTTTTTGTACTTGTGGCGTAAAGTGTATCAAAAATCCCCATTTGAGTCGGGTGAATTTCTTCCGCGCCTCCCGCTATCATAACATCCTGATATCCGTTTTTAATCGCCTCATAGGCGTATCCTATACCCATTGAACCCGATGTGCAGGCGGTAGATGTCGGAATAAGTCTTCCGTGAGTTTTAAAATAAAGTGAAATATTTACAGCCGTTGTCTGGGGCATCATTTTAATATACGAACCGGAATTAAGCATTTTGACTTCTTTATCAATACACATCGCATAAAAGTCTAAAATTGCATCCAGAGAACCGGTTGAAGAGCCGTAACTTACTCCCGCATCCGAAATACACTTATCACCCAGTAAACCCGCATCTTTTAAAGCTTCTTCCGCGGTGACAACCGCCATAAGTGCAACATTACCCATTGTGCGGCGTACTTTTCTGGTAAAATGCTCCGGAACAACAAAATCTTTTACAAAGGCCGCGAGCGACGTATTAAGCCTTTCATACTCATCAAGCCTGTCCCAATGCTCAACGCAATTTTCGTATTTTTGCAATCTTTTAAATGCGTTATCTACCGTAGAACCCAAAGGGGACGTTATTCCCATGCCTGTTATTACAACTCTTCTCACAGATAAAGCCCCCCGTTTATTCCGATAACCTGTCCCGTTATATATCCGGCATCTTCACTCATGAGATAATTGATAAGACTCGCAACCTCCTCAGGCGTTCCCATACGTTTTAAAGGTACCGCCTTGACTGCTTCTTCCGGAATATTTTCGGTCATATCCGTTGCAATAAGTCCGGGAGTTATGCAATTAACGGTGATATGCCGTTTTGCGACTTCAAGACTCAAAGCCTTTGCCGCACCTATTAATCCGGCTTTCGAAGCGCTGTAATTTACCTGCCCGCGGTTTCCGCACTCGCCCGATATTGATGACATAACAACTATTCTGCCGCGCTTTGCCTGAATAAGCGGCATAATAAGCGGCCTTAAAACATTATAAAATCCGTTAAGGTTTGTATTTATAACCTCGTCCCACTCGTTGTTTTCCATTGCAGGAAACGGATTATCTCTTGTAATTCCCGCATTAAGAACAATTCCGTAATAAATTCCGTTTTGCGCGATATCTTCTTCAAGCGCCTTTGCGGTTTCTTCACGATTGCTTATATCAAAAGCGAGCGTACGAACTTTCACACCCTTATTTTCTATCTCTTTTTTTAATCCTTCAAGCCTCTGTACATCCTTTGAACAGTGAAGAATTATATTATAACCGTTATTTGCAAGATAAAGAGCCGCGGCTTTTCCTATACCTCTGCTCGCACCCGTTATTAAAACATCATTCACTCTTTCAATAACTCCTTTATATTCGTGCCTTGATAAGCATTGATTGTTGCACTTGCGATTTCATTATCATTATTATCATATATTAAACAGTCAAAAACAACAATTTCGTTGTCCGTAAAAACTTCATGAACCTTTACTGTATAATCAATTCCTTCTTCAAAATATTCCACCTGATTATTATAAAGTCTTGTCCCCAAAAGCAAACCCGGTTTAGGAGCGGAGCATTTATCTTTAAAATAAGAAAAACATCCTATTGTCTGCGCCATAAATTCAATACCTACAATGGAATTTATACCGCGCCCCCGCTCAAAAAATTGTTTTTCGGGATAAACACGAAACAGCGATACCAAAGAGCCTTCTTTAAGATTGACTTCCAGAATATCATCAATAAGAATCATCGGCGGTTTATGAGGAAGTATTTTTGTTAAATCGTATTCAGACATTTGCCCTCCTTAAAACAGCTGCCGTATTTGTTCCGCCAAACCCGAATGACGTACATAAACAGGTATTTATATAATTTTTTGCATAATTAACTCCGGCTTTTGTAAGTTTTATATGCGGGATATTGTTGTCGTATTCGCCGTCATAAATATGAGGAAATACCTGATTAGTGCGGCTTTCAATAAGCTTGCAGCATAATGCCGTCTCAATACTTGCCGCTGCCCCGAGACAGTGGCCGGTCATAGGTTTAGTCGAACTCGCGGGCGTTTTGTCTTTGAAAATCTCATATATAGCCCGCCCCTCCATTAAATCGTTTGCGGGAGTTCCCGTACCGTGAAGATTTATATAATCCACCTCTTCGGGGTTAATACCGTTCAGGGCAAGTCTTATGGCTTTTTGAGCCTCTATACCTTCGGGTTCCGGAGTTGTAGCATGGTATGAATCCGTAGTTTCACCAAGACCGGCAATTTCTATCCCGCCGTCGTCCGGCTCAACAATAAAAGCTGCAGCCCCTTCTCCTATATTAATTCCGTTTCTG
>CALUSF010000047.1 GCA_944323325.1 Candidatus Gastranaerophilales bacterium
TCAGTGGTAGAATGCCTCCTTGCCAAGGAGGATGTCGCGAGTTCGAGCCTCGTCTCCCGCTAATAAAAAAGAGTCACTGGTGTGGCTCTTTTTTATTAGCTGCGGAAAGTAAGGCAAGAACTCCAAGTACAAAGCACTTTTTTGAGTTCTGCGGATTGCAAGCATAGGTAAGTATTCTTTATTATTTCCTAAACTTAAAAAACATGTGTGTTTTTATTGCTTAATAAGTTTTATAAGCTATAATTAATTGAACCGTTTATTGAGGGTTTATATGCAGGGCTTTATAACAAAATATAAAAATATAATATATTATATTGTTGTAGTATTGTTATTTATTTTAGGTATTTTTCTTCGAACAAGGTGGTATATTATAAATAATGTGTTTGAAGATGATCAATGCAGATTGGTACTCACTATGCTGAACAAGAATTTGTTGCAAATGTTTTTGCCGTTAGGTGATGCACAATCCGCCCCGCCTTTATTTATGTTTATATCAAAAATATTGGCTGAATTATTTGGGTACCGCGAGTATGTTCTTAAATTTATTCCTTATGCGGCAAGCATAGCTTCTATTGTATATTTTTATAAATTTGTTTCGTCATATTTTACCAAAAAATTTTCAATAGTTATTTCTCTGGTCATATTTGTTTTAGGAAGGGCTTTAATCGACTTTTCCTCAATATTTAAGCAATATTCTTCGGATGTTTTGATTTGCTTGATATGTTTATATTATTTTTCGCGTATAGATGTAAAAAAACATCCAATTCTTCTAAGTATTTTGGTTGTAATTTTTCCTTTGCTGTCGCTTCCTTCAGTGTTTTTTATTGTCGCTTTGTTTATAAAAAATATTAAAAAGCCGGGATTTGCAATAATTCCTTTTGTAATAACCATGGTTTTATATTTCGTTTTTAATCTCAACCCTTCAAGAGCGGATATAAATACGTTTTTTCCTGAGTATTGGAACGACGGATTTCTAAAACTCTCTTTTATGAGTTTTATACATTTAATTCTTGTAAATCTAAAATTTTATTTTATGCCTAATAGTTTAAGTTTTTTCGAATTGGTATTATTTATTTGGGGCGTTGTGTTATGTTTCTTGGACAAAACGAAAACGCGCGGCACTTCAAAATATATGTTAATTGTTTTGGGGCTGATATTTTTAGCGGCTTTATTACATCTATACCCATTGAGCGGAAGGGTCGGTTTGTATGCGATAAGTCTTTTTATATTGTTTATCGTAAAACCTTTTGATACTTACTCATACAATAAGCCTGCTTTTTTGTGTGCTGCGATATGTATTATTCTCGGGTTTTGTCAGTATGATATTAAGGCATGCGCCAATATGGAATCCTATACATCATTTTCTCCGCAAAATTTAATGCTTATATTAAAAGAAAAGTTTGACCCTGAAAAGGATATAATTATTATTAATTCCGCTTCCGCTTCAAGCTATTTATTTTATTCCGGAAAAAATAATTTTTATACGGATAATGTACGCCTGATGGATATTAATCGGGATGATATTAAAAATTCTACGCTCAAATATTTAAACCAACTTGAAAAGAACAGGTACTATTGGTTTTATTTTGTTAAAGATTATAACAAATCGCAAGTATATCCTTACGTATTTGGATGGCTTAGTACAAAGGATATAATATATTCCTATAACGAGCGTAATTCATATTTGTTTTATATTCGCAATTGAAAATTCTAAAATTCGTTTGATTAGGCAAGCGGTAAGAAAACTTTTACACAAAAGCCGCATTCATCATTTGAATACAGTCTTATTTCGCCGTCCATTGCTTCAATAAGTCCTTTAACTATAAATAATCCTAAACCGGTACCCCTTGTTGTTCTTGTAGTTTTATCATCGACTCGGGTGAATTTTTCAAATAAGGTTTTAAGTTTTTCACGCGGGATAATATCATAATCGTTTTTGACACTTACGATTATTTTTTCATTTTTTATTTCATAATCAATAGTTATAGGAGTTTCGCCTTTAGAATATTTAATGGCATTTTCTATCAAATTTACAAATACCTGCTCAAGCCTGTCGTTATCTGCAAGCACTTCGGCATGACATCCGGATACGTTATTAATAATTTCTTTTTGTGCGTCATTTCTTACTAGCATAATAGAGTTTTCAAGTACCGAATCAATCGGGATATTATTAATGTTAACATTGAGCCTTGCGCCTTCGATATCGGGGATAACCAACAAGTCTTCAATAATTCTTTTAAGGCGTTCGGATTGTTTTTTTATGATTTTTAGGGATTTTTGTTTTGTCTCTTCGTCAATTTGTATATCCTGTCTTAGGAGTCTTGAAGTATATCCCTGAATGCTTGTAAGCGGAGTTCTCAGTTCGTGGCTTACGGTATCTATCATATTGGAGCGGAATTCATTTACCTGTTTAAGCTCTTTATTCTTCTTTTTAAGTTGAATGTACGATTTATGAATCTGGTTAACCATTCTGTTAAATTCATTTCCGAGAAAGACAATTTCAAACGGAGTAAAAATATTTGTCAGGAGTCTTATTCTTCTTTCGTAGTTTCCTTTTGATATCGCAATAATAGCCTTAAAAAGCTGTCGAATATTGATATACAGGTAATATGTGTATAATCCGACTACAAAAAATACGGTCAGCATTGTTATAATTATGGAAAGAATTATTTTATCCCGGTTGTAGTCAATTGTATGGCGTGTTACGGCCTCAGTTGTATTAACAATAATTGTTACGTCCGGGTTGGACTTTTTTAAATATACAAGGGGCTGGTTTTTGGTATCTCCGTATATAACCGGCTTGTCCACTTCAAGTTTTTGGGGAAGCTGTGAGATACTTTTATTATATCCTTCTTCCGAGTAGTTGCTTGATGCGGCAAGGTTGTTATCGGCGATTACGTATATTTGGCGCTTATCTTCAGTTAGTGTCTTAAATAGGTTGGTTTTTAAATTTTTCATATCCAGTATCGCTACCAGATATCTGCCGTCGGCCAGCGGTCTGTCAAATACGGCATAATCATCTTGTATACTGTACATTTGATAGCTTTCGAGTTTTTCCGGCTTAATAATTGCCAGCTCTTTATAAAACGGCAAATCTTTAATAACCGTATCAAGATATGCTTGTTCCTGCCCCGGAGACTTGTAATATTCAAGAGTTGCAACGATTTGCGCTAACTCGTTATTAATAGAGTGGACAAAAACATCAATTTCTTCGGAGACAATATTTGCAATCATTACCGCCGCCGAGCGCAGCTGTGCCCTGTTGGACTGCTGGTTAATGTTGTTAATAATTACACCGCTTACGGTCATCGGAATAAGTACCGCAAAAAATATTACGATAATTATTTGTTCCGCTATTTTGAGTCTTCTTTTACTGAAAAATGTCATTTAATGTTTTGACCCCCGGTAATTATGTTAATTAAACAAACAGGTAACCTTTCAAACAAGACTTCCGGCTAGCCTTCTTCGCCGAACGGTGTGAGTTTATATCCGACATTTGTTACTGTGTGCAGATATTTGGGCTTTTTGGTGTCCGGCTCAATTTTATTTCTTAGCGCGCCTACGTGTACACGAAGCATTCTTACGTCTTCATCACTGCTGTAGCCCCAAACTTCTTCAAGCAAAGTCGCAAGTGTTACGGCTTTGTTAAAATGCTGCATCAGGCAGTACAGTATTTCAAATTCCGTGGGAGTAAGTTTTATTTTTTTATTAAGAATAATTGTTTCCAATGTATCCGGAAGAATCTCAATTTCTCCGGCTTCCAGAATCTCCGTAGAGCTCAAAGTCTCTGTTTGAGGCTGGTTTCTTCTTAAAAGAACTCTTATTCTTAACAGAACTTCTTGTATATCAAAAGGTTTTACCAAATAATCGTCCGCGCCGCTGTCGAAGCCGCTGGTTTTATCTCCTATCGTACCTTTTGCGGTAAGCATAAGAATCGGAACGTTAATTTTTGCCTGACGGATGTTTTTACAAACATCAAATCCGTTCATCTTCGGCATCATAACATCAAGTAAAATAAGGTCATATTTATTATTCAGTGCTTTATTTAAGCCTTCCATTCCGTCTGAAGCCGTATCGACAAAATATCCGCTTGACGAAATATCGAATTCCAGCAAATCCCTTATTTCCGTATCATCATCGACAATAAGTATTCTTTTTTTCTCTGACATAACCCGAAAACTCCTTTTACATTATTTTAAAGTAAGCTTGTAAGCATTGCAATAAAGGTAAGTACGAAATTAATATTAATTTACAGAATGCGGATGCGGGAAAATATATATATTTTTCTCGCAAACTTGAATGCGGCAGAGCGGATAGTTTTTTAGTAATTTTTATTTTTATACTAAAATTAATCTATGACATCACAAGAGCTTTTTAACTTTGACAGAGATTTTAATACAAGGATAATCGGTACGGATGAAGCCGGAAGAGGCCCTGCAGCCGGCGGAGTATTCGCATCTGCGGTTTGTTTTGAAAAGATAACGTCCGGACTAATCAAAGATTTGGGAATTTTGAATGACTCTAAGAAACTTTCTGCAAAAAAAAGGGAGTTAATATACGATGTTATTAAAAATAATACGCTAAATAAAATAGTTTGTGTCGAAGTTGATGAGATAGAAAAAATTAATATTCTGAACGCTTCATTGAAGGCGATGAAGCTTGCTTGTTCGGGTATTGCGGATATTGCGGGGAGTCTCGTTCTGGTGGACGGAAATAAACTGATAAGGGATTTTGCATATCCTCAAAAATACGTGATAAAAGGGGATTCAAAATCTGCCTCTATCGCTGCCGCTAGTATTCTTGCGAAGGTTACGCGCGACAGATATATGCAAAAACTGCATGAAGAATTTCCGATGTATAACTGGGCTAAAAATGCCGGATATTTAACAAAAGAGCACCTTACTGCGATTGATAAATACGGCTTATCCAAATATCACCGTCCGTCGTTTTTAAGAAAACACTTTTTGGCAATTTCTTCTTCAAAAGAGTAATACCTGATTGAACTGTTTAACAATATGTAATATAATATCAGATACAAGGAGCACTTTTTATGGATGATTATAAGATTATAATTACGGTTTCCGGTACTGATAAAGTCGGCATTGTTTCAGGAATTTCCAATGTACTTGCAAAATATAAGGTAAACATTGAAGATATCAAACAAACTCTTATGCAAGGGCATTTTGTAATGTTTATGCTGTGTGATATTAAAAATGCGGAAGTTAACTTTAAGGATTTGAAAAATATTTTAATCGAAGAAGGTAATAAACTGGAAGTGGAAGTCTGGGTTCAGAAGAAGGGTATTTTCGAAAAGATGCATACCGTATAAGTTATGAGAGAAGAAGAACATCTAAAAGAGCTGGCGTCCTTTTTTAAGCGGACAAGTGCAAAAATTAAATTAATAAAATTGATATCAAAGGCCAAGCAAGAATACGATAATTACAATTACTCCGAAAGTGAAGCAAGTTTAAAAGAGGCGTATAAAATTGATTCGGAAAATCCGGCGATTTTGCGCGGGCTCGGTTGCATTAATTTATTCAGGAAGGATTTTGACAAAGCTTTTGAGTTTTTTAACTCCGCTCTGCAAAAATCCGGTTCAAAAGAAATTGAATATACACTTCTCGGAATGGCCTGCTATTTAAATAATCAGCTTGATGAGGCCGTTAAATATTTTAATCTTGCAATTGATGAAAACGATGATTATACTCCGGCTTATGAAGGCCGAAACCAGACTATGCTGGAGAACCATCTTAAGATTGCGGATTTCCAAGAGCTGTTAAAAAAATATTTCTGAATTTAAATTCTAAAACATTATCAACAATGATATTTAATGTTGCAATTTATAGAACAGACAGAGCATTTTAATATTATTTTGGAAAAAAGTTTTTTCTAAGGGAGGTTCTATGCAAATAAAAATATTACTTGTTGAAGACCAAAAATTAATGCGTATAGGTATAAAATCTTTATTCTGCGATTATCCGGAGATGGAAATCATAGGAGAAGCCGTGAACGGCAAAGAGGCAGTTGAAAAAGCAAGGCTTATAAAGCCCGACGTAGTTCTTATGGATATAGGTTTACCGGATATAACCGGGATTGAGGCGGCGAAACAAATATTGGAAAACAATAATAATATAAAAGTTATTATGCTGACATCTCATATATCCGAAGAAGAACTTAACGCTTCCCTTGGCGCAGGGGCCAGTGCCTATGTTATTAAAGACATAAGTACGGATTTTTTAATGAGTGTTATAAAAATGGTAAAAGAGGGGGCAATGTGGATAGATCCGCAAGTGGTGCCTTTTATTCGCGATAAAAATTGCGGCGTTATTCCTTCCCGCCAGCTTTCGCGCGGTGCATTCAAGGAAACACACTCAAACCTTACCCAAAGAGAATATGAAGTTCTAAAACTCGTTGTCGACGGACAATCTAACAGCCAAATAGCCAAAACACTTACTATAAGTGAGCATACGGCAAAAGCTCATGTATGTAATATTATACAAAAACTTGTTGTGGATGACAGAACGCAGGCGGCAGTAAAAGCTCTTAAAGAAGGTCTGGTTTAACCGGACCTTTTAAATGGCAAATTTTATTTTTTCGGGTTTTATATATAATTAAAAAGGAGGAAATTTTTATGCCGCAATTAGTAGATTTATTGGGAAAAGTGTCAATCAACCATAATGTATACAAAAACGGGAAAGGTACATTGAATAGATTATCAACACTATTTCCCAGAGAAGAACTAACTTTTGCTAACCGTTTGAGAACAAGCTTTGAGACGAATACGGGTAAAAAAATTAATTACGAAAGTGACAAAATTTTTGCCGGCTGGCGCGATGAACTTAATAGAACTCCCAAAACGGATTGCTTTCAGCTGGGGAAAATAAATACCGTTAAGCAGCCTGATGAAACCAGAGCAGTACAGGAATTGGAAAGAGAAATTCACTTGCGGGAATGGCTGCAGGGTGTAGAAGAAAGAGACAGAATCCTAAGAGCAAAGTCTTATAATATATAAGATTAAGTTGTTCCTCCGGAGGACAAACTCTTATCTTGAACGGAAAGTCCCTTTTTGGTTTCCGAAATTATCATATAGAACGCTTCTGCCGACGGGAAATGTTCTGAGTGTTCCCGTGCGATTGCCGGCGCTGTCAAAGATATATGCCCTGTCGTCAGACATCTTTTTTACCGTACCGACTCTGTTGCCGGCATTATCAAAAACGTTGACATTTCCGTCATAAGATTCTTTGAATATATTTTTTGTATTGCCGCCCTGATCATAAAGTACGCTTCTGCCGTTAGAAAATTCCCTGATTCTTCCCGTATTGTTCATTCCTGAATCATAGATGTTATAACCGCCCGGAGTGCTTCTTATATGTCCGCCAAAACCGCCGGCATCATCGTACATGTTGATTGTATCGGCCAGGACCGGATATGAAAGAGTTAAGCATAAAATAAATATTAAATTCCTCATAAAATTATTATAACTTATAAATTACTCAGATATAACCCCTTCTCTGATTAATTGTTCTTTTATTTCTTTTTTAGTTTGGAATTCTTTACCCGATTTATCCGTAAGTCTTTTGATGAGCATTGTGCCCGGTGTGATAACTCCGAGTGCCATAATACAAGCACCAATGTTTATTAAAACGGACTTTCTTTTAAGGCTCTTAACCTTTTTAAAGAATTGTTCTGCTGTTTCGCCGTTTGTAAGGGCTTTTTTATACTGTTCAAATAACTCGACAACTTTGTTATTCGTTCCTTTTAGTTCATCCATATCAACAAAAGCCCGTGTATCTATTTTATCCGTGCCCTTTAACAATTTTACGATATCTGATTGTTTAGCAATTTTAACAATTTTGTTTTCGGGGTTTTTATGCAAAAATTCGTATAAATTTGCATCAGACGTATTTGCGGCATTGAATTCTTTTATACTTCTTTCAATGGAGCCGTCTTCAAATGCTTTCTTAAAAGCAGTATCTTCTAATACTCTGGAATCCAGTGTAATGGATTTGTTATATTTATTCTTTGTATATTTTTCAACTATTTGCTGTATTTTTTTACCAGCAAAATATAAGAAAAACAGACAAGAACCTTCTTTTATCGCGTATCCGGTAAATTCCTGCGGCGTTCTTGAATCTGCAAGTCTTTCGGTTGTAATAAAACCGTCCATTATATACATGTTTTTAACGGGAGAAAATGCCAGCTCCTCGGCAAGATTTCCTAAACCTTTAAAACTTGGTGAGCTAGAGTTCTTTCGTTCTTCCGTTTTTTTCTTTTGCTGATACTCTTTGATTAAATTTTTTCTTATATTTTGTTCGGTATAATGCTGTTTTAACCGCGTAAGTCCAATATACGTAATTGCAGCTAACACTGTAGATACTGCAAATTTTGCACCGGCAAGTCTTTTAAACAACTTTTTATTTTTTTCGGCTTTTTCTAAGTTTTTCTTTGTTTCATCATTTGGTGCGTATTCTTTAAGTTTTGCATAAATTTCCATATTTCTGAAATTTCTGGGGTCAATGTTGGAATCTTGTGCATACGCTTTAAAAACAGTTTTGTCAAATAACCATTTATATGCCGGAATTCCGCCGAGCCATAAAGCTTCCGTTCCGAATTCATCAATAAATCTGTCAAGTCCTTCTTCTTTCCCTGTAACGCACGAACCGACAGTCATTCCCAACGCGCTGGATGCGTCTTTTATTCCTAACGGAATCAGGGAATTCGGATTTCCTAAAGTAGAGTATATTTTAGCTGCATTCCACATCATACTATCACAACCCCCACTTTAAGTTCATTAATTTTTTACTGTTTTTGTTCATAATTTTTGACCTTTCATCCACATAAGTATTCTCAATCTGAAAAATTGCGTTAATATTAATAAAATTTTACAAATAAAAAGAACTTCCCGCTTATAGGAAGTTCTTTTTATGCTTTTTATAAATTAACTTAGCCTACAAGTTCGGTATCGTCCGTCTCGGAAGCTTTAACCATAATAGCATGTTCTACGGGATTTTCTTTCTTGTATGCATTTTCGTTAACAGCTTCCTCAAAACCAAACTCGTCTCGGGCTTTTTTCATTTGTGTCTCGTCAACCAGTTTCTTTGCAAGCTCGGCAATTTCGTATACTAACTTATACCTGTTATCGGTATTTTCGTTTAATTCCCAAGCTACTTTAATTATTTGATCCATTGTTACCTCTTTTTATTATTCTTCATGAATTTTATAACACACATGGTTATTTGTCCAGAGGGTTTTGTTTACAAAACTTAACAAAAAGGCAATTATTTTTTGTACAGATACTTTATATATACATACACGATATAAAGGAGAGAATATGAGTATACAAACAGTTAGTTTTACAAGAAGCAGCGGCGGTAATTTAAATTTATTTGTAGATGATACAATGAAGGTTAAGACTAAAATTGATGTAAATATGGAAACGGGAATTTCGATTTATGAAAATGGCGAAATTAAACGAATTACTAATGGCGGCGACGTTTTAGGTGAAAGAAAAGCTTTTGTCACCCCGGATGAATTGCATGATTTGCTTGCGCAGGTTGCTGCGGCTGACGGTAATGCTAAGGATTTAACAAAAAGTGATATTATATCTTTTGCTCAGAGTAAAAAAGGCGGTGATATTAAAGACATTCAACATGATAAAGAAAACGGAATTGTAACAATTATTACAAAAAGCGATAAAGTGCTTGAATTTGACTACGAAACAGCTACTGAAAAACAAACCAGACTGGAAAACGAAGAAAAAGCAGAAATCAGACAAGACCGACAAGCTGATATAAATGAAAGGTTTTTCCAGACATATGGAGAAAACCATTACGAACAGCCGGTTGTAAGTGAAGACGGATGGGTTACTTTTACGGTCAAAGACGACCGCACTTACGAAGAAGTTCTAGGAGACTTCTTTCTGACAGAAAGCAGCTTTCCTAAAAAACGTGCAGAATACAAAAAAGGAGATAAAATCGTTATACATTATAATGATGTAAAATTGGCAGATCAATCAACCCTGGGACAAAGAATTTGGAATTTCATTTTAGCACATTGGGACTAAGAAGTTTTACAAAACAGTCATAAGTATCGGTTTATCGTCCGTTGCAAGAACAGTATGTTCAAAGTGCGCGGACGGTTTTCTGTCTTTTGTAACAACTCCCCACTTATCATCTTCTACAAAAACTTCATCACCGCCGAGATTCAACATCGGTTCTATTGCAATTACCATACCCGATTTGATAAGTGTCTGGTCTCCGACACGATAGTTAAACAGGAACGGATCTTCATGCATGGAGTGTCCGACGCCGTGTCCGCCGTATTGTCTTACGATACCCAGACCGTATTTTTTCGCGACATCTTCGACAGCACCCGATATATCATCTAAAACATTTCCGGCGCGCATTTTTTCTATTCCGGCAAACAGAGCTTCTTCCGTAGCTTTCATAAGCATGGCCTTTTCTTCCGAAATTTTTCCGACAGCATAAGACCAGGCGCTGTCACCGACAAGTCCTCCGTAAGTTGCTCCCACGTCTATTGCGATAATATCTCCTTCTTTTAAAATCTCTGTATCGGAAGGGATTCCGTGTACGACTTTTTCATTAATTGAGGTGCAAATACAGCCCGGGAATCCGTTATATCCAAGAAAAGTAGGGATTGCCTTGTTTTCTTTAATAACTTTCATTGCTATATTATCTAATTCTTTTGTAGAAATACCGGGTTCAACAACTTCTTTCATTTTTTGATGAACAAGTGCTACGATATGACCGGCATGTCTCATTCTTTTAATTTCATCTCTTGATTTTCTGTTTATCATAATAACCTCAATTCTGAAAATATTGTAAGACTAAAATACGGCCTTTTCAAGGTTTTATTAAAAATAAAAACCATAAGGCTTGACTTTATACTTTGATTTGATAGTATAGAGATTGTCGAATGCGCCCCCATCGTCTAGAGGCCTAGGACAACACCCTTTCACGGTGTAGACAGCGATTCGAATTCGCTTGGGGGTATTTTAAAAGAAGAAAACCGGTTTAAGACCGGTTTTTTTATTTGATGATGGTATTAAATTTTCTGCCGTTTCTGATTAAATATCGTACAATTTCCCTATGGACTGCCGGATGCGGGTCTGAATTTTCAACTTTTTGTTCTACGTTGTATGTATTACACTACTCTGTTTTTATGAAAACCTGTGCCGGGAGTTGACATGTACCGGAGTGCCCTTTATAACAAACCTTCAGCCTTAAAATAGACCGGATGGTCTATATCTTTCAATCTACCTCAAATACCCGAAAATTAGTCCTTATATTGATGAAAACATCCTCTGTTAGAAGGTAATATGTATAGTGTAAATATATGAAATTAATGATAGGGAGAAGAGAGAGTATGAGACGCGAGTTTAAGAAAAATCCCAGAGTTCTGCTTATTGATGATAACTATGAACACTTAGCCGGAATCCGGGAATTATTAAACCTAGAAGGAACTTTTGATGTTGTAGGTATTGCAACAAATATGACTGTCGGTTTAAATTTGATAAAAAAATATCAGCCGGATATTGTATTACTGGATATGAATATGCCGGAACGTGACGGATTGCAAGGTATACTTGAAATCGAAAAGCTCGGTTTGGATACAAAAGTTCTGGCGCTTTCCGGATACGATGATGCTGATTTAATATTCAGAGCAATGAAAATCGGTGCAAAGGGTTATGTTTTAAAAACCATGGCCTCGGCACAACTCATTTATGCAATTGAAGAAGTTCTAAACGGCAAGATATATCTTCCGCTTGCGCTTTCATCCAGATTCTTTGAATATTTTCAACAAACATTCAAGAATGAAAATTCAAAACAGGAATCCGAAAGTGAAGAAGAAAATCTTCTCGACTATCTTACGCAAAGAGAAGTTGAAGTATTGGAACTCCTTACTCAGGGTATAACTTATAAGGGGGTTGCAAATAAATTATTTATTTCCGAAACAACCGTAAAAACACACGTAAACAATATTTTCCAAAAATTACAGGTAAATGACAGAACACAGGCTGTTTTATACGCAATTAACAACGGGTTTTTAACCAGACGAATGAAGATTGCCGTATAGAAAAAGGGGGAGGAGCAGAGTTTCGGGTGCGAAAGTTTCCGGAACGTCAGTACTCTGAAAGCAGGGTAAGTTATGAAGAAAATTGTAAGACAGCAAAATTACCTGAAAGAGCTAATTAACTCTCAGGCAAACCGCATACTCTCAAAGTCCGCTTTGAGGTGTGTGGTACGTGCTGTCTTGGAGCCATTGCTGGACAAACCCGAAGAAGGAGTGGTTCTTTATAGGGTAATTAATGGTGAAGGATTGCTCGGGCTGCTTAAAAGGCTGGAATTTTCAGATATTGAATCTTATGATTTTTCGGACGACAGCGGAAACCTGAGAGAAAAAGTCTGGGCGGGAACCGAGTTTATATGTGTTATGACGCAGCGTTATGTTTCAATAGTTCTTTGGGATGACAAAACTGAGAATAAAGATACAGTACGCTATTATTCCGTTTTTAATTCAAAACTGCAAAATGAAGCGTTGGATATTATTAACAGGAATACAATAATTGACATTAAAAAGTTTCAGGAACGTTTCAGACCCGACAGACGTGATAATAATCTTTTAAATACAGCAATAAGAAAAATTGCGGAAAATCTTGATGAGGCCTCCAAGGATGCCGTATTGGGGTTTGCGGAAATTCAAACGGAAAAAGATGAGTACGGAAATATCAGGGCTGTTGCGCATGAAATAAAAAATCAATTATCAATATGTGATTTATACAGTGAAATAATAAGAAAATATTGTATTAAAAACAGTATTAATGATGAAACGATTTTTAATGCCGTAAGTTGTATTACAAGAGCGGTAAAGTTGGCAAATAATTCTCTTGTTGAATTAAAATCCTCTCGCGGCACCGATCTGAAGCCGCATAATTTAAGAGAGATTATTCAAAACGCTGTCGATTTGACGAAAGTGTATACTGAATGCAAAAATATTGAGTATATTGTAGAAAATAATATTGACGATAATATTCTTATTGATGAAGATAAGTTTACTTCAGTATTAATAAACCTTGTTAAAAATGCTTCGGAAGCGTTTGATGCAGAAAATGACCAAAATGGTAAGTATATTAAAATTACGACTGCAAAAGAGGGGGAGCTTGCATTAATCAGTATTTCCAATAATGCCGGTGAAATTGCCGAGCCGGAAAAAATTTTCGAAGAAGGGTATACCACAAAATCCGGCGGTTCCGGTGTTGGTTTAAGTATTTGCAAAAAATCTACGGAAGAACAATTCGGAAAACTAATTCTGCAACATACCGGTCAGGATTACACGGAATTTGTAATAAAAATAGGACTATTATAACTATGGATTTAATTACAAACAGAACAATCGAAATTACGAAACTCGGGATGGATGGTTTGATGGACAGACAGCACGCTGTTTCATCTAATATTGCAAACGTTATGACACCGGGATTTCAAAGAAAGGAAGTTGCTTTTGAAAGCCAGCTTGCGGAAATTATTGAAAATGAAGATTTGAAAGACTATATAAAAGAACAGAACAGTGTCGAGTACAAACCTCCGATGGTGGATGTTTTTACGGGTGAAGTCCATACTTACAGAACACCTACCATGCAGGAAAAAGCATATTTGCAGTCAAATTTGTACGACAAATTTAATCCGCAGGTAGTAACGGACGTATTTAGCGGAACGAATTCTTCCGGAAATAATGTTGAATTGGAACGTGAAATGATGGATTTGTCCAAAACCGGTACGAGATATATGGTTTTATCAAATCTTGAACAGAGGCAATTTACCGGACTTTCGTCAGTAATACAAGGGCAATAGGAGGGAATAAATGAGTTTTAATATTTTTGATATTGCAGGTTCCGGCATGACGGCGCAAAGGGTCAAGATGGATACTATTGCAAGTAATATTGCAAATATTAATACGACTCGCCAGCCTGACGGAGCGAAGGGTGTATACATAAAAAAAGACGTAGCATTTTCTACTATATATGAAGACAATATAAACAGAGGGTTTTCAAACTTTTCTTCCAACAGTCCGGACGCGCAGTTTGATCCGAGAACCGGCAATATGCTGATTAACGCGAATATTGCGCTTAATAACGGAATGCTGACGGGCGGTGTGCGTGTTGATGAAATTTACGAAGCGGAAAACGGGGTAAAAACCGTATATGATCCTTCGCACCCTGATGCTGATGAAGAGGGGTATGTAGATTTGCCGAATATTAATCTTGTTGAAGAGATGGTCGGTATGATTTCCGCATCAAGAGCTTATGAAGCGAATGCAACTGTTGTGGAAAACGTTAAGACGATGATGCAAAGTGCAATGAATATATAATTTTAAGGAGATAAAATGAATTTTACGGCGGGTATAAGTGAATTTAATACGAGTTATAATCTTAACTCCGTAGATGATTATAACAAGTTTTTGCAGGGGAATGCATCATTTGAAGTCGAAAAAACTTCGTTTGACGAGGCGTTGGAGCAAGCTTCAAAAAAATATCCCGTAAAAGATAAAAATGATCCGGAAGGGTTGGGTAATTTTGCCACTCAAATGGGCAATGCATTTTCTGACAGCCTTAATTCCATAAATGATAAAAGAATTCTGGCGGATAAAATGCAGGAAGATATCGCAATGGG
>CALUSF010000048.1 GCA_944323325.1 Candidatus Gastranaerophilales bacterium
GCTCAGTTGGTAGAGCAAGGGACTGAAAATCCCTGTGTCCTTGGTTCAATTCCGAGTTGCGGCATATTTTTTTGTATTTATAATAATTATTTATGTCCATTCTGTGTCCACTTAATGTTTTGAATTAAATGATTCGGGTTGTCGGTTGGGCATACTTGCCCAACAATATCAAAAAAAGTCGTAGGTTGGGGTTTCTACCCCAACAAATACTTATTTGGTGTAAAATTATGGAATGAATTACAGGCGGATTTTTATTTCAAACAGTTACGTGCATTTAATTATTGTTGCATACAATAGAAAAAATATATTTACTACTAATATAGAACTTTTAAGGCAAGCGTTTAAAAATGCAAAAAAAATCTTTAATTTTAAAATTGTTGCAATATGTGTTTTGCCAAATCATATTCATGTAATCTTAAATCCGGAGAATATAAAAGAGTATCCTGAAATTATTACCTCAATCAAATATTATTTTTCTAAAAATTATAATGTTGGGGTAGAAACCCCAACCTACGGTTACTCTAATAATAAAAAGTTAGTTGGGTATACTTGAAGTGTACCACAACACAGACTGAACAATTATTTCTTTATTGTTTTCTTTTTCTCGACCTTTTTATTACTTTTAGTTATGATAAGACGGTCTTTTTCTACGGTATATTGCACCATATCTTCTTCAGGGTTAACATCTAATAATCCTAATATTGTAGAGTTTATACTTAAAGCCCAACCATTTCCATTTCTCATTAATTTTCTATCAACTGTCATTTCTATACCTATACATTGTCATTGACAATATCATATATTTTGTATAAAATTCTTTCTAATATTACGTTGTAATGGTATATGTATGTATGCAAAATCAAGGAGATAATTATGGAAGATAAAATTGCGGATTTATATTTGCAATTACAAGAGGTAAGAAGCTGTATGATAATTTTGCAAAAAGCGATTGAAAATGAAAGTGAAGAAATTGGATTATCAGATATCAATAATTATTTAACAATTGCTTTAGATAAAATCAATAATGTAATTAAAATGTATGATTCTATTCAAAAAACGCGTCCTACAGTAGATTAAATCGTAGGGTGTGGGTTGTCTGTTGGGCATACCTGCCCAACAGTGTATGAAATTTTATAAAGCTCAAAATGCAAGTAAATTCTCTCCTGTATATATAACGATGAAAAATAAAAAGCTCCGTGATATAATATTTTTTAGAATTTCAGATATATTGCCGCAGGGCTGAAAAACCCCGTGTCCTTGGTTTAATTCCGAGCAGCGGTATATTTTATATTAAGGAGATAATTATGTCAGAACAGGTTTACGGAAATATACATTCGGTTGAAAGCTGCGGAACGGTTGACGGGCCCGGAATTAGATTTGTTATATTTACTCAGGGGTGCCCTTTAAGATGCCAATATTGTCATAATCCAGATACGTGGGAGTTTAAGGACAATGAAAAAATGTCTGTAGATGATATCATGAAACAGTATGAAGGTGTTAAAGAGTTTTGTGCCGGCGGTATAACAGTAACCGGCGGCGAGCCGATGTGCCAAATGGAGTTTGTGACAGAATTGTTTAAGAGAGCCCGTGAAAAAGGAATTCATACTGCTTTGGATACATCCGGAGTGCTTTTTAATAAAAATAATACAGAAAAGGTTGATGAACTTTTAAAATATACGAGTTTGGTACTTTTGGATATCAAACATATTGATGATGAAGAACATAAAAAACTTACAAAACATTCCAATAAAAATATTTTAGAATTTGCGCAGTATTTATCGGGTATAAAAAAACCTATGTGGGTGAGACATGTTGTTGTTCCGGGAATCACTTTTAAAGAAGAGTACCTGATTAGATTAGGGCAGTTTTTGGCCGGACTTCATAACATTGCCGCATTAGATGTTCTTCCGTATCATGATATGGCAATTCCTAAGTATGAAAATCTTGGTATAGATTATCCGCTAAAAGGTGTTCCGCCGCTTACGCATGAACAAGCATTGGAAGCGCGTAATATTATTATGAAAGCGTATAAAGAAGTCCGCGAAAAACAAAATAAATAGCGGTTTTATATCTTTACAAAACTTAATATATGATATATAATTAAATTTGTCCTGAGAAAAAGATGAGTTTTTTATATGATAGATGATTTAAGGCTTAATACCAAGTTATCAGGGTTTGACGGAGTTATCGGCCGTCGGGATTTCTGTTTAAATCTTGTTTATATGTGTATGATAAATACACTATTTGCACTTCCGCTGTCCGGATACTGTATGTGTAATATATCATCTATTACGGATATTTTTACGATAGGGCATATTATTATTCAGTCGCCGTTTTGGTTAAAATTATGGGTACTTCCCGGCACATTATTTGTTTTGTATATTGGAGTTTCCAATATTATAAGGCGTTTAAATGATATAAACGGTAATGTTAATCAAAATGTAAATACGGCTGCCGCAGTTTGTTATGTATTCTCCGCTTTTAGTCTGCTTTTTCCGTTTGCGTTAAGTTTAGTATTCGGTACAATAAATTTTCTGTTGTTTTTGTTTTTAATTTTTGCGAAAGGAAAAATAACCGGTAAGTATCCTTATGATTTTCAAAAGGAGTTTAACTGGGGTGCTTTTTTCGGAACATGGATTTGGGGTTTATTTAATAAATCCTATAAAACATTATGGATGCTTATTTTATGGCTGACTCCCTGGGGATTTTGGTATTCTCTTGTATGTGGTTTTAAAGGAAATGAGTGGGCTGCAAAAAACAGAGATTGGGAAAATCTTGAAGAATTTCAGAGATCACAAGAAACTCAAACAATAGTATTTGTAATCCTAACAGTACTGATTATTCCGATTATATATTTTATTATAATTGTGGCAATAGTCGGTATAATAACTTTTAGCGTAATTGATGAAACTAAGAATTCTCCTGATAAAACTTCTGTTACAATGGAAAAATTTGATTCTGCAATACTTTCTTTAGGTTCAATATATTTTGAATCGTATACTATTACAGAAGATGAAAATAAATTTTATGTTCTTCCCACAGATTGGAAGTTTAGTACATTTAGTGATAAAAAAGATATGCTTGATATGGCAGCTTCTATGGCTGCAATAGAGAGGGAAAAATCGGATAAAAATGGATATTATTCAAAAACAACAGAATTAAAAAGGACAAAGATATACAATTCCGAAAATCATGAGCTCTTAGGAGAGTTCTTTTTAGAAGAGAATTTCAATATAAAAAAAGCCGGTTTTAAGGAAATTGTAAAGAGTGCAATGAATTCTTATAAATTTTATAACCCTACAAAGAAGTAGAGAAAGGATAAATGAGTATGACAATTTCAGGTTTTAACAATCGGCAGCCGGCTAAAACATATTCCGGTAATAGCAGCTGTAATAATTTAGAAAACAATTCCGGCCAGGGTGCAAATTCTCCGGTGGTTAGTTTAGTTTCGGACCGCTTTAACTGGGGAGCATTCTGTCTTAACTGGATATGGGGCCTGGGGAATCGAACTTATATTACTTTAATAGTATTTCCTATAGCGCTGCTGGGTTTTATACCTTTTCTCGGTATAATTGCACATCTGGGTGTTTGTATCTGGTTTGGAATTAAGGGTAATACTTGGGCCTGGCAGAATAAAAGATGGCAGAGCATCGAACATTTTCATAATGTTCAAAGGAAATGGGCTATTGGTGCGCTTACTATGTTTATAATCTTTGTTGTTCTCGTATCAATTATTGTTTTCTGTATTATAATGCCATTTTTGTTAACGAATACTACAGATTTAGAAAATTCTACCCGTATACATACGGGTATTGTGGATGTACAACATTCCGTACTTATGAATGAGGCTTTAGATAGTAAATGCGAACTTTCTTCCGAAGGTTTAGCCCAATGTTTTTCTAAAAGAATAAATACAAGTACAGTTGCAGGTAATTCTATTACTCAAACAGTAAGTCATACAATATTTACTTTTACCGGTGATGGAAGCTGTTTAGGTGAGGGTGATTGTAATGTTACAATCAAAACTAACAACGGGGCCTCTGCAATAATTCCGTTGTATGCAAAACCTAGCGGTCATTTAGAGGTAAGGCAAAAAGATATAGACAAATATTTTAAATAAGTTGAGAGATATAAGCTATATAATTAATAGAAAAAAGAAGCCGGCAGAAAAAATCCCTGCCGGCTTCTTTTTTCTTATACCTTCCAGCTGTTTAAATATTTTTCCTGTTCCGGCGTAAGCGTATCAATTTCAATCCCCATTGATTCAAGCTTTAGTTTTGCGATATCGATATCAACTTGTTCGGGTAGTGTATAAAGTTTATTTTCCAATTTACCCTTATTTTTAACTAAAAATTCAATACCAAGAGCCTGATTTGCGAAACTCATATCCATAACGGATGCCGGATGACCTTCTGCTGCTACAAGATTTACAAGTCTGCCTTCCGCAAGAACGTAAACGGATTTTCCGTTTGTTAATTTATATTCGTCTAAGAAAGGTCTGATGCGTTTGATTTCAACCGTATGGTCTTTTAAGTCCGGAACATTTACTTCGTAGTTAAAGTGTCCGGCGTTGCATAAGAACGCACCGTCTTTCATTGTCATTATATGCGGAATATCAACAACGTGCTTATCGCCTGTTACAGTTAAGAAGATATCTCCTTCTTTTGCTGCTTCGGCGATAGGCATAACCCTGTAACCTTCCATAGCCGCTTCAAGAGCTTTAAGAGGATCAACTTCACATACAATAACGTTAGCACCAAGGGCTTTTGCTCTAAGGGCACATCCCTTACCGCACCAGCCATAACCGGAAATTACAACGGTTTTACCCGCAATAAGGATATTTGCTGCACGCATTATTCCGTCCATAGCACTTTGTCCGGTACCATAGCGATTGTCGTAAAGATGTTTTGTCATGCTTGTATTGACACCCAAAGCAGGGAATCTTAATTCGCCTTGGTTTTCAAGAGCCTGAAGTCTTATTATACCAGTTGTTGTTTCTTCCGTTGAACCAATAATTTTGCTTGCCATCTCAGGACGTTCCGCATGGAGTGTTGCAACAATATCACACCCGTCATCTATAATAATATCCGGATTATGGTCTAAAGCCCTTGTCACATGTTCTCTGTACGTTTCAACTGATTCTCCGGCGTATCCCAAAACCGGAATATCCCAGTATTTTACAAGTGCTGCAGCAACATCATCCTGTGTAGATAGGGGATTTGAGGCAATAAGTACAGCATCAGCTCCGCCGTCTTTCATAACTGTGCATAATGCCGCTGTTTCTTTGGTAACATGTACACAGGCGGAAAGCTTTAAGCCGGCAAAAGGTTTTTCTTTTAAAAATCTTTCTCTGATTTTTCTTAATACCGGCATATCTTTCATTGCCCATTCAATATTATTTTTACCCTGTTCGGCAAGATTAATATCTTTGATGTCGTACTTTAATTGAGTTGAATTCATAAACACCTTCCTATTTTGTTAAATTTGCAACACTAACTCTATATATTTTATCATTAACATATACAACGGCCCATCTTAGCGGATTTAAGTTCAGCTTTGCCAGTTCACCTTCTATGTATTTAACGGAAGGCGCATGATTATTTGGTATTTCCACTAATTCAGATACAACCTGCATATTTTATTTAACCTGCTACTTGTTAATTTATCATAATAAAATAAACTATGCAATTTTATTTGCGCGCGGTGGTAGAAAGACGGCTAAAAAGTGGGTAAATGGTGGGGTAAATGGAGAGTAAACGGAGGGAGGAACGTGATAAATTGGGTAAAAAAAAGAGTCTGAACGACTCTAAAAACTTTTAATGTGTGAAGTGTAGTATATATGTGTATGTTTATTATTTTGATATTTAATATCCCTATATATATAAAGTATTTTTACTTTGAATAATTGATATGTTCAGGTAATTTTTGTAACATTTCTTAATGTTTAGTTGATTTTGTGAGATTGAATATTAAACGGATATAAGTGAGGTATTATTTATGCAGATTGGTAATATATTTAACTTTAAAAGAAAATGTTTACACGAGCGGGTAAGTCCGGAAAAAGAGTGTGCTTATTGTCCGGATTGCGGAAAATTAATTATTAATGAGTGGTATATAACACGCTGTTCATGCTGCGGGGTTAAATTGAAAACTATGATAAAGAACGGTCAGGTAGTTCCGCAATTTCATTATTGCTCAAACTGCGGCGGCAAAGATTATAGTATTGAAAAATTAGAAAGTATTAATTTTATAGATATAAATTTTGCGGCTCTTGTAAAGAAAGTTGCGGAAGATAACAGTTATCACGGAGCCACTACAACACAGTGCTGGCAAGAAAGAACACCCGTGCAACCCAAATTGCTAGTCCAATACTTATAATATCCGCGATAATTCCCGTTAAGAGTGCGTATCTAAGTTTTTTTATTCCGACAGAGCCAAAATATACCGCAAGAACGTAGAAAGTTGTTTCCGAACTTCCTAGCATTATTGCGGCAAGTTTTGTAATGTAGGAATCTGCACCGTTTGATTGAGCAATATCTGAAAATATTCCGAGTGCCGCTGAGCCTGAAAGCGGGCGTGTAATTATGAGCGGAATTATATCCGGAGGAATTATATTGCTTGCAAAGTGTTTAAATACATCAATAGCTCCGGATGCTTTAAACATTGATACCGCAACAATAATCGCTACAAGATACGGAATTATTGATACGGAAATTTTAAATCCGTCCTTTGCTCCTTCTACAAATTCTTCATATACCGGAACTTTTTTGAAAATACCGTATGAAAGGATAAATAATATTATTAACGGCAATATGTATAAAGAAATTTTTTCAATCATATTTTCTCCAAACTTTTTTTAGACATAGGGCCGTAATAATTGCCGCAATAAAAGATATGGAAGTTACAATAAGAGTCGGAAGCACAATGTCTGTAGGGTTTTTTGCGCCAAGTCCGGCTAAGATTGCAATCACTGTTGCAGGGATTATTTGAAAACCGGCAGTACTCATTCCCAAAAACATGCACATTGAGTCCGTTGCCTTTTCTTTATTAGGGTTTTCTTCCTGCAATTCTTTCATGACTTTTAATCCTATCGGAGTTGCCGCATTTGTAAGACCTAAAGCATTTGCGGCAACGCTCATTGTAATATCTCCGATTGCGGGACTGTCTTTTTTTATATCTTTAAAAAGAAGTTTTGCAATCGGCGTTAGAAGTCTGGAAAGATATAAGACCAGCCCTGACTTTTCCGCGATTCGCATTATTCCGAGCCAAAAGGCCATAATTCCGATTAAAGAAAAAGAAATTTTTACTGCGGTATTGCATGCTTTTAACATAGAATCAACCACCGCATCAAGTGTATTATTAAAAATTCCTGCAATTATTGATATTGCAATAAGAATAAAAAATACATAATTCATACCTTAACATTTTAGAAAAAAAATTGGTATTTGTCACCATTTTTATATTAGTATATAATAAGTCATGATGTAGAATGTGGGATAGAATAGGTATATGGCAGACATAAATAATTTTACGGAGATTGCAGAGAACTTTGATACAATAAAAACCTTATTAAATTCAATAAGGGCACAGGGTATACTTAATACTTCGGATGTCGACAGACTTCTTTCGGGTATTAATGCTAAACTTGAAAAAATTAATACTGATGAAGATATTGATCTGATTAAAATTTTTCTCTCGGAATTGAAGCAAAATTTTGATGAGCGTCATGGTGTTTTGATTTCCAAATTCGGAGCAATAGAATCTCTTTTTTCTAATTTATTGAAAAACAGCTCCGATACCTTAAAATCAAGTGAAGCAAAAGAACTATTTGATATAGTTGCCACGAACCTTTCCGTATTTTCACGTGAAGTTGTATCCCAGAAGGATATTCTTACTGATATAACGCTGCGTCTTGATGCAATGCGTTCGGATGATTCCACCAAAAAAGATATCATTAAAAATATCGCGCTGCTAAAAAATGATTTAGACAGATTAAGCAACGGTTTTGATTCAATTGTTTTAAGTTTGAATGAAAATTTCAAGACTGTTATAAAAACGATTTCTTCAATAGATCAATCCGAAGCGATTAATAAATTCGGAGAGGAACTTTCCGATATCGCAAGTTCTTCAAATACCGTTTTATCCGCATTACAAATGCTTGATAAGAAAAATTTACAGCTTGAAGAAATTTTAAAAACCCTGGCTACTCAAGACGATGTAAAAAGTGTAAAAAAATGGCTGAATGACCTGGTCACTCAAAATCATGAACTTACCGGCGCCGTTGATAACCTGACAGACAGATATTATAAGATAGATAATTTAGCGGAAAAAATAGATGCTTCCGTGAATATTATTGCAGGTTTAAAAACCGTAATTGCAGATAATGATGAACAAAATACACAAGTTGTTATTGATAAACTTGCGCAGCTGGAGCTTGCTTTAAAGGAAGTTACGGAAGATGAATCTTTTGATGAGTTTAAAAAATCAATGGAAGTTGTCTTGAATGATATTCTTGCCAGCTCTGAAAATCTCAAGAATGTTCTTTTAAATACTTCGTCAGAAATTCAGAAGATAAATTCGGGAATTGCAGCTCTTGATATTAATGTTAATTTCCAGGGACTTAATACGAATCTTAAAAAGACAGAACAGGAAATTAAAGAGCATGTTAATGTTGCGGCGGATAAGATTTCACAGCTTGTGGAAGTAAATGTAACGCGTACGCTCAATGATATTTCTTCAAATGCAGATACATTGGGGGCAAAACTTGCGGAAACAAACAGGGCGTTAACCGGTTTATGCGAAAAAAGTTTCGGAGAACTTGCGGAAAGTTTATCCGGTCTAAAAAATGTTGTGTCGCAAATTGATGAAAACAATGTCTCTGCAAATAATGCAATTTTTTCAAATATTACAGACCGTTTGACAATGTTTGAAAACAGTCTTAAAACTTCTTTGGAAAAACAGGAAGAGTCTGTTGTTAATACTTCAGCAGGGCTTGTCGAACAGATTGCAAATATAAAAAATCTTTCCGGAGTTTTGGATTATAAAATGGATGCTTCGGTTATTGAAGTTAACAATGCAAAAAGAGAGTTTGCGGATTTAAAAAGTGCCGTGGAAGCGGTTCTTGCTCTTGATTTTGTTAATACGGTAAAAGATTTGCGGGTTGATTTATACGCAATAAAACAAGACTTGTCCGGAGCGGTAGAGGCTTCATCCGCTGATATTTCGGAAAAGTTCTCAAATGATTTATTCGGAAAGTACGAGCTTTTAGTAAGTAAATTAGATAATGTAGAAGATGAACTTAAGCAGGAACAAAAGGGTTCATTAAGTTCAATGAAGGCCATTCTTGACAATATATCGGCTTCCATTATGGATATACTTTCCTATGTGAGTGAGAAAAGTGAAATAAATACGGATTCAATTGATATAAAACTCGCAAATATAACGGAGACTGTCAAAGAAAGTAATCTCAATTATGTAGAAAATGTAAGAGATATTGTTGAAGTTATAAGAAAGCAAGTTGAAAATAATCTTGTACAAATCCAAAAAGATACTGTTTCAAAAGTAGATTCAATAAATGGTACAATTACACAAAATACCGAAGCATTGAGGCAGGAAATAAAATATTCTTATAATAAGCTGCTGGAAGTAAAGGATGATTTTGCAAACCTGAAAGGTGTTTTGGATTCAAATAATACAAGTTTTACTTCTAATATTGAAGAAATACTTAATTCAACAGAAAAAATCAAAGAAGATTTTGAGGCAAAAATTTCTGCGCTAAAGGCTGCATTGCTTGATAAAATATCTGAGTTTCAGCAGGAATTTACATGTGAAAATGCGGATAAGATAAGTGAAATTAAGTTTTCATCAGAAAATATGCATGCAAAAAGCCTGCAAAAGTCCATAGATTTAAAGAACGAATTGAGAGATGAAATAACCGGGATAATTGATTCTTTGAACATTAATGTTCAAAATTTGACGGAACGTCTCGGGCTTATTTCCGAGAATATAGAAACTACCAGCAGGGATTATATTTCGGGTATTGACGTAAAAACGGACAAAATTGTAAAAGGTTTTAACGAGCTCAAGCAGGCCGTAAATGATTTGTCTGCTAACTCTACAAATTCGTTAACTGCGTCATTAGCTCAAATTCTTGATAATTTTGTTTCAATGAAAGCTGTCATAAGCAATCTTAACGAAAAATCGGCAGCTGATTTAAAAAGCAATATAGATGTTATATCGAAAGAATTCGGAAAACTTCGTGAAGAAGTCCTTGCTTCTGATTCCAATATTGATGAGGATTTGTCAAGACAATTATCCATTATAGAGACCGGATTTAAGGACCTAACCGCAGCGCTTTCCGATATGTTTGAAAAAAGCGATTTAACGATATCTTCGAAGATGGGAGCCGGTTTTGAAACAATGTCTGCTCAAATGAGTGATATCATTGCTCAAAAGTTATCAAGCTATAGCTCTTCTATTGATAATTTGTTTGAAGGATTCAGTTCCAAAAATAAAGAGCAGGCAGAATTTATCAGAGAACGTGTGTTAGAACTCAATAAAACCTTGGAAGAAAGCCTGGTATTACAAAAACAATCCGTATTATCCGGTTTGGATGAGATTACGGCGGGATTAAAGGGGGTTCTTGATGAAAATCTCAAGCTCTCAATGGCTGATTACAAATCATTAAAATCAAATCTTGCTGAATTTGCATCAAAACTGGAACGCGAAAATACAAATCTTGCGGAAAGTTTTAAGGCACAGTTTGATGACATAACAAAATTTATGGATTCCGTGTTGGATATACAGAGCCAAGAGGTAAATGTAAAATTTGAAGAAATTTCAAAGACAATCCAAAATGTTACGGGTACTGTTATTGAACTTAATAATGATGTAAAAAGCAGAATTAGTACAGTAAAAGAAGTTATTGAAAATTTAAAGACAGGTATTTTATCTTCTGCGGATGAAAATGCAGGATTGATTGTTGATAAACTGGAGGCTTTATCAAACAATTATGCCGTAAAAAATGATGCAATACTATCCGCAATAAGTGATAATTGCGGTCTGGTAACGGATAAGCTGGATACTTTATCAAAAGATTCCGCAGCTAAGAATGATGCAATAATATCTGCGGTAAGCAATAATTCCGGCTTGGTAATAAACAGGCTGGAGGCTTTATCGGATGATTTATCTTCAAAGGATGATACACTCGTCTCTTCGCTGATGAATATTTCCACTTCTTCTAGAGATGAAATAAAGTCGGGAATTACATCCGGAGTCAAAGACCTGTCTGCATTGCTTGATATACATGCAGGTGAAATTAGGGAGGCTGTAGAAGCTTCTGCTAATAATTTACAAAATGATACTCAGGAAAATATTAACAACGGAGTAAGAAGCCTGTCTACGCTTATGGATGCCCAATTGCAAGAGATTCGGGATATGGTTGACACTTCAGCTTCTTCTTTGCGGGATAATACTTATATTCAAGTAAAAAATGTATTGGACGAATTGGAAAAAGTAAACAATTTAACTCAAAATCAGTCTGCTATTTTGAAAAATGCTTTTTCAACGGAAATTTCTTCTGAAGTGAGCGGTTTGTATGACAGAATTCAAAATCTTTTTGAAGAACAATCTGTTAACTACATGACTCTTCTCGGAAATACAAATGCAAAATATATTGAAGAGTTGAATTCTCAGGCGGCTGAATTTAAGGCTTCTTTTGAATCCTTGAATGAAAGATTGGACAAAGATGAAATTTCTCAAGTAAATTTATTCCAGGAACAAGTCAGAGAGCTCAGTTCAACGTTCAATGTTCTTATAGAAGAAGCTAAGAGTGTTACAAAATCCGAAGTCGCTGCAATTTCACAGACATTAATTAACAACAGCAAGGTTTTGTTTGAGGATGTGGAGCAGTCTATTGAAAATAAAGTAAATTCAATTCTTGCAACCAATGCTGATATTGCTGCCGGTGAACTTCAATCAATTGAAACATTTACAAATCAAATTCTTGCCGAGATTGAAGCAGGTAAACAAAATACAAATGTTTGCAGAGATGTTATTGCAGAGTTGGTTAAAAATGAATTTGAAGCTCTCGCGGGTGAAATTGAAAAAGAAACTGACGTTATCGTAAAAGATTTGATTGAACAGTTCGGTTTAATGAAAGATTTACAAAAAGATGAACTTTCAAAACTTACTGTTCATATTGAAACTTCTGTTGAAGATTATATTTATAATTACATAAATGATTTGAAGTCGTATTTGGATGTAAAAACGGACTCATCTGTTCTTAATACAAAATTAGATAATTTAAAAACGGATTTGGATAATTCTGTTGAAGATGTATTAAGTAATATAAACAAAATGCTTGAAGCAACTGTATTTTCATCTGCTATGACAGAGATGAAAACCGCAAACGAAATTCTTGCAACGTCTATGGTTGATAAGTTAAACCGTCAGATTCAAGATTTTGTGCTGGAGAATGTTACAACGGATATTAACTGTAAACTTGATTTGATAGACAAAAATCTTGCGGATACTATAGTTAATAAATACGAGGATATAAAACAGTTTGTTTCCGCTCATGGTGTAATGCTGGAGAGTCTGCAATCATCCATGCAGGGTATGGTTAACCAATTTGCGGAATCAAAAAATGATATAAGTGCTTCTTTGCAGTCTATAATCGGAAATATCGGTTCTGCAGTTGACGGTATAAATTCTTCTATAAAAGGTCTGAATCTTGAGTTTGCGGATTTGAAGGCTCAGATTTTAAATAAATCTTTTGATGAGGCTTTTCAAGCGTCATTGAATAATCAAATAACAGGAATAGAAAATCTTATAAAAGAGCAGCTTGGGTATCTGGAAGATATAGGTGAACTCTGCGGTAATAATCTGCCCGAATTGACGGAAATGAACACTATTGTTAAACACGGAATTATGCATTCAATAGAAGAACTTTCCGCAAAATTTGATTCCGGAGCCGGTAATACGGAGGAAGTTTTAAACAACTTTAAGTCTGATATTATTACGCAATTTATAAATATATTTAATCAAATATCTTTTGTGGCTGAACAGGAAGAAATCTTGGATTTTATACAAGAGAAACATTCAGAATTAATAACGATTTTAAGCCATATAGTTACTACGGTTGACAGCGTTGATACCGTAAAAGATAATGTTGCGGTTATAGATTCAAAACTTGATTACGTAAAAGAAGATATAAGTTCAATCAATTCAAAAATCAACGCTATAATTTCGTCTGAAGGTGATGTAAATTATGTATACAGTCTTCAGGATTTGGAGTCTGATATTGCAAATCTGCGTCTCGTGTTAAACGAAATGAAAGAAGACAATAAGTCGAAAGAATTTGATGAGTTAATAAGTTCGACAAATGATATTTATAAACTCGTAGAATCAATCAAGACTGAAATGCCTAAATTTGAACTTGAAGAGTTCAAACGTGATTTTAATGCGTTAAATGAAGATATTATAAGTATCAGCACAAGGACAAATAAATTAATACTTGCATCTGACGAATCATATAAGACATTGCAAGACAATCTGCAGGACTTCAAACTTGTTATTAATGATTTGGATGAACGTACAAGGAATTTTGCCCATGAAGCCGGGATTGACCGTATAGACAATAAACTTGGTTCTATAAATGCAATGATTCAAAACGGTGCAAAAACTAATCAGGTATTTAATCAGGTATTTGAATATCTTGCAGAATGGGTTGATAAAGCCGGTGCGCAAATTACCGCAATCTCAGACAAGGTGGAAACGCTCGATGATATCGGGCAGATAAAAGTTATGCTTGAAGATTTAAAAGCAGAAGCGGAAGACAGTTCGGAAAGCAATGAGCTTATAGAAGCACTCGGTAATATTTTTGAAAAACAGGCAAAACGAATTTCTTCTCTTGAAGCAAAATTAGACAGAGTCATTGTTGAAACGACTATAAATAATAAAAATAACAAAATAGACATGACTCCGTTTGAAGAAACTTTGAACAGATTCTTAGTAGCAATTGATGACAGAATGAATTCTCAGCAGGCAAAAATCAATTCACTGGAAGCAAAGCTCGAAGAAGCCGTATCAAAAATAGACCCGAAAGATACCGCACAACTTACAAAAAAAGTCGGCGGTATGGACAGACAAATAGCAAAATTAAATAAAAGTATTGAAAAAATAGCATCACATGTTGTTGAAAAATGAATTAGAAACTCTTAAAACTCTTGTAGACAGGGATAATGTTCTTTCATCAAAAGAAGAACGCTATTGTTATGCGCAGGATTCAACAAATGTAAAGCAAATCCCTGGAGTGCCCGATGCTGTGGTTTTTGTTAAAACTACGGAAGAAGTCAGAAGAGTTTTAAGGTATGCTAATATTCATAAGATTCCCGTTATCTCAAGAGGTGCCGGGACAAATATGGTTGGTGCTTGCCTGTGCCGTTCGGGCGGCATTGTTTTGAATTTCTCCAAGATGAATAAAATTTTGGAATTTTCTCCCGAGAATATGACAATGAAAGTTCAGCCCGGTGTAATATTGGGGGATATAAAGAAACTTGCTGAAAGTGAAAATTTATTCTATCCGCCGGATCCGTCAAATTACAAGGTGTCAACAAT
>CALUSF010000049.1 GCA_944323325.1 Candidatus Gastranaerophilales bacterium
ATTGTATACTACAGGCATTATCTTCATAAAAAAAAATCCGAAAATCTGACTTCCGGATTCTAAATACTTCTACAACCTTATCTAACCTTATATATATAAAGTCAAAATTGCCGTAAAAATTGCCATATTGTTAAGATTTGTATCAACACACCATTATTAAAAATAATGTTTTAATGATTCTGCAATATGTTTATTAAACACTTTTGCAACATCACTGACGGGAACGATATTGTTTATATCTGAAAATAATGTTCTTATTATAAGCAAAGCCTTTTCAGGCGAGTTTGTATATTTAGTCAGTACGGAATAAACATGCCCTGCTACTTCTGCCATACCATTATCTCTGACTATAGCCTTATTGTTTTCTCCCAATCTTCTTGTTATAGAGGCAAATAATGTGTACGCTTTCAGCGCAGCAGCTTCTTGAGGTTTAAAAATATCATCCGGCACAATTGTTTTTAATTCTTTTAGATGTCTGCCGGTATATAAAACGGTATTATTGAGAGACATAGAAGCTCCGCTCGGAGCCGATAAATACATCAACATAAAGTGTTTATCCTGAGATCCTATATCAAAACGGGCAGCAAGCCGGCCGAGTTTATGATATTCGGCTAAATCTTGTGTTCCTTTATTATCCAATTCTCCGGCAAGAACAGCCAATCTGTAGCCGCTGTTTATATTATCAGCGCTTAAAATATTTTTATATCCTGTAAAAGTCGTATTACAATTATTTGATATTCTCATATTGTACTTAAACCCCGTAAAAAAATTTTTTTGCTATTAAACAAAATATATTTTATAATAAACGTATGAACAAGAAAGCAATGTTTGCGGGGAGTTTTTATCCGGAAAATCCGGAAGAATTAAATAAACTCCTTGATTCATATAAACAGGATATCCAAATTGACTACAGAAGCAAAGCTATTATTGTGCCGCATGCCGGTTATATATTTTCCGGCCACGCCGCAATGGCAGGATTTCAGTATCTGGAGCCGAGCGAAAATATATTTATAATAGCGCCCTCACACCATGAGAGTTTCAATAATATCGCACTTCCGGAATATACTTTTTTTGAAACACCGCTTGGAAATTTGGAAGTCAACAACCGTTTAATAAAAGAAATCGCGGAAAAATTTCCTTGTATTGTAGCGGATGAAGTTTTTGAAAAAGAGCACTCAATAGAAGTTCAGCTTCCTTTTATTCAAAACTTATTTTTCCCTCAAAGACAAAGTGCATCCGATTTTGTAAAAAATTTGAAAAAAATCGGGAAAAAAATACGTATTGTCCCCGTTTTAACAGGCAATTGCGACTACAGGCTTATTTCCGACTTAATATCAACGTATTGGGAAAATTCTTCCTTCGTAATCTCTTCGGACTTAAGCCACTATTTCCCTCAAGACCAGTGCAGAAGGATTGACACTTATACGGCAACTATAATTGAAACCGGAAGAATTGAGTTCTTAGAGAGTGCTCAAGCCTGCGGTATTGTAGGTATAAAAGGACTGGTCGATTTTGCTTCACATAATGAATGCTCAATGATACGTGCGGAAATGTATAATTCAGGCGATATAAGCGGAGAAAAAGACCGCGTTGTAGGATACGGCTCCTGGTTTATGTATATCGATTCCGGAAATGAATTTATAGAAAAGTATTATTCAAAATACGTACTTGAAGCGGCACGCTCAAGCATAATATCTGCAGTCAACGAAGAAACGTACATTCCCCCCAAAATACCTACTGTATTAACCCAATTCGGAGCGTCTTTTGTTACTCTAAAACTAAACGGAACCCTTAGAGGATGCATAGGCTCTATTTATCCTACAAAACCTCTTATTTTGGACATTATTGATAATGCCAAAAATGCAGCATTTCAGGATCCGCGTTTTGAACCTCTTAATGTTGACGAACTTGAAAAACTGGAAGTCTCAGTTTCAATCTTGTCAGCCATTGAGAAAATTAATTTCAAAGATGAAAGAGATTTGCTCTCTAAAATATACCCTTACGGTATAATTCTGGTTGAAAGAAATAAACGCGCGGTCTATTTACCTGTTGTATGGGAGCAGCTTCCGGACAGAGAAATTTTCTTAAATTCCCTAAAAGAAAAAGCGGGACTTCCGCCGGATTATTTCTCAAGAACAATAGAAGCGTATAAATTTAACGCAACCTGTGTGTCAGACGTTGTAGCCGAATAGATTTTTCCCATTCATAAGCGGTTTTTACGCTGTACTCCAAATCTTTTTCCGGCTGCCAGGATAAAACGGTTTTTGCTTTTTTATTATCCGCAATAAGAATTGCCGGGTCTCCGGGTCTTTTGGGGCAAATTTCAAGCGGAATATCGCACCCTTTAACTTTTTGACAGATTTCAAAAACTTCTTTTACACTGTTGCCTTCGTTAGTACCCAGATTAAAGTAATTTGTTTCTCCGCCGTTTTTAAGATATTCAAGAGCCTTTATATGAGCTTGAGCGAGATCTTCAACATTAATATAATCTCTTATGCAGGTACCGTCCTTTGTATTGTAATCCGTTCCGTACATCTGAAATTTTTTTTCGGAATCCGCCTTCAAAACATTCGGTATAAGATGTGTTTCCGGCTCATGCCATTCTCCGATTCTTGCTTCGGAATCCGCGCCCGCCACATTAAAATATCTTAGTCTTACGGATTTGAGATTGTACGCTCGGTCATAATCGTCCAGAATTTTTTCAATCATTAATTTTGAATTTCCGTACGGATTAACCGGTATTTGAGGATGATTTTCATCTATCGGAGTATATGAAGGCTCGCCGTACACGGCTGCGGTCGATGAAAATACGATTTGTTTCACATTAAATTCCAACATCGCATTTAAGAGGTTTAATGTTCCGTAAATATTATTATAATAATATTTTTGCGGATTTTTTACGCTTTCCGCAACCTGTGAATACGCCGCAAAATGAACAACGGCATCTATTTTATTAACCAAAAATACGCCGCGGATTTCATCAAGATTTTTAAGATTACCCTGTACAAATTTCAAATTACCGTACTTTTTAAGGGTTTCAATCGTCTCAATATGCCCGACCTCCAGGCTGTCGAAAACTGCTACGTCCTCACCGCGCTCAAGCAGCCCGAGTACTAAATGACTGCCGATATATCCCGCTCCGCCGGTTACTAAAATCATATAAGTATTCCTTTCGCTTTAGACTTCCCGGGTGACATTTCCCGCATCTACCTTGTATATTATAACATCCTTTAGAAATTCTTTTTCAAACAAAAGCGCATCAACAGAAGTGATAAGAGTCTGCGTGTCTTCTCCTATGGATTTTAGAAGATAATTTTGTCTGACATCATCGAGTTCCGCCAAAACATCATCAAGAAGCAATATAGGAGAAAACCCCGTCTTTTGCCGTATAATTTCCAGCTCCGAAAGTTTCAGCGACAATACAAGCGTCCTTTGCTGTCCCTGCGAGGCAAATTTGGAGGCATCTATATTATTGATTTTAAATTCTATATCATCGCGGTGAGGACCGACACATGCCTGCCTTCTGGCAAATTCTTCCTGTCTGCGTTTTTGAAGTTCCGATTTCAAATAATCACTGATTTCTTCAACACTTTCGTACGGGCAGGAATAATTCAAACCGAAATCTTCCGAAGTACTTATAATTTTATGTTTAACCGTAGCAATTTTTGAAATTTCTGCAAGAAATTTCTTTCTCAAAAAAATTATGTTTGCTCCGGTTATTGCAAGCTGTTCATTAAAAATATCAAGTAAAGCTTCGTCTATATATTCACTTTTCAAAAGATTATTTTTCTGAATCCTTATTTTGTCATATTTCGATAATCTTTCATCATAAGCGGGATAAATTTGTGAAATTGCCCTGTCCAGCCAATCGCGCCTATCCTGCGGAGAACCTCTTAAAAGCAATAAATCTTTTGTCAAAAAAAGAACAGTCTTTACAACGCGCTTAAAATCTTTAACACCGGTTTTAACTTTATTAATCTTAAGTTCGCGTTTTTTTTCGCAATTATAAGAAAAATCGAGTTCTATATCTGTATCATTTTTGTTAACAAGTGCATTGATTTCAAACTTCTCTTCGCCGAATTTAATTAAATCCGCAATATTAGAAGTTCTGGGGCTTTTAATATCCGAAAGAAAATAAACGCTCTCAAGAATATTTGTCTTACCTTGGGCATTTTTTCCGATAATTAACGTTTTCATACTCTCAAAATTAAGAATAACTTTACCGCAATTCCTGTAATTATTCAGCTCCAGTCTTTCAAGTTTCATAAACCAAGTATATCACATTTATTATTTTACATTCTATAGAAATTAGTACGTCGGTTATCAAAAGTAGGGTTATGAAAAATTTTACAATCCATTATCTTATAGTTAACAAAATCAGAGAGGTAATAATTATGAAACAAATAATTCCCGAAAAAAGTTCCGAAAAAGTTGCAAAATTTTTGAAGAAGAATTCTCTCCATAAAAAAGACTTTGCGGAAATGATAGGCGTCACTCTTTCTTATGTATATAATCTTATTGATGAAACGGTTCCTTTTTCTACACGCGGGACAACAATAGAAAGAATCGCAACGGTTATGGACATTGAGCCCGAAGAATTCGGAGAATACAGGATTCCGCAGGAGCCTATACTGATTGACGAATCAGTAGAAACAATAAAAGAATATATTAAGGAAAATAAACTTTCCGTCGTATCTTTCTTAAAAGCTTTTCCGCGGAAAAAGAGAATAGATATTGTTGATATCTTAAGAGGCGCACTTCCCGTTCCGATTGATTATAAAGAACTTAAACTTATAGGAAAAACTCTCAATATGCCGGAAGAAGAAGTTTATACTATGTGGGAAAACAGAGTAAAACAAGTTCTGGAATCGGCGGGAATGAACATTTATTCAAACTCCGGACTTATTAATTCCATGTTCGATTGTGCAAAAAAATATCTTGAAAATAATAAATAAGCGACAGTACATCAATACACTATTCTGCAGGTTATCCGCCAAACAGGATAACCTGCACTTGTATATTAACTTTTGTAAAATATTTTGTAAATTTAAGCAATTTTTCAGCTTTATTGATTTAGGATAAATACAGAAAGGCTGGTGTATATGAAAGCTGCCGGTATTCAACAAAATTTACCCGTAAATCAAATATTCAAAGGAAGTTATAAAAAAACCGAACAGGGAAATCCCTATTATCACTCCAACTCGGGCACTGTTGCGGGTAGTATCTTAGCTGTTCCGGCAGCCCTAATGTGGCTTTTAAAACTAAATTATAAAAAACCCTCTGAAAACGAAATTTTGGAAACTACAAAAGCATTTGAGAATTTAGACAGCCAAACCAAGAAAATATATCAGCTTTTGGGGATTGAAAATATGAATGATGCAATACAAAAAGAGGTTAAAATGGGCGAACGTTTAAAAAAATACGCCATACCTTTTGCCGTTGTTGCAGCAGGATTAACCGTAGGTTGCGGTATGCTCGTAGATAATATAAGAAATAAAAAAGCACAAGAAAACGCCAATTATGCAAGACAAGTTGGTGTGAAGAAGGCTTTAGCAACAAATGCGGAATTATCTATTTCCGAAAAGGGCAGACCTTATACTAAAACAAATCCCGGCGTAAAATATGGTGCTTTGCTTGGTGCGGGATGTGGTATCGTTAATTCTTTTATGTCTATGGGGAAAAATATTAAAACCGGATTTGCTTTAATGAAAATAATTTCTTTTTCAATCGGCGGCTTACTAATGGGGGCAATCGCAGACAGTGCCGCAAATAAATCCGCAAGAAAAAATGCATAAAATTATCGGATTAACTTATCAAACTCATTGGTAAAATCACGTTGATTTAATTCAATAAGAGGCAGGTTATTGTCTTCGGCGAATTTCTGTACTTTTATATCGTAATTTATTCCGAGTGTCTTAACCCCTGATTTTACGGCAACGATATTTGCATGAAAACGCATACCAATCATATACTCCAGCTCTCCGATTTTTTCAAAAACATCGTTAATCGAAAGCCCGCTTAATACTTCAATATTTGTATGCCCCTTCTTTGCAAGCATTCGCGCAAATTTTTCACATATATCCAAATCAATACTGTCCTGAAACGAAAGAATTTCAATTTTTTTATCCGCAAAACGCTTTACAACTTCATCAGCAAGCGCAACTAAAAAACTTTCACTTAACGTCGGATAATTTCTCAGCTGAATACCGACAATTCCTTTCTTGTTTTTAACCGGCAAATCCAGGTCAAATATAGGATCATTCACAAGCTCGGAATCAATTTTCCAGGATTTTAAAAGCTCTTGCGATTTTTTGTCACGTACGGAAACTTTATCGCACATCTTTAATGCAAGCCGGGTTAAGAGTTTCCCGCAGAAAGAATTTATTGGTCCAATTCCTTGAGAATATATTATAACTTTTTTCCCGAGCATTAATGCCGTATAAATCACTCCCAAATAGTATAAAAGACTCTTCAGGCTTGTTACATCCTGCAAAAGACTCCCGCCTCCCGAGATTAAAATATCCGAGTTTTTTATCGCTTTAAAAAATTCAAGCATCGGACAGGAATCTACTCCGTAAAGCTCCGATGTCTTAGCCGGATTTGAAGAAATCAGAGTGATTTTCTCGGCATTTTCAGCCTTAAGCTTTTCCGTTAAAACTTTTGCAATAGCTTCATCGCCGAAATTATCAAACCCTATATATCCGGATACTGCGTATTTTGTCATACGGGAATCTGCTCCTTAACTGCATCTTTATACGGGATTGCCTGAATTGCGCCGTAATTTTGCGTTTGCAGTCCCGATACAACGGACGCATACTTAGTGGCTTCTTTGGGCGTATAACCGTTAGTCAGAGCGTATAAAAATCCGCCGTTAAATACATCTCCAGAAGCGGTAGTATCAATAGCCTTTGAGGTGTTATAGAATTCCGTAAAGTTGATTTCGCCTTTATATCCGGTATAATACCCGCTGTCGATATGAGATTTTATTACTACAATCCGGACACCCTTATCCCAGAAATATTTCATTACTTTGTCAATCGAGTCAACCTCATACAGTTTTGAAGCATCGTTTTTAAGGCTCAAAAATATTATATCCGTATAATCAACAATTTCTTCAAAACAAGCCTTTGTATCCGCCGAATTCATAAAACAGGATGTATAATTCGGATCATAAGCGGTAAGTACATCATTTTGCTTTGCAAGTTTAAAGCTTTCTCTTATTAACTCTCTTGCTCCGGCACTCAGAGATTGCACAACGCCGGTTGAATATATAAGTTTGAGATTTTTTATACACTCTTCATTAATATCATCAATTGATAATTTTGACGCGGCAGTTTTGCGTTTGTAATACAAGACCTCTTTTTTATCGCGTGTCTTTGAAACAATATACATTCCGTTTTGTTCTTCATTAGTTTTAATAAGCGAAGTATCAATATTTTCTTTTTGCAGACTTGAAAGTATAAATTCGCTGAAACCGTCGTTACCCACATTTGTAATATATGTAACATTTCCCCCGAGGCGTGCAATTGTAACTGCCGTAGTTACGGTATCACCGCCAAAATACTTATTCAAAGTCGAAGTATCGGCAAGGGTTCCGTTTGCCGACAATTCAATCAAACATTCACCAATTACCGCAATATCTACTTTTGAATCCATGCCGAAAAATCCTTTACTTCTTTTAATATTTCTCTTGCCCTTGAAGTAATTTCTTTGGGAGTAAAGCCGAGATAAAAATCACGCCCTACACCTACTGCTGCAGCACCCGCCTTAATATATGTCACAACTTCACCGAGTTTTATATTACCCATAGGCATTAAACTCAAAAACGGCATCTGTCTTAATATATCCTCTATATACTGAACTCCGCCCATTGCATCAGTCGGATAAAGTTTAATTAAAGGTATTCTTGATTTCCAGGCATTATACGCTTCATTTGCGGTAGAAGCCCCTGCAATAAAAGGAACGCGCTTATTCTTTGAAATTCTTACCATATTCATTTGAAAAATAGGAGAGGCAATTAATTTAGCACCGCTTTCAAATGCCGCATCCGCCTGCAGAGAAGTAATTATCCCGCCGGCACACACATTTGCGAATTTAGAAACTTCTTCAATTGCTTTATAGATTGAAGGATTCTCCACGTTAATTTCCAGTACTCTGACTCCGCCTTCAACCAGCGCTTTGGATATTTCGACAGCTTGTGATGCTTCCTTGCATCTTATAATAGGATAAACTTTATCCTCCTTTATCATTTGAATATAATTTTCACTCATAAATATGTATCCTTTTCCCCTGATTTATTATATCATAATACTATGAATAAAATTAAATTTGCATTCCTTAGTATTATTGTCATACTTGCACTGATTTTTGTCTACTTTGTAACGTATAATTTTGCGGAACCTAAAGCTTACGATTATATGACGAAACACGTTTTAACAGAAAAACTTCCTTTTGATAATAAGCAGGTTTACGGAAGCAATGATATTATTCTTGTTGTTATTGATGCCAAAACAGTTGAAAAATACCGCTGGCCCTGGAAGCGGGAATTAAACTGCAAAATTTTTGAATATTTTCTTAAATATGCACACCCGAAAGTTGTTGTGCACGATTCCATAATAGCAACTTTAGACAACGATAACCCCGAATCCGATAAAAAATTTTTTGAAACATTGAGTAAATTTGATAATCTCACGGAAGGTTTTATGCCTGCAATAAAATCCTGGTCGGACCAAAAATCCGGAGAAACATACGATAAAGAATTTGCCGCTAAATATTCAATTAATGCCAATAACAAATGGAAAAATCCGCCTTATTTATACTCAAGCCTCATGACGTTTCCGAAACCTTTTATGAATTCGGTTAAATACGCCGGTTCTGTTGCTATGCTTCCGGGATTCATTAACGGCAATCTTGCCTCGTACTCAATGGATGAAATATACAGAAATCACGAATATCTCATAAATTACAAAGGAAATATTTATCCGTCCTTAGCCATGAATACGTATCTTATGGCGAATAATTTTCCGCAAATTACGGTCACGGATAAGGAAATAAAACTGCCAAAATTCAATATAAAACAAAAAACAACAATTTATCAGTCAATTGTTCCGATAAAATTTTATAAACTACGCCGAGGATATTCACACCCCGCATTTTCCGCCGTTGATATAATGGACTCCTATGACAACTTAAATTCAGGCAAAAAACCCGTTATTAATCCGGAAATCTTCAAAGATAAAATTGTGGTAATCGGTGCAAATGTTCCGACGGGTGCAGGGCTAAACGATAATAAAAATACACCGATTTCAGTAAATCATCCCGGAGTTGATATTCAGGCGTGCGCGATTGATAACATTATGCATAACGATTTCCTTAAAATTGTTCCCGATTTTATTAATATACTTATTGCACTTCTCGGCATGATTACCGCATATTGCATAATAAGCATGAACGAACTTTTCAAATCCATTCTGAATACGCTGGGATTAATTACGGGATATTTATTTATAACGGCAGTGTGTTTTTATTACGGCATAGTAATCAATGTTATAACGCCTATTGTAATGATTGTAATTACAATGATAATTGCGTATATTCATAAGTTCATTCTTGAAAACAAAAGCAAAGAAAAAGTAAAATCCGCAATGGGCAAATACATGTCAGAAGATGTCATGAAACGCGTTATGCAAAATATAGATAACCTCGGCCTAGGCGGTAAAAAAGCTAATGTTACGGTATTGTTTGCGGATATAAGAGGGTTTACATCCCTTTCCGAAACAATGTCCGCTCAGCAAGTCTCGGAAATTCTTAATGAATATTTTACGGAAATTGAACCAATAATTACAAAGTATAACGGTATTATAAATAAATTTATAGGTGATGCCGTAATGGCAATATTCGGCGAGCCCATTCAAGACAAAAACCACGCCTCAAACGCCGTAAGGTGCGGATATGAAATGCTTTTAAAGGTTAAAGAACTGCAAAAAAAATGGATTAAAGAAAATAAGCCCAAAATTGAAATCGGCATCGGAATAAATACCGGAGAAGTTTTTGTCGGTAATATCGGTTCGGAAAACAGAATGGAATACACGGTTATAGGCGATACCGTCAATCTTGCAAGCAGACTCGAAAGCTATAATAAAATTTATAAAACAAAAATGCTTATAAGTTCTTCTACCTATGAAGAAACAAAAGGGTTTATTGATGTTATGAAAATATCCGATGTGGAAATAAGAGGTAAATCCCACAGAATGGATATTTATGAAGTTTTAAAAGTTACAGGTTAGCAAAAAAAATTTTTAGCGGTTTTATATAGATTATTATGAATATTACTCCGAATCAAAATATAAATTTCGGCGCAAAGCTTATAAAATTAAGTCCGGTAAAAAAATTAGCCGACCTTAAAGGTGAATACATGCCCGCAAAACTATCGTTTGTAGAATTTGAGCCCGGTAATAAAAAAGATTTGCAGGCGATTTCTAATGCCGTAAAAAGCTGGAATGGCGAAATGTTTGCATCGGAGATTTATACCAGTGCAAAACTTATACGAAACCAGAAACTGGATCCAGAAAGCCATAAAATTTATGTACTTACCTCGCAAAAAAATAATTTTGATAACTTAAACGCCGATGAAATTGTAGGACTTGCCGATTTTGAAACAAATAAACCGGACGAAGGACATCTGAATTTTTTACAGGTTGATCCTGACTTGATAACATCCTATGTTCCGCCCAGATTCCGCTATGTCGGAACGGGCATGCTTGAGGCTCTCAAAAGTTTATACAAAAAAACAATTACTCTGAAATCAGTATATTCGGCAACAGCCTTTTATGAAAAAAACGGATTTAAATTAATAGATTTTGAAAGTTTGTTATATAAATGGTCTAAAGAAAAATGATTCTAAAGCGAGTGTTTTAAATTATTGCATCCCATTCCAACCTTTCCCGTCGCGGAAGGTCGGTTGGGCATACTTGCCCAACAATAACAATCTTGCCCCTTCCTCGTAAGGGAGTGGCAGGATGGACAAAGCTTTATGTAATGTGGCATTATTTGTAGAATTATGAATTGCGTGCCCACCGATATATTTAGGTGGGCACATGTACGTTTTGTCCACCCTACAAACTGTCATCCTGAAAGCGTAGAAAATCGTTAATTAAAATTAATTAGGTAACCTCCTATTTACTCCCGATTTTCGAGCTGTTCAAGATCTTACAAATTGGAAGGCTTAATTCCCAGTGGGTAAGATGCTGAAACGAGCTCCACAACTGTCCAGGATAATTTATTGATACTAGAAATTTCACTTCATTTAGGGCAAAAACCCCTCCCCGAAATCAAAGATTTCGACCCTGTCTTGGATTTGCTCCACGCTCACAGAGTTACGCCTTTAAGCCTGCTCGGCTTAGCCGGCTCCATATGTTCGCTATCCGGACTAACTCACAAATGTTCGTGTCGTCCGTTCGCAAATTCGCTCCCACAAGAGGCGGGTAAGCTGTACGCGCCACATCCTTCGCCCCCTGTGGAAGAGGGCAGAATTTCAAGTTGAGCAATTGCGAAACTTAGAAATTCGTGAGAGGAGTCAATTTTATATCCTGACTTCATACAATATTACACAAATACAAATATAGGGTAGTATACGTCATTTGTTTATAAATATATTTTGGACAGTTGTGGAAACAAGTTCAGCATGACAAAATAAATTATCTCGGACAGTTGTGCCATCCGGGAAGGGACTATATAATACCTCTATTCACAAATCATAGCTCACTATTCACGAATAATAAATTGTGGCAATCTATAATTTACCGCAATAATTTTTGAACAAAAATTTTTTTTAATCGTTATACATATGAAAACAGGGGTTAAAAATGAAAAGAGGTGCCGGTATGAAAAAAGTTTTATGTATACTTATGTTAACAGGTATCGTCGGATTATCATCGTCCGCAATCGCAGCACCAGGCGGACCGGGAGGACCCGGAAGAGGGCACATAATCAACGCCGGACCGGGAAAGCATCGTCCTATTGGCCACCATAGATATATTGCACCACCTCCGCCGCATGGACACTATTACAGGGGTAACGCCGTAATCGGCGGGGTGTTTGCCAGGCGCGGCTGTTGGGGCTATCCTTACCGCTATGATTGCAGATTAGGATGGTGTGATAACTATTATTACCCGCCTGTATACCCCGGAAGCGGAGTGTACATCAATTTAGGCGTACCGATAAGATTTTAAAGTTATTCTTTCTCAAAATTAACGCTACCTCCTGCCAAAAGGCAGGAGTTTTATTAGTTTGATTAACATGTGCTAAAATATTTATATGTCAAATAACAGAGAAAATACGGAAACTCTTTACAGAATGGTAGAAATAAAGGGCGGAAAGAAAATTGAAAAGTTTAAATCTCCGGATTTAAAGCGCGTTTTGAATTTTCATAAATGGTACGTAAAGAACTACAAAACCGGGCTGCTTTTGGAAATTCTTCCGCTGAAGAAACATTACAACTGGAAAGAAAAAACCATAGATTACACATTTGAATAATTATGACAAATCAAAAATACATAGCTTTAATAGACTGCGACAGCTTTTTTGTATCATGCGAAAGAAAGCTTAATCCGGAATTGAATAACATTCCGGTATGTATTGTATCAGGAGAACGCGGATGCATTATATCACGTTCAAGAGAAGCAAAAATCCTTGGTGTTCCGATGGGAATTCCGCTCTTTCAGGCTGTTGAAAAATATCCTGAAAGTATTTATATAAGCGCCAATCATTATGCCTATACCAAAATTTCCCGCACGGTAATGGAAATTCTCAAAGATTTCAGCCCCAATGTTGAAGTATATTCAATAGATGAGGCATTTGTAGATTTAACTGGACTTACAAAATTATATCGCAAAAACTATTTTAAATTAGTTTACGAACTCCAGCAAAAAATTCTGAAAGAAACCGGAATTCCCGTTTCAATCGGAGTCAGCAGAACAAAAACACTTGCAAAACTTGCTTCGGACAAATCCAAAAGTACAAGAACAAGAATTGCATTAGTCGGCAAGGCCGGTATAGATAAACTTTTAAAACATACAGAAATTCAGGAAGTCTGGGGAGTCGGAAGAAAGCTCGGCGTAAAACTCCGCGGGCTCGGAGTTAGAACGGCTTATGACTTTGTGCGGAAAGATGAAAAATGGATAAAATCAAGATTCGGCAAAAACGGACTTTCAATTCAGGCGGAACTAAGCGGAATAATGATTTCTCCGATAAGCAGCGAAAACGAACGCCCTAAATCAATAAGCGACACAAAATCTTTTCTTGAATTTTCTTCGAATTTACAATTTATTAAAAACCAGCTCTCAATCCATATCCATGAAACATGTTCAAGATTGAGAAAAATAAATTGCAAATGCGCAACAATAGGAGTCCTTTTGAAAACCAAAGACTTCAGAACCTATTATGAAAAAGTAAAACTCGATATTCCCACCGATTTTGAGTTTGAAATTTCACGGGCGGCATTTCCCGTTTTAGAAAAAATGTACACCCCGCAAACCCTGTACAGAAGCACAGGTATTGTTCTTGAGGATTTCAAGGCCTGTGCCAATGAGCAGCTGTTACTTTTTGATAACAACCCGAAACGCGAACAAAACGAAAAACTGGGTAAAAGTCTGGATATACTTGAACAAAAGTTCGGAAGAAATATAGTAAGAACCGGATTTACGGATAAGGAAGTTCCTTTTAAGCAGGGATTTCTCACAAGCCCCAAAGAAATTTAATCTTTTCCCCGATAGCCGATCCCCGCTCTGTATCCGGAAATTGAATACAGTGCGGGCAGTGTAGGCTCAATCCACTTTAGCCCCGACATTACGGCTACGGTTGCAATATCATCCGAGTGCAGACAAATATCAAGAGGTTCGGGCTTTCTGGTATTTTCGGATGTATTGTGATTCTTAAAACATTTATTAATAACCTTTTTTCCTATAAAATTTGCTATTGCGCTTCCGCCTATTACACCGGTTAAAATAATCCCGCAAATCATGCCGGCAGCACGCGCGGCTTTCGATTTAATTCCGGCCTTTTCCATAATCGCGAGTGCGGCACCCGCGCCTATATTACATAAAAATATATTTGCCAAATATTGATAAGCGCCCTCCTTAATCTTATTCGGCAATCCGCGTTTATAATCCCCGCCGGAAAAGTAATCTCCGGCGATTCCTCCCGCAATTCCGCCTGCAACCGGAATAAATCCGAAAACCGACAATCTCCCTATTTCCGAAAAAATCTCCTTTGAAGTTATATTTTCAGGCTCGGGAATTAACTTGTTTAAGAGCGATTTCCCGTTCTTTGAATTAAGCATTTCCGATAAAATACCGACTTCCCCGAGCCCTAACACATTTGTTTTTGATTTATTTA
>CALUSF010000050.1 GCA_944323325.1 Candidatus Gastranaerophilales bacterium
TAACAAGTGAAGTATTCTTCTATATGAATTTTCCGCACCTTGATATCTTTCCACAATTCTTGATATTGTCTGATTTTTGGAAGAGCCGACGCCCTTTGCTTCCGATTTTACCTTATCTATTCCTTTTAACTCTTTGTTTGGCGTTAATGTAGAATCGAGCAATTTGAACAAATCTTCGCGGGATTTCAGAGAATTTGAAAGATCATTAACATCTTGTTTTACCATTTTGTCTATTGTGTTTTTAAAATTACCGGCCTTACTTAAACGTTGGGCGGTTACATTGTAATTATTTTCAATAGCCGTTATTAAATCTTTAATATGAGAGCCGTTTTCCATATTGCCGTTGAGTTTTACTTCTTGTTCCGCCATTATTTTAGTCAATTTCTCAACGGCTTTTTCAAACCGGGGCTTATCTTTTACGAGCTCTTCAAGTTTTTTGTCGAGAATTTCTTTTGTGAATTGCTCTGATTCCATCATTTGTTTCAAATCTTTATATTTGATATCGAGAACATCCAAAAGTGCATTTTCAAATTTTGTATAAGAGCGTGCAAGAACGGTTTCCGGAGCGTATTCAAATTTGGTTGATTTGCATTTTTTAAGAATGGAATCATTAATCTTAAAATCTCCGAGAATTTTTGCAAAATCACCGACTTCTTTAATCTTAGCATCGTCTATTATACAAACTTTATTTTTGTTGACATTTTTAACAATATCTTCAATTACGTTATTTCTATGCATTGTTAAAGCTTCACGCTGGTCGGCGGCTTCTTTTGCAATTCTTGCATCAAAGAATTTCTTTAAACCGTCTCTTATCTCTGTTATATCGCTTTTATTGAGTATTTCCGCCAAATCTTCTTTTGCCGGTACAAATACTTTTTCTAATTGAGATTTATTGCGGCTCGGTAAACCTTCTTTGATGGATTTTAAGATTTCATCAGCAGAATTTTTGTTAACTTCCGCGCTTAATTCAGGTTTCAAAATTTTGGCTAAATCTTCACGGATACCTTCTGAAGCGTTTTCATCCATATTTTTGGTTAAAAGTTTAACGATATTATCATAATCCGTCTGAGCGAGTTCTTTACCGCGGTAGCTGACAAGAATTCTGTTTACGTTCTTGCTCAGAGAGTTAGGTTTAATTTCTCCGACTTCCGGTTTCATTGTTTGTGTTTTATGCAAAATTTTTGTGATTCTTGAGTTATTAATAGCATTTCTTGATTGTTCCACAACCGGTGCAATAACTTTTTCAAGTCCGCAGCATATAAGAGCTGTCATAACAGGAGTTGCAAAACCTGCCGTAAGCATCCATAATGTATTATTCTGAGTAGCAACTTTTCTCATCTGCTCTTTTATCAACTCATCCCTGTTCTTGATATTACGGGAAATACCCATTCTGTCGCCGATAATTTCCAAATCTTCGCCAGGATATTCGCCGCGGTACATATCAAACGGAATGTAGTTGCTGTCTTGGAATACGGATTTCTTTCTTCCCTGATCATCAATATATTCTTTTCCGATATTAAAACCTTGAATAAGTCTTGACGGAGCATTTATAGCAATTTTCGGGAATAGTGACATTGATGTTAAGAATACTCCTAAACCTAAGTATTCCATTATTCTTATCATCGGGCTTTTTGTCCGTGCGGCAAGCATTGTAGCAATTCCGATACCGCCCAGCTTCATTCCTACATCATTAAGTCTTCCCGTCTGGTGGTCATTTGCGGTTCCTTTAAATCCGTCTTTTACTGATTTAATATCATAAGCAATGTCTTTTATAAAAAACTTGGGTACACTTAAGAAAGTATCATGAACCAAATGCCCCTGAGGCGGCAGCGGTTTTACGTTATTTTCAGTATGCACTTGCCCCGTAGCATCTTTATAGGGAATATGATGCGATTTAGTATTTTCTGTATTTGTTATAGGATTAATAGCCATACTAAACCACCGTACTTTCTTTGTTTTTGTCTATTGTATTCTTGTTTTCCAAATGTCCCATTTGTCTTGCCCTGTATATTACATTTGCAACACTTCCCGCTGTTAATGCGAGTGTCGCCAGAATCCAGCCTTTTCCGGCATGCTTCATAAATCCTTTTGTTCCGGGCTCACCGGTCCAGAGGGTTTTACATGAATTTACAAAAGATTTGCCAAAGTTCTTGGATATATCAACAAAATTAGCACCCGCATTTTTGAACCGGCTGCCCATTTTATTTGCAAAACTTTCTCCCGGTTTTGCTATGTGGCGTCTTCTGTTTGAAATAGAATCAAAGAATCCGCTCCAGGAATTTTGTACTGCAAGTCCTACACCCAAACCTGCCCAGGCATAAGAAGAAAGGCTTTTTGCGGTTTTGGTTGTAGATACAATACTTTGAATAATAGGTGTGGTTTCGGTAACAGGATCTGTTAAATCCTCTCCTAATCCGATTCTCTTTGCAATTTTTGCATAATAGTCTTTTCCGTAACCGGGTTCTGTATTCAATAAATCTTTTCTGAAGAATTCACGGCTGTCATAAACTTTTCTTTGCTGAATTTGGGGCATAATGTTAGCTTTTTCGCCCGGCTGTTTCGGGAGCGGATGATATACATGCTGAACCGGCAGTTCTATATCAACACCGGTTCCCCAATAAACGGGGCGTGTAACCAAATCATTGGAAAGAGTTTTAAATAATCCGTACAAAACAACGCCAAGAGCCATTTTCTTGCCGTTTAAACCTGAAATCTTTTGTGATTTGGGGTCTAAACCGTGTACGAGATTAAACATCAGCATAAACATGCCGCTGCCAACCAGATAAGGGATAATGCCCATAGCTAAGAATTCGTAAAAATCGGAGTTAACATCTCCGCGTAAGCCTTTAATCGGATATTCCAAAAAAGCGTTTGAAGTCTTGTGAAATTTTTGCCTGATTCTTGTTTGAAGAGTGTTAGGCAAAATTTTAGACTCCAACTTCGGTTTCGCCTCTTCCGGCTGTTTTGTGAACGTTGTGTTGTTGTCTGCTATGCTAACCGATTTTATCATACGAACCCCATCTGGTACCTATATATTAAAAGTCATAAAAAAATATTTTTTTGCTATTAATTGAGCATGAACTTAACATTTTTTTACAATGTATTAAATACGCAATACACACACAATTAAGTTATCAAAAACAAAAAAATTTTACAAGAAGCGGTTATTGAAATTTTAAAATTTTTTCAATAATCTCAGAGTAAAAAAGGATTTATTTAAGTCCTTTTTGGGAAGTTAAGTTCGCTCTCCTAATTCTTTGTCAAGAAGATAAAGCGAGGTTTTATCATCGCCGAAAAGTTCGAGCCGCTTTATAATATTTTTTACGATCTGTTCTTCTTCCACTTGTTCATTAATAAACCAATCAATAAAAGATAACGTTGTTCTGTCACATTCGTCTTCTGCGGCTTTTGCAATTTGCATTACGGATGATGTTATACATTTTTCGTGTTCATAAATTGTATTAAAAATTGAAAGAATTCCGTTAAACTCAAATTCAGGCGTCCTTATTTGTTTAAGTGTTACAAAACTATTCCTTTCAATTAGGTAATCAAACAATTTGAGACCATGTCCGACTTCTTCTTTTGCCTGTAATTTTGTCCAGGATGCAAAACCGAATAAGCCCAGTTCTCTTAAGTACGCTGACATTGAAAGATAGAGATACCCCGAATAAAATTCTTTGTTAATTTGTTCATTAATTATTTTATTTATTGAATCACTAATCATTTTTATCCTCCCCCCATAATCCGTGTATATTACAAAATTCGATTGCTTCAATATCATCATCAAAATTTGTTATTTCAAATTCCGGAATTTCACCGGGGTTTAAATATTTTAAGTGCAGTATGCTTTTGTCTTTTTTATAAACTTCTATAAATTGGATATAGTGCTCGGGAAGCATCGGATGTGTTTTTACCTGTACGTAAGACTTGTTTTCTCTAAATTCCAATTTTGGGGCATGCTTTTCTCCCATTTCCGTCGAATCATGCTGCACGGTTTGTAATTTCATCGGTTGAGAACAGCATACAAGTTCTCCATAGCTCGGTACAATTACTTGTATCAGATTCCCGCATACTTCACATTTGTATAGTTGTAATTTTTCTGTTGACATAATTTTATCCTTTCTTTATGCCTAATTATTTTAACTGTTTAAAGCGGATTCTCATTGCCGATACGGGTAATCTGTGATATTATCTGATATATGAATAATTTTTTTTCTAACAATACAACACCATTAGCTTCCCAGTATGATAATTTGAAAAATAATTATGAAAAAATTTTTATTGAAGCTGCAGAAAGTATCCGCAGGGAAGTTAATGCATTTAAACCAGAAAATCCGTGTGAAAAATGCAGTGTAAAAGAATGTAAAATTGAAAAAAAAGATGTTTTTACGCCGTTTCCGCCTATTTGTGCATACAGAGATTGGCAGCTTCAGATTTTAACTTTTCTTGCCGGCGATTACAGGCAAAAATTAAAAGCAGTGTATAAAAATATGATGGATAAAAAAAACGAGTATACCTGCAATAAATGTGCGGCCTGCTGTAAGCTTGCAACAAGCGAGTATTCTTATGAACAGCTTAAACAGAGGGCAAGCAGGGGGGATAAATTCTCACGGGATTTTGTGTCTGTTTTTGTTCCTTATGAAACGGAAGAAGATGCAAAAAATGCTAACCCTGAATTTTTCAAATTAATCAATGATATTATAAGAGATGAAAAAGTATATTATTACTATTGCCCGAAATTGAAAGATAACCTTTGTTCGGATTATGATAACCGTCCCGATATTTGCAAAAATTTTCCGCATAATCCTCTTAAATTAATCCCTTCAACCTGCGCATTTAATGCCTGGAAGGAGGAAATTTCGCACGATGCGATGCTTCTTAAGGCTAAAGTTGATATAATTGATTTTTATAAAGGTAAGCTGCAATAATGATAACTCTTTCCGGAATGACATTAGATGAATTGGAAAAACTCACGGAAAGTATGAAAGCTACAAAATTCCGTGCAAAACAGATTCATAACTGGATTTATGCAAAATCCGTAAGTTCTGTTGATGAGATGACAAACCTTTCTAAGGATTTCAGAGAACGGTTAAAACAAATTGCAAAGGTAACGGATACAAAAATTAAAACCAAACAGGTAAGCAGTGACGGAACCATAAAGTACTTAGTTGAATATCCTGACGGTGAGTGTGTGGAAACTGTTCTTATGCGGTTTGATAACAGGGCGAATCTGACGGCGTGCGTAAGTTCTCAGGTTGGCTGTGCCGTAAATTGTTCTTTTTGTGCTACTGGAAAGGGCGGGTTTAAAAGAAATTTAACAAGTTCCGAAATTATTGAACAGGTTCTTACAATTCAGCGCGATACGGGATTGAAAGTAACTAACATAGTTTTTATGGGACAGGGTGAACCGCTGCTTAATCTTGATAATGTTTTAAACGCTCTGGATATTTTTAATAATGATTTTCAAATCGGTGCAAGAAGAATTACCATATCAACGAGCGGTATAATTCCGGGGATTTTAAAGCTTGCGGATTTACAGCTGCAATCTACGCTTGCAATATCTTTACATGCGCCTAATCATGAATTGAGAAAAGAGATTATGCCTATTGAAAACAGGTATCCGCTTACTGAACTAAAGAAAGCTTTGATTAATTATATAGAAAAAACCGGTCGGAGGATTACGATTGAATATATTTTAATTCACGGATTTAATGACACGGTTTCTGTCGCTAAAGAATTAGCATATTTTTTGAAAGATTTGAAATGCAACATAAATCTTATACCTTATAATTCCGTAAAAGAGAATGATTACAAAAAACCTTCCAACGGAGATATTATGAAATTCAAATATCTTCTTGAACATTCTGGTAAAAAAGTTACGGTAAGACTGGAACGGGGTGCGGATATTGATGCTGCGTGCGGACAATTGAGAGGCCGGTATAATAATGAGTAGTATTTTTGAAAAAAATATTAATGCTTTGGCTCAAAAAGATAAAGAGCTTGCTCAAAAAATTGCAACCCATATATTAACGGATGTACCTCAGCCGGTTAATGAAAACGGTTTTTATAATATTATATATAAGAATATTTATCTTCATAATAAAGAGAATCCGCTTGCTGAGGCGCAGGAGATATTTTTCAGGGCGGAAAATACTCCGGTTACGATAAGTGTTATATATGGTTTGGGATTGGGGTATTTATTTCAGATTGCGGCGGGAAATTCACAAGGTACGGTAATTCTGTATGAACCGGATTTAAATATTCTGTATGTAGTTTTCAGGCTTGTTGATTTTTCCGAGTATATTTTAAAAAAGAATGTATATATTGCATCTTCTATTGAAAAATGCGGGGAGTATATATATATGAAATCCAATACAAAAAATACTCCGCTTGTGCTTTCAACACCGGCATACAGAACTCTTGATGAGACAAAATTTAATAGCTTTGTGGAAAAGCTTCTAAGTATGGTCGGTTCATACGAGTTGGATTTAAAGTATACGAAACAAAGATTTTATCCGTTAATAGTGAATATGCTGGCAAATATTCCGCAACTTGTAAAAGAGCCGCCTTTATCGTCGATTAAAGATTTTTACAAAGGTAATACCGCGGTTGTTGTGTCTGCCGGGCCGACATTGGACAGAAATATTGAGACAATAAAAAAATATCGTGACAATATTGTTTTAATTGTTGTCGGAACTGCAATGAAAACTCTTGCAAGGCATAATATTAAACCGGATTTTTTGTGTATAATAGAGGCTTATGATTCGTCAAAACAAATTGAAGGGCTTGATTTATCTGATGTTAATTTTATAACGGAACCTTATTCGCATCCGAACCTCCGAAAATTCCGTTATAAAAATATATTTTCTCATATAGCGGCAAATATGCCTATTAATACTATTTGGGGAAATATGATTAAAGAAAACCTTTCTGAATATTGGTCAAAGGGTACTGTTTCTTATACTGCAATAAATGTTGCCCGAATTTTGGGATGTTCCGAAATTGTGCTTGTCGGACAAGATTTAGCGTATATTGAAGGGCAATGTTACAGCAAAGATTCTGCTTATAAGGATTTGGAATGCCGATATAATAATGAACTTAAGAGGTGGGAAATCGTAGCAAAGGATTTTAATAAATTTGTGGATGCCATAAGTAATGCCACCGATTTGGAAGCAAGAAAACGGGCGGCATCAAACAGACTTATTAATTTGAATAAATCTTTGTATTATGTAAAAGGCATTAACGGAGACAAAATCCCAACAGAGAGTGTATACGCGGCCTTTGTTAAACCTTTAACCGAATATACGGAGATGTTTCCGGACATAAACTATATAAACACATCACTTGTAGGTGCTCAAATTGACGGATTTAAAAATATGCCGCTTGAGGATGCTTTAAAAGATACTGCTCCTATTGTAAACGGGAATGTATCGGCGGATTATAAATTTGATATTCCGGAGATAAAAAAAGAACTGGATGAAATGTTGAAACTGCTGGCATGTGCATCCAAAGATGTTGAAAACGGACAAAGTATACTTAAATCATTAAAAAATGATTTGAAGAGGTATAAAAATGTAACTGCAGCGGTTCTTAAAACATTAAAAAAACTTTCCGTTCATTATTACGGACTTACAGAAAAGTATAAAAATTCAGTATATGGCTACATTACGGCTGGAGAGAGGATTGATATCGAGTACGAAATGAAAATGGCAAAAGAATTTACGCCGGAGGTTATAAATACGATAGAGGAAAAATTTGCGCTGTATTATGCACGGGCGGTGAGAAAAATAACTGTCGTGGAAAAAACGATTAAACAGACTATCGGAGAATTGGAATGAAAGTTTTAATCCAGAGGGTAAAAAGTGCATCCGTAACAATAGACGGAAAGCTGTATTCAGCGACAGGCAAGGGAATTTTAGCACTGGTGGGAATTGAAAAGGGTGATACCCTTGAAGAAGTAAAGAAACTTGCCGGAAAGATTGTAAATTTAAGAATTTTCCCGGATGAAAATGATAAGATGAACAGGTCTTTAATTGATATACAAGGCGAAATGCTTATCGTATCACAATTTACGCTATGCGGTGATTGCAAAAAGGGTACACGCCCGAGCTTTGATAAATCTGCGCCTCCCGATATTGCAAACGAATTATACGAATCTTTTGTAAAAGAAGTTTCTTCTCTGGGGATTAAAACCGCAACGGGAAGTTTTGGCGCTATGATGGATGTATCATTGATAAATGACGGGCCGGTAACTTTTATGCTTCAATTAACCCACAAAACTGAAGGGTAGCCCTCCGTTTTTACACCGTGAGGAAAGAGCTGTATTGCTGCTGCATTTGCGCAATCAACAAATCCATAGAGTTAAACTTAGCCTCAAGTCTTTCTCTGTAGCGTTCTATTTCCGCATTTGCCTTCGTAATTTTATCGTCAATCCTGTTTATCTCACGTGTAAACGAAGTATCTGCTATATCAAAATAACCTGTTACACTCTGAAGTGCCGATTCTACCAACTCTTCAACCTTAGTGAATATGCCCTGGTTATTATCGCCGCCGATTAACAACTCTTTTACCGCCGTCTGATCAGCCTCGTAAGCCTCAAGGAATTTATCCTTATCAAATGTTAAATATACTATACTCTCCGTTGACGTGGATATATTGTTTGCACTTGCATCCGCAACAGAAATACCGATGGAATCCAAATTCCTGAACACTGTAGCACCAACATCAGAACTCGTCATAAAGCTGCGAAGCTGGTTTCTGATTAGTTTTAACGTTGATTCACTATGCAAATCTCCGTCTATAGCGATAGATTCGTCCACATTATTCATCAACTCATTATAAGAATCAACTACATCTGATATCGCATTCGCTAACGTCTCTTTATCACGTTCTACCGTCAACGTTATTGCACTGCCTTCCGTTAAACCGTGTAAGTTTATCGTTAAACCCTTTATTCTCGAAATATCACTCGTTATTGTATTTGACATCGCTGTGTATGTCGTTCCGTTTATCGTTACACGAGCGTTTGAACCAAGCTGCTGGTTTGATATGTTCATTCTCGTTACATCCAAAGAACCGTCAGCATTCCACTCAGATGTAGTAAAGCCCATTATATCAGTAAAATTACTGGTTCCGGCTTCTATGTTTACCAACGCAGCACCGGTCGTACGAGACTGTATTACAAGCTTGCCGTCCACATTATCCCAATAAGCCGTGGCATTAGCGTCATCATTAGTATTTATCTGCGAAATTATATCTGATAATGTCGTGGTCGCACCTATTGTAAACGTTGCATCACCAATAGTGAAAGTTCCTTCTGTTACTGTACCCGTTCTGAATAAACCGGATTGTGTCAATACGGAATCTCCGTTTACGCGGTATAACTCTCTTGCACTTACTACTTCACCGGTTTCCGCATTTTTAGATATACCGGTTATTGCGGAGAAGTTACTCGTGTCGGTTGTCGCTCCGACATCTATTACACTGCCGTCTTTTGAAAATATCGTTAAATATCCGTCATCAAATCTCAAATCCAAATCACTGAATGCGCTTGCTAATCTCGAACGCAAATCATCGAATGTTTCGTTTGAATTAACTTGTATTACTGCGCGCTGACCGTCTTTGTATACGGTTAAGGTTCCGTCCGATATATTTAAACTTCCGAGCTGCGTTGAACCGTCAGCGTAATTTGCAACGGAAAGTGTTCTTTCTTCTACCGTGGTAACAGTTGATAAAACGGTATCGCTGCTTGCTACATATCCGCCCAAATCATCCTGGTAGACAAGCCCTATTGTTGCCTGAAGGTTTGATGTCGTGCCGTCCGTGTTTATTGTAAACGTATTGTATCCGCTTTGAAGCATTATTTGGCCGTCACTAAGTGTTGCTTCAACACCCAGAGCTCTGAATTTTTCGAGCAATGAACCGAAGGTTTCATCTGATTCTATCTTAATTGTACTTGTTACACCGTTAAACGTTACTGATAAATCACCTTGAGCGGCCAACAAACCTTGGTCGAATTCGCTAAGGAGTGTATCTTCGGTAACCGGCGTGTACGTAGTTACTTCTTGGGAAGTTTGTTCTGTTCCGGTGTATGTTTTGGAAGTTTCAATTCCGTTCGGGAAGAGGACGTCCACAACGTTGGAGGCATTTGCTGCGCTGTTTGATTTTGCGACGTATGAATCTCCGCTTCCCAGAACTCTCAGAACGCTTCCGTCTGCGCCTTCGGTTAAGCTTGTTTGGAGTCCGAAGCTGTTTAGTGTATTCATCAAAGAGCCTAATGTATCGTCGGAAGATATGAGGGCTGTGTATTTTACGCCGTTGTTGTAGACATAGAACTCGCCGGAGGTTATGCCCAAATCCGATAACAAGGTGTCGCGGTCTGCATGGGCTGTTTGTGATGAAGTTTCAATAACCTCTACAGGTTCGCTGCTTACGTATGATGATTGTTCGGCTGTATCTTGGAGTTCACCGGAACTTTGTGAGAGTCCGACATATTCCATATTATCCAATCCCAATATATCAATAATATTGGAACCGCCGGAGACGGATTCAAGATAAGTGTTTCCGGAAGCCGTTATTGACAGTCTTCCGTCGCCGGTAACCGAGGTATTAAATCCGTATCCTGATAATAGGTCTCTAAAATCTTTTACTGTTGAGATATTGTCCAAGTCAAGGTTTATAACTGAAGTTATACCGTCTTGTACAATTTTTATATTACCGCCTGTAATTCCGAAATCTGCGAGCAGAGAGCTGTCAGACATAATTGCGCCGCTTTGGGCTCCGAGATTTGTGGATGTTGTTGTTGATGCGAAAGAAGTTGTAGTTGTGTATTCATCAGTTCCGCCGGCACTGAATAAAAAGTCTGCTAATCCGCCGGTAATATTTGTGTTATCACCGAAAGATGTTATATTTAATTTCAAGTATCCGGAGGGTGAAGCTTGAGCGGTTTCAACCTCAACACCTTGAGTTTCGAGCCAGTCAATAACATCTTGGATTGTACTGTTTGCAGAGAAAGTATGGCTTATTTGTGACGAATCATTTTTAAACAAAGTAATATCATATCCGGAACTTGAGATTCCGCCGGAGGAAACGTTATCGAGGAGATCTCCGAGCCTGTCATTTACGGAAGCGGCCGTATTATCGTTATATTTTTGTTGAGACGAATCGGTATTTGTAGTTGCTCCGTTGGTTGTTGTATATGTGGCAGAGCCGATTTTCAGAGCGGACAGCAGACCGGACGCTCCGTTATAATCCTCAATGCTGTATCCGTTGGAGCTTGAGAGTGTAATTCTGCCGGTTGAATTTACGTTTCCGCTGATACCTTGGGCAGCGAGTTTATCGAGCATGTCCTCAATCGTGTCGCTTGAATTCAGTGTTACGTAACCTACCGTTGAACCGCTTGTATTTTTTACTGCGATAGTTGCGCCGCTAAAGCCTGCGTATATATCGCTCAGGCGTGTAGTTTCGGTAATATAGTTTGATTCCTCAACGTATTGCGGGTCGGAAGATGAGTTGTAGCTTCCCGTGTAAACGGATGTTGTGTAGGTATTCCCGTCTCCGGCTTGGAGGCCGAGCGCATTTGCAAGAGTTGAGGATATACCGGTAATATAGCTTGTATCTGAGCCTTCTAGAGAAAGTCTGCCGTTTGACAGAGAACTGTCGATACCGTAGGATGAGAGTTGCGACAATATATTATCTATAGTTGAAGACGCGTTAACGGTAACGATTCTTGAAGTTCCGTTGTTTATTACCGTGATATACTGATTTGATGTAATTCCCAGATCACCTGCTGTTGTGGAGCCTGTAACAGTTACGTTTTTAGTATACTCAACAGCATCGGAAGAATCTATTGAATATATATATCCGTTTTGAGATTGATAAGTATACCCGCTTCCGACCTGCAGCCCCAGGGCGTTTTTAAGACTTGTTGACATACCGGTAATATAGCTGTCTGTTGAGCCTTGTAAAGTCAGGTAGCCGTTTGATACCGAGCCTGTTATACCGTAATTTGAGAGCTGGGAGAGCATATTACTCAAGGTAGATGATGATGAAACCGTAACTACTCTTGAGGTTCCGTTGTCATTAATTGTAATATATTGTTCTGAAGAGATGCCTAAATCGCCCATTGTGGTTGAGTTTTTGAATGTAAAACTTTTTTCGTATGTAATTGGCGAGCTTGAAGTATTGTTTGAATAGTGATAATCGCTTGAAGTCGAATATGTATCTCCGCTTCCGACACTTAGTTTCAGGGTGTTTTTAAGACTTGTTGACATACCGGTAATATAGCTGTCTGCAGAGCCTTGTAAAGTCAGGTAGCCGTTTGATACCGAGCCTGTTATACCGTAATTTGAGAGCTGGGAGAGCATATTACTCAAGGTAGATGATGATGAAACCGTAACTACTCTTGAGGTTCCGTTGTCATTAATTGTAATATATTGTTCTGAAGAGATGCCTAAATCGCCCATTGTGGTTGAGTTTTTTAATGTATAGCTTTCTTCGTATGTAATAGGTGAGCTTGAAGTCTCGTTTGAATAATGCCATTCACTTGAAGTCGAATATGTATATCCGTTTCCGGCCTGCAAATCCAGAGCGTTTTTAAGAGATGAGGAAATACTTGTAATATAGCTGTTTTCGTCGCCTTCCAGTGTAAGTTTACCGTCGGATACCGATGCTGTTATGCCGTAAGAGGCGAGTTTGGATATCATATCCGAAACGGTTGAGGATGATGTAACAGTAACTACTCTTGAAGTTCCGTTATCTCTTACCGTGATATACTGATTTGAAGTAATACCAAGCTCAGAGAAGGTAGTTGATGTTGTTAATGTATTAACGGTTTCATTTGACAACTCTTTTGAGTCAGTATTAGTTGATGTTGACGACACGCTTGTTTTCCAGGTGTATCCGCTTCCTGTACCCCGTATATCCAAGGCATTCCGCAAGTTTAATGACATACCGGTAATGTAGCTGCTGTCAGAGCCTTCAAGAGTGAGTCCGCCGCCTGATACCGAGCCTGTTATACCGTAATCTGCCAGTTTTGATAACATACTGCTAATGGTATCAGTTGAGCGGACAGTTACCGTCCGTAATGTACCGTCTTGTCGTACGGTAATATAATATTTTGATGTTTTCAAGCCCAGATTGGCCATAGTTGTATCATTGTTCAGAGACATCGTCGTATTGACGGTTAAAGTGGCACCAAGCGAACTACCACTCAATGTCTTAAATGTATCACCTATGCCATGATAGAGATAATTTGAGATAGCATAAGTGCTCATATAGCCGGAATCCTCATTAAATGAATAATCCGTTTGTGCTGCAATACTTGATACCGTGCTAGTACCGGTAAACTGAACGGAAGTAGAAACAGCTCCTGTACTTAGATTGTATTTCATATATGCATAGTCATTATAAACATGAACAGAACCGTTTTGAAGATTCCATTTGGAGGAACTGAATCCGAAGCTTTCTGCGACTGATGCGAATGCAGTATTTAGGTCGCTATAAATGCTGGTTAAAGATATCTGTGATGCATAAGTGGTTCCGTCAGTTTTGGCAAAGTTAGTAATGTCATACGTACCATAAGGATTATTCATAGTGATATTATTAACTGTACCTGAAATTTTTATTGTACTGCGTGTTGAAACCGACATACCGGTATCGCCGTCAAAACACATTATACCGGCCAACGTGCCTCCTCCAACATCCATACTTCCGGTGAGATATATATTACTTATATTAATATTATAAGCGGCTGAAGCATTTATTTGGAAATTAGCTACTCCGCTGGTTAGATAAGGTGCTCCCGGAATTGTCATATTCGCGTTAACTCTAATATCTTTTATATTTATTGTTTTCCCGCCGTTAGAACCGCTAATAACACCGACAACACCGCCGCTCCAGTAATTCCCGCTATCTGTTGTTATGGTTGTTCCTACAGAGCCGGAAGATAATTCTAAGGTATCGCCGCTATTTTCAGAGGGTATTATATCTCCCAACAAACCGCCGACAGCTGTGGCCTTCGCTAAATCAAGTGTCACTCCGGAAGTAGACACTCTTGTTATGGTACCGCTGGTCATTGTACCTACAAGCCCGCCTACATAAAAGTTTTTATTTAGATCACTTGGAGAATATATTCTTGAATTAGAAATCTTGACTCCGGATATGGTTCCCAGCGATGCGCTTGCCAGAAGACCTACAAATAACCAATCTTCTGATGAACCAGTCACTGTAATCGTTGAATTTGACAAGTTAAGGTTTTTAACAACTGCCACTGATTGTATACTACCAAATAGTCCTCCTCGCCCATCCTCTGATGAAATAGTTTGCTTCATATTGCTAATTGTATA
>CALUSF010000051.1 GCA_944323325.1 Candidatus Gastranaerophilales bacterium
TGTAAGACGAAATTAATTCCTTTTCTTAATCCCTTTTCCCTTTTTTCGCTTGAGTCAACAGCTCAAGTTTTTTTTTGCAGTAATAAGAAGGGTGACTTATAGTAAGTCACCCTCCTTGTATTATTTTTTAGTACATTAGCACATTGCGTAAGACGAGCTATTTATTGACTTTTTTAAGGCATCAACCTTATCAAGCTGTTCCCACGGAACTGTTAAATCAGTACGTCCTACGTGACCGTAAGCCGCAAGCTTTTGATAGAATTTGCCGCCGTTTTTAGCAGGCAGATTTCTTAAATCAAAATTTGATATAATTGCGGCAGGTCTCAAATCAAAGTTAGAACGAACCAGTGCTGATATTTCATCATCCGAAATTTTTCCTGTACCGAAAGTATCTACAAAAATAGATACAGGTTCTGCAACTCCGATTGCGTAAGCTAATTCAATTTCGCATTTTTCAGCCAGTCCTGCAGCCACGATGTTTTTAGCAACGTATCTAGCCGCGTAAGCTGCGGAGCGGTCAACTTTTGTCGGATCTTTGCCGGAAAATGCTCCGCCGCCGTGGCGTGAATATCCGCCGTATGTATCAACAATAATTTTTCTTCCTGTTAGTCCAGAATCGCCTTGAGGTCCGCCGACAACAAATCTTCCGGACGGATTAATTAAGATTATTGTTTCAGAATCTGGTTTTATAGATTCTGTTTCAAATACGTAATCTATAACGCATCTTTTCAAGTCTGATTGTATTATAGCTTGAACTTTTGAGTTATCGCTTATTCCGTTAATTTCTGCCGAATGTTGCGTTGAAAGTAATACGGTATGAATTCTTGCCGGCTTTCCGTCTACATATTCAACGGTAACTTGAGATTTGCCGTCCGGTCTTAAATAATTCAAAATTCCTTCTTTTCTGACTTGCGCTAACCTGTATGACAGTTTATGTGCAAGGCTTATCGGCAGCGGCATTAACTCAGGGGTTTCATTACAAGCGTAACCGAACATAATACCCTGGTCGCCTGCACCTATATCGGAAGTTTCACTTGTAGATGTATCAGCATTTTCACTTCTGCTTTCCAAAGCTTTATTAACTCCGCCGGCAATATCTACTGATTGTTCATCAATACTAGTAAGTACTGCGCAAGTATCGCAATCAAAGCCGCCGCCGGCTGTTCCCGCATATCCTATATTTCTTACGGTATTTCTGACTACTTGCGGGATATCAACATAACAATTTGATGTAATTTCACCGCATACAAGCACCATACCTGTTGTTGCCGTAGTTTCTGCAGCAACTCTTGCCTGGGGGTCTTTTGTTAAAAATTCGTCCAAAATAGCGTCTGAAATTTGGTCACATACTTTGTCCGGATGACCTTCCGTAACTGATTCGGAAGTGAACAAAAATTTTTTTGATGTCATTTTTTTCTCCTTAATTTATATTACTACCACCGGTAAGGTTTTTAATTCCAACCCGGTTACACATTAGCAATATTCTAGTATGAATGAAATTAAAAAGCAATAAATACTTTTATTCTAAATGCTTTTTAGTTTTTTGCAGACCTTGCGCGCAATAATATAATATTTTACAAAATGAAAAAACTATTATATAATGAACACATAAAAGTGTGTAAAAGGTTATCAGGAGGTTTTATGAAGGAAGAATTTACGACAAATACAAGACGCTGGTATGACAAAGATCCTGTTTTGTCTTCCGCAATGAAAACATTGGAAGAATCTGATGACGAAACACAAATTAAAGTAGCATTAAATCTTATTAAGATAATAACTGAGCACCACCTGGCAAATTCCGAATACGAATCCGTTGAAGATATTGTCTCTGCTACAGAGGATGTTCTTGATGATTCTAAACATGGCAGGTGGTACGATTTGGACGGAACTCTAAGAACGGCAATCAGTCTTTTGCAAAATTGCCCCGCTTCAACAAGAGGTGTTATTGCTAAGGAAATGGCAAAAAACGTAATTGACATTATTAAAAAAGAAGAAGATGTTGATGATGTTGAAATAGAAGTTCCGGAGGAATAGCAAATTATTTTTTTCAGAGGTTTTTAATTTATCGTACGTATAATTGGCGGTAAGGTAAATTATGAAAATTAAACCTATTTCTGTTGCAAAAATATCTCAATTAAAAAAGCCGGGTGTAACCCCTGCTCCCAAAAAACCAGCCAAATTTGATTTGTCTTGTGAGGAGAAAGGTTTTTATAAATTCGGTGATAAAATTGTGGATATTATATTCCCCAGATAAATTTAATCAATATCAATAGGACTTCTCTGAATTTTTTCTATGGCTTCTCTTGCCGTAAATACCAAAGATTCAGGTATATTAGATATTGTGCAGAATTGTCTTAAAACATCAATAACCCGTTTGAAGCATCTTACAATATCGCCTTCTCCCATATCAATCTGGTCAACAATATCATCCCACTCGGCGCCGTTTACCCACATTTCTATAAGCGGGGAGTAGAAGCCGTTGATATACATAGGGTCTTCCACATCATAATTTTTCTGTTTTTTATCTAAATCACGTCTTATATCTTTAATTTTATTAAGTCTTTTTCTTACAGTAGGTGATAGCGGGAGTTGGGAATATAAATCCGCTCTCATATCTTCTGTCGTAATAGCGCATATAACACTTGCAAGTTCTGCAGGTGTAAGGCCTTCCAATACATCTGAAAAGATTACTTTTGCAAGGAATAGTTCATTTTCGGAGCGAATTTGCGAAATTGTAATTCCCTGTTCTGTCGGATAATCATCTTTCAAATAGCCGTATTCCGCTAAAACTGCCCTGTGTGATAAGAATTTGTTCCAGAAAATATCTTTTTGTTTTTCGATTTCTTTGTCTAAAGCTTTTTGTTTTGCTTCATATCTTGCAAGTACATCAAGAGCTTTCATGTGTTTTTTAAAAAACTTGCATGTATCGCATTCATAAGAGTGCATTTTCTGAAGCATCATTTTGGTTTGTCTGCCAAATTCCGCAGCGTCATCAGATAACGGACGATTTTTCTTTTTTTCCTGTTTTTGAATTGTTTTAAAAATACGCCGGTTTTGAACGTATATTTCTCTTATTTTATTATATTCAAGCAAATCTTCGTGGGTTTTATTATACTGACATTTGAAAGAATTGCATTCTTGTATCTTTTCGTTATTCATATCGTGCATAATTAAAAGCGGTTCAATTCGTGAGTTAGATGAATAATAGCCGAAACTTTTCAGCACGAGTTCTTTCGCTTCATCAAGCGTAAATCTTTGCAGAAGATTCAATACCATGGAATAACTGGGAGAAAATTTGCTTTCAAGCGGATTGGCTTCGCTTAATACGAGTTCTGCGACTTCTTCGGGTGTTTGGAAAGGCGAGCCGACAATAACAACGTATCCTATTTCATCCATACCTCTGCGGCCGGCTCTTCCGGACATTTGCAGGAATTCACTCGGTGTAAGCGTTCTGTGTCCGCTGTCGGTTCGTTTGCTGATAGAGCTTATGACCGTTGAACGTGCCGGCATGTTTATACCTGCAGCAAGAGTTTCGGTTGCAAAAACAACTTTTATCAAACCTTTTTGAAATAATTTTTCAACAAGAACTTTCCAGCCCGGTAAAAGTCCGGCATGGTGGGAGGCAACTCCCAGAAGCAAGTATTCAATATGCTTGTTTTTGTATAAATACGGATTTTCCGCGATGTATTCGTCGATGATTTGTCTTATCTCTTCCTGTTCTTGGGGAGTTACAAGGCAGAGCGACGCGCAGTTTTCCATTTGTTCATCACATTTTTTTCTTGAGAATGTGAAATATATTGCAGGCAGCATATTTTGCTCATGCAAATTTCTTACGACATCTTTGACAACATTTCTTTTTTGAACTGTTTTTCCTCTTTGAAATACTTTTTTTTCGGGTTTAATTCTTTTATTTAAGGCGCCGCTCGGAGTTAAAAGCGGTAATAAAGTATGCGGCTGCGAGGAATCAAAGTAATAAAATCTTAAAGGTACGGGACGGAAATCCGTATTTATGAGTTCTGTTTTTGAATGTACCGTATTAATCCATTCCGTGAGTTTATCCGCGTTAGCAACGGTTGCGGAGAGAGCTATAATTTGCACATTTGTCGGGCAGTATATAATACTTTCTTCCCAAACGGTTCCGCGCTGCTCATCGTTCATATAGTGAACTTCGTCTAAAATAACGTATTTTACATCTTTTAAATTGTCTGTTACGGAGCCGAAATTCGTTCCGTAAAGCATATTACGGAAAACTTCGGTTGTCATGACGACAATTTGTCCGCCTCTGTTAATTGAAGTATCGCCGGTTAAGAGGCCTACTTTATCGGCGCCGTATTTTTCGGAAAAATCATTGTACTTTTGATTGGATAAAGCTTTTAGAGGTGTTGTATAGAAGACTTTTTTCCCCTCTTTTAATGCGCAGTGAATTGCATGCTGCGCTATAACGGTTTTCCCCGCACCGGTCGGAGCGCATACAACTACACTTTTTCCGTCGGATATACACTTGCAAGCCTCTTTTTGAAACTCGTCTAATTCAAAAGGGAATTCGTACATTAAAACCTCATTAACTATTCTTTATTAATTTTAACACAGAATTATCTTAAAATGGACTTGTTTATTAATTAAAATCTGTTTCCATAAATTCGGCAAGAATAACATTGCTTAAAAGTACACCCTGCAGGTTTAAACAATATCCGGACGGGGTTTTTGCCATAAAGTCCGCATATTTTTCTAAAATCGGGCGGTATTTTTTTTCAAAGTCGATGCCGTATTTATTTTTAATTTTTTTCGTATTTATGCCGTCACGTTTTCTGAACCCCAAAAAGATTTCTTCTTCGAGTTTTTCATTATTTGTTAAAATTTTTTCTTTGTCATGTGAAAAAGGATTTTTGATATATTCTTCAATTGTTTGAAAATTTGAATATCTTATTCCGTTAATGTAACCGTGTGCTGCGGTGCCGAAACCGTAATATTCTTCATTATTCCAATAATTTAGATTGTGTTTTGATTCGTATCCTTTTTTTGCAAAATTGCTTACTTCATATCTTATGAAACCCTGTTTTTCCAAAATATTATTTATTAGTTCATACATATCGGCTTGAGTATCGTCCTCCGGAATCTCCGGAGGATTCTTAAACCAGGCGGAGCCTTCTTCGATTTTAAGCCCGTAAGTCGAAATATGCTGAATTTTAAGCTCCAGAAATTTCTCCAAATCCTGTTTTAAACTTTCAATTGTTTGCCCCGGAAGACCGTATATCAAATCCAGACTTATGTTTTTAAAACCGGCTTGCTTTGCTATAAGAACGGATTCTTTTATATCACAGGAGGAATGTCTTCTTCCGATAGTTTTCAGAATTTTATCATCAAAAGTTTGAGAGCCGATACTCAAGCGGTTTATCCCGATTGCGTGCAAATTTTCTAAATATTCCCGGGAAGCGTCATCGGGATTTAGTTCAAGAGTAATTTCCGTCTGAGAAGCAATATTGAATCGTGACAAAATTATCTTTAATATATCCGGAGATAACAATGATGGAGTTCCGCCTCCCAAGTATAAAGTTTTGAGCGGTTCATTGTTATAAAACTTATCGATTTCCCTTAGAAGTGCCTGTGTATAACTGCTTATAAGTTCGGGTTTATTGAATGACACAAAAGAGCAGTATTTACATTTTGATTTACAAAACGGTATATGAATATAAACACTTTCTGGCATTTATTCATCCAGCTTGATATAATTTGTATCCCACCTTAGGTCGATATATTTAACTTTTTTATTAAGCATTTTAACCTGAGGAAGGAGTGACGGAATTCTGTGAATTTTATCAAATGTTCCCGCATTAAAACTTCCGAGTCTTATATTGGCCGTCGGGATTTTTACATAAACGTCTTTAGGGTTTCTGTAATCTATGTATTCAACTTCTTCCCCGGAATCCATTTCTACGGTTGCGGCAAGTTTTTTGAAATTGATAACTTTTGTTTTGTCCCAGTTTCTGTAATCATCACCGCTTCCGTAAGTAATGACTTTTACGGTCTTAAAATCATCGCTCAACGGCATATATTCGCGCCCGATAAGCTTTCCGTCAGAAGAGAAAAAAGCTATAGGAGCTACTTCAATGTCAGGTGAAATAGTAATAGCAGGAGTCCTTTCTATTACAATAATTTGTAATCTTGCGGGAAACCAAAAACGCCTTATATAGACATCTTTAACCGGTTCCAGCTGCGTGATGCTTTTTTTCAAATTATCGGTTTTGACTAAGAATATCGGCCTTAACGGTACCTGATTTCTTCTGAGTGCGGAAAGAATTTTTTGAGAAGGAACAATTCTGTTATTAACAATTTCCAGCGCGGGACTTCCCAGGTTGTCAAAAGCATTTGAATGCAGTCTCCATTGCGGCATTTTCAGGATAAAAATACCGAAAGCTATCAAAAATATTATAATAAACAGTTTCCAAACTGCGCGCAGCTGCCGCAGACGTCTTTGAGAATGCCTTATTTTCCGCTGCATTTTAATTTGTTGCAGCCGTCTGTTTTGATGATATCTCGTATGAGTCTCATTTGACATTATTTGTTTAATCCCGCGCTGTTTAGTATCATTAATACTAATGTGTCATAATCTATTCCGCACGCTTTTGCTTGTGCCGGCAAATCACTTGTGTCGGTCATTCCCGGATTTGTATTAATTTCAAGGAAATACGGAGTATCATCTTTTATCATAAAATCTACTCGTGAAACTCCGGAGCAGCCGGCGGCATTGTGCGCTTCCACAGCCATTTGTTTTGTTCTTTCGCTTGCCTCTTTGCTTAGGCCCGTTGCGGGAACAATAAATTCTGACATACCTTGAGTGTATTTTGCTTCAAAATCATACCATTCGGTTTTTGTTCTGATTTCAAGAATTTCTGTTGCAAAAGCTTTTTTATCTTTTTCCAATACACCTACCGTTACAAAAAATCCGTCGATAAATTCTTCAATAAGAACTTCTTTATTGTATTTTCTGGCTTTTGTTACGGCTTCATAAAGCTCGCCGTCGCATATAACTTTGCTCATTCCGAAGCTGGAACCTTCGGATACGGGTTTAACCATCAGCGGGTATTCCAAATCCTGAATTTTCTTAACCGGATCTTCATTCGGAAGAACGTAAGCGGATTTTATAAGGTTAACATTTGTATTCCTTAAAATACGTTTTGTGTACTCTTTGTTCATACAAATTGCGCTGGACATGACGCCACATCCGGTGTACGGAATTTTCATAATTTCAAGAACTCCCTGTATGCAGCCGTCTTCACCGTATTTGCCGTGGAGTGTGTTGTATGCGTATTCAAATCCCTTTAAATCTTCCATAATATTCGGCGATACGTCAACTATTTGTGCGTTTTTATAACCTAATCTGTGCAGGGCTCCCAGACAATTTTTCCCGGAGCGGAGCGAAATTTCTCTTTCTGAAGACATTCCTCCGCACAGTACGGCTATTTTTGCGTCTTTGTTTTGTATAGTATATTGCATAATTCTTCCTCTTTCTTTGTCTTATCGCCGATAAAAATAATTTCCGGTTTTAATTCAATTGTATACATATTTTTTACGGCTTGATACATTTTTACCATAAGTTCAAGCACGTCTTCCGATGTTGCGTTTCCTTTATTAATAATAAAATTAGCGTGTTTATCCCAAACTTTTACATTTGGCATATCAAAACTTTTTACGCCTGCTTTATCCAGAAGTCTGCCTGCAGAATCATTTTCAGGATTTTTAAATACGCTGCCGGCATTGGGATTTGCAAGAGAAGGCTGAATAGTTTTCCTGAATGTAAGATTTCTGTCCATAAGCTCTTTTATTTCTTCCGGCGGTTTTTTGGATAACTCAAATTCTGCGGACAACAGAATATATCTGCCGTTGTGAAGTATTGAATGCCTGTATGAAAAATCCATTTCGCTGTTTTGTTTAAAAACAACTTCTCCGGTTTCTTTATCGTATAGACAGCAGGAAACCAGTACATCCGCAATGCATTGGCCGTGAGCTCCGGCGTTCATATAAACCGCACCGCCGATTGTTCCGGGAAGCCCGATTAAGAATTCCAGACCGCTTAATGACGCTTCGCTGACTTTTTGTGCGATTAAAGGATCTTTCACGCCGCAATCTGCATAAACTTTAGTTCCTTTTATTTCAAAGCGTTTCATCTCGGTTGTAATTATTATACTGCCGCTGAAGCCGTTGGATGAAAACAAAACGTCGGAACAGCTTCCGAGAACAATATAATCTTTTGTCGTTCTCAAAACTTCCGTGAATTCTTCCAGAGTTTCCGGCATGTATAATTTACTAACCTTGCCTCCTATTTTATAAGTGGTTAAATTTTTTATTTCAAAATTCTCTTTTATCTGCAAAACGACCTGCTTTCCCTTGATTAATTATTAAGACTGCTGCCAGCTCCTTACGCTCTTAAATTATATCAAATAAAAATATTATAAAAAAGTAGGTTAAGGTTTATAACATTTCAGAAGCAGAGGTTAGGATATTTTTATTTTTTCCGCATTTGTTTGTACGTTAAAAATATCAACAAAATCAAGTTTATTGGTATCAAATACACCTTTATCCGTAACTTTTAATTCCGGGATAACTGGCAAAGACAGAAATCCCATTGTCATAAACGGATCTTCCAATGTACAGCCGATTGAATGTGCGGCTTTATTTAATTCGTTGCATTTTTGTACGACAAAATCAAAATCCCTGTCAGACATTAAGCCGGCAATCGGGAGCGGAAGTTCTGAAATTATTTCTCCGTCTCTTACCACAACTTTGCCGCCCTGGCATTTTATCAGAGCAACTGCAGCCGTGTACATGTCATAATCGTTTGTTCCGATAACAATCATATTATGTGAGTCATGTGCAACTGTTGAGGCAATTGCGCCGCATTTTAGATTAAACCCTTTAACGAAGCCTTTTCCTATGTTTCCGGTTGCACGGTGTCTTTCTATGACGCAAATCTTGAGAGTGTTATTTTCAATATTGCTGACGGCATTTCCGTCTTGAATTTTAACTTCCGATATAACGGATTTTGTAATCAATTGGTTTGGAATTACTTCCAGAGCGCGTACTTTTGCAGTGCCGTTTTTTGCTCCGTTTGAATTTATTCTGAAATCTTCGGGCGTAATCCAGCGTACGTTAACGGAACCGCGCATTGAGAATGCTTCCGTATCCGGAATTGAAACGGTTAATTCTCCGTTTTGGGCAATGATATTACCGTTTTTAATTACGATATCAGGTTTGAAACCTTCCAAATCCGGTAAAATTAACATATCCGCTTTATACCCCGGTGCAACCGCGCCGAGATTTTTCAGTCCGAAATATTCCGCCGTATTAAGGCTTGCAACCTGAACTGCCTTAATCGGATTTACTCCCGCTTTGACCGCACGTCTTACCATTCCGTTTATATGCTCTTTCAAATCTGCCGGATGTCTGTCATCGGTAACGAAAATGCATTTTCTTGTGTTACAGGTTTTAAGAACGGGAATTAAGGCTTCCAAATCTTTTGCGGCAGTGCCTTCGCGAATCATTATATACATTCCGAGCCTGAGTTTTTCTTCGGCTTCTTCCGGAGTTGTGCATTCATGGTCGGACTTAACCCCGCTTGCTATATATGCGCACAAATCTTTTCCGTGCAAATACGGAGCGTGTCCGTCAATGCATTTATTCATTGATTTTGCAAGTTCAAGCTTTGATATAACATTCTTATCAAGATTCAAAACTCCCGGGAAATTCATCATCTCCGCAATTCCAAGCACCCAGGGTTTGTCTATGAGAAGTGATAAATCATAACTGTTCAAATCAAATCCCGATGTTTCAAACGGTGTTGCTGGAACGCATGAGGGCAGCATTGTGTATACATCAATCGGAAGATTCTTGACGGCTTCGTGCATAAAACTTATTCCGTGCAGTCCCAAAACATTGGAAATCTCGTGCGGATCAATTATTACTGTTGTAGTTCCGGCGGGAACCACAATTTTTGCAAACTCTCCAGGAAGCAGCATTGAACTTTCCAAATGAACGTGTCCGTCAATAAAAGAAGGGGTAACGTAAGCTCCTTTAATATCAATTTCTTTTTCTCCGGAATAATTTTCTCCGATACCTGCTATAATACCGTTTGAGATTGCAATATCACCTTTATGAATTTCTTCGGACAAAACGTTAACAATATTGGCGTTTTTAATAACCAAGTCCGCTTTTTCAATTCCGCGTGCAACATTTATAATATTTGTCATACCAATAAATCCTTATATTCTAAGAGTTTGGATAAATCTTCCGTTTTCAGAACTTCATTAATTTTATCTTTAAAAGTTTCCGCTCCTTCCGTTTTTATACCGGAAGGCAATTTAATATCCGTATTATATTTTGAATCCGTAAAACCTTTATTTATAATTAAAAATTCTTTATACATCTCAAGCAGCTTCATATATGTACTATCAATTTCGTATTTTTCGCCGAGAAAATATTTTACATCTTTAGGTAAAAGTTCCAAAAACTTAATCATAAATTCTGTTTCCGAGATATTTTCTTCCTCATTATATTCCTGCCCCAGACAATTGTTGTTTAATATTTCCTGCTTGGGCTGTGTAAGAATATATTCTGCCCACATAAGGCAGCCGATGTAGAAACCTAAATTGTTATTAAAAACTTCAAGCATTTTTTTATAATATTGTCTGAATTTTAATTTTCTTTGCGAAAAATTTTTAAATCGGTTGATATCTGCATAAAGATATTCTACCGTACCGCCAAATGCCAATATATACGGTGCAAATCCCGGATCAAATTCTAAACCTTTTGTCATAATTCTCCTTAATAATTCTGAATGAATTTATAATATTTTATCATAAAATAGATACATAAATCGATTTTATAAAAACGGGGGTGTTATGGAATACAAAATTGCAAAAATTTTAACGGAAAAAGGTTTGACTATTTCTACTGCAGAATCCTGCACGGGCGGACTGTTAAGTTCCAAGCTCACTGATGTCAGCGGAAGCTCTGCGTTTGTTCATCTGAATTTCGTTACTTATTCAAATGAAGCAAAAAATAAAATTCTCAATGTTAAAAAGGAGACTCTGGAAAAATACGGAGCGGTGAGTGAAGAATGCGCTTACGAAATGGCATGCGGTTTATATAACTCAACGGGTGCAGATATATGCGTTTCAACAACCGGAATTGCAGGGCCGACCGGCGGAAGTGCCGAAAAACCCGTCGGACTTATGTATTCTGCAATTTATACCAAGTCGAAATTTAAAATATACAAAATTCAACTTGATTCCGATATCGAAAGAATAAAAATGAAAGAATTATTTGCACGGGAGGTTCTAAAAAATATTTTTGATTTTATATCGGAATGATTAGTACTATAAAATTCTAAGCTGCCGGAGTGACTTTCCCTAATATAACTCTTTTTTCGGCGCCGGTACAGGAAGGAAGGTTATTTGGAATATTATAATAATTACAATATCCTAAAAGTGCAAACGCCATAACCTCTTTAAAATTGTTTGATATTCCGTAATCTTCGTGCGTTTTTAAAACAACATGTTTGGGAAGATAGCTTTTTAGAAATTTCATCATCGTTTTGTTATAAGCACCGCCACCGCCTACAACTACCGTATCATACCGGTGATTGATAAATCTTTCATAAGCTTGTGCAATTGTCTTAGCGGTAAGTGCGGTTAATGTTGCGATAATATCTTTTGGATTATCCGGTGCAATTTTTAAAATACTTTCAATATACTTTTGTGAAAAATATTCTCTTCCGGTTGTTTTCGGAGGATTTAAGTAATAATACTCATCCTGCAAAAGACAGTCAAGCCAGCTTTCGCAAATATTACCCTCGGATGCTGTTTGTCCGTCTTTATCAAACTCTTTAGAAAAGTATTTGCGCATACAATAATCTATCATAATATTTCCGCATCCTGTATCAAATCCGTAAGTCGGATATCCGTCGGATATTACGGTTACGTTTGAGATTCCGCCGATGTTTTGGACAAGCGCGTTTTTAAACCACTTTTCGTCGGCAAAACAAACCAGAGGCGCGCCCTGTCCTCCGTATGCAATATCTTTTTCTCTGAAGTTTGATATAACCATACAGCCGGTTTCTTTCGCTATAACGGAACTTTCTCCTATTTGAAGCGTGCTTTTCAGATTTATATTATCAATTTTTGCATCATAAGGATAATGAAAAACTGTCTGCCCGTGGCTTGAAATAAAATCAGGTTTGCCAAATTCTTCGATAAGAATTTTTGCAGCATCGGCAAAACATTTTCCGACCGCGAAATTTAATTGACACAGTTCTTTTATTGAAATTTCTCCGTCAAAAGCTTTAAATAAGTTTTTTCTGACAAACTCAGGATAATTATAATTAATTCCATTGATTAATTTTACGGAAAAATCCGGAAAAACTTCACACAATCCCGCATCAACCGAATCGCAGGATGTTCCGGACATCAAGCCGATTATTTTTTTAGGTTCTTTTTCTTCCATAAGTTTGATTATATCATATACGAATTTAAATCAATAAAATAAAAAAAGGTTCCCTTAATAAAAAGAAAACCTTCTTAACCCAATAATCTCCTTCCCCAAAAATTCTTTTTTCCTCAAACTCTCCTCTTGAGATTTTAATAAAAAATAAATTGATTTGTGTTTGGTAAATGTGCAAAATTTATAAATCTTTTTTTTATTTCTGACTCCCCCCGAGTCTTGTAGCCATCACTCCTTTCAGGTATGTGTATATAGTATAATTTTTGAATCTTTTTATCAAGTAAAGAATTTTGAAAAATTTTTACAATTGCCCATGCTCCTTGTTATAATAGAGAAAGATTCGTATTAACAAAAATTAACGTTTACTTTTTACAAAAATTGTATTGACAAACAAACTTTTGCGCGAAACATCCGTACATAATGCGTAAAGCTTTTTTATCTTTCAATTAATCTTATTCTTGTATCCGAATAATATTCTTTGTTGGTTTGATGTGCATTCTCGACTTTAATAATTTTATTATCAAGTTCGCTGTTCGGACTTAATTCCGACGCTTGTTTCAGATATCTTAAAGAAGCTTCCGTATCTCCGAATTTTTCATAAATATCGCCTATCCTGTATAAGGTTTCATAATGTCTTGAATATCCTTTTTTGTACGCTTCTTTATACATTTTTAAAGCTTTTTTAAACATGCTGCGTTTATAATAAAATTCGCCGAAATAAAAATAGGCTTCCGGATTTGTACTGTCGATTCCGATTGCTTTAGATAAATTTCCTTTTGCATATTTATCCATACCGATTGTATCGTATAAAATTCCCAGCCTTATCGGATACAAAATTTTATCGGGGCATTTTGTGTTTAAAATTGAATAAAGATTAAGCGCCTGCGTCATTTCTTCATTAACACTTCCGGTTTTTAATGCAAGATTATAATAAAATCCTGCTTTTGTTTCCAATTCTTCTTGTGAAAGTTTTGTATAATCAACGGGAATTTGGTATTCCAAGCCCCCTTTGACTATTGCATAGCCCGGTTGATACATAATCCCGATTATTATGAATGCTAATAAAAACTTAATCTGTTGTCGCATATAATTTGTCTTAATATTACATAATAATATCTATTATATCATGAAATTTTTTAGTAGAATAATTAAAAGAGGGTAGAATCGGTGAAAGAACTCGTTTGCTTAGGAGTGTTTTTGATATTGTCAACATTGTTTGCGATTGCAATGGTTGTTGCCGGTTTTGTGTGCCAATACCGCAGAAAAGGCGGGATGAAAGAATCAACTTATGAGTGCGGCATTGTACCTGAAAATGATGCAAGAATAGATTTTGATATAAAGTATTTTAATTACGCAATACTGTTTTTAATCTTTGATATTGAAACGGTTTTTCTTTATCCGTTTGCGGTATTTGCAAATTCGTTAGGCATGTTTGCGGTTATTGAGGCGTTTGTTTTCGTACTACTGCTTTTGTTTGGATTATTTTATGGTATAAACAAGAAGATACTAAGGTGGCTTTAATGAACATAATTATTTCATCAATTGATTATGTTTTCAATTGCACGAG
>CALUSF010000052.1 GCA_944323325.1 Candidatus Gastranaerophilales bacterium
GGTTCGAAAAACAGCGGGAATGAGTTCTACGCAACTCCCGCTCACGCATGTCATTTTTCGACTTTTTCCGCATCCTCATTGTGTAAAAAAGTTTACAATTTAAAACTAATTTGATACAATCTAGCAGGTTATCAACCGTAAATACCTAGGTGTGACAGATATTGAGAGGGCGTTAGTATGGATTATATAAGTTACATTTATGTTTCCGGATTCTTTTATTTAATTTTATTTTTGTTACTTCTATGCACCTGCGGCGTAATAATATACGGTATAAAAAAATACAAACAGGAAAGGCGCAAAGGCTGTGTTTTCGTAACAACAATCGTTGCCTTATTTCTGTCAGCACTGTCACATCAAATGCTAATCATAAATTTAAATTACTCCGGATTGATTTGTTTAATGCAGAAAAACGACAAAACCGCAATAAAACTTCAAAAAGCAGCAGCAAAATTTGCTGTTATACCGTCTCAAAAAAGTGCAAATTACGGTAATCTCGGAATTGCATATTTAATAATGCGCGACGGTAAAAATGCAATGAGGTCTTTTGATAAGGCTTATGACATAAATAAGAGCTACGTATTAAAGTTTCCGTTTGAAGGAAATAATTGGGCGGAATATGCAGGAAGATTTTATTGTTATGCAGGTCAATATGATAAAGCTTATCAAATATCCGGCGAAACAAAATTATACCCGCTAGGAACAATTGCCGCAATCTATCAAAAAGATTATAAAAAAGCACTCGGATATGCGAATCTCAGCATAGGAATAAGCCCCAAAATTCCGGATTTATATGCTCAAAGGGCGTATATTTACCAAAAACTTAATAACATTAAATCCGCTAAAGAAGATCTTTCTACCGCTATATCTCTATGTAAAAACAATAAAAAATGCATTGAAAAACAGTACAAATTTCAAAAAGATAGCTACTGGGCAGAGGGATTAAATAAATATCAAAAATACTACGGATTGGCGCAATAGCTCAATATCTGCGTCTATTGAACCTCTCGGGATTAGTTAGTTTCTTTATTCCGATTTATACATAGTGTTCAATCTCTTTAAAATATGGTATAATTTTCATACAAATTAAAAAACGCAGACAAAATATTTCGGTCTGATAATAAATATCCCGAGGAGAAAATATGTTACAAGAAGCGACACGAGCGATTAATTCGGCATTTAATAACAGTTTCATAAAGAAACTGAGTCAGTATCTTCATGATTGTGTAAGAGAAGAGGTTAAAAGTTCCACATTCAGAAATTTGAAAGCGGATAAAGACAATAAGTGGATTTTTCTTAATGAAGAAGACACATTATTTACTCAAGGCTTGGAATACATACGTCTTGAGGGTTCGGATCCTAAACTTACGGAACTTATGATTCAATCCGAGACCAGCCAGAAAGACAAATACTTAATTTACGGATATATTTTTATAACCGGAAAGTCAAAGTCCGGCAAGAAAAATGAATTTTTAACTCCGCTTCTTTACGCGCCTTGCAGACTGGAAAGAAACGGCGTTAATATTAATTGCATGCTGACGGACGAATTTTTATCATTAAATACCGGCGCGCTTACGGCTTTAATGAAAAAAAACGATGACGAGGACGAGACAGAACAGCTTCTTGAAGGATTGCTTGACGTAGTTCCATCCGTTCCTATTACAAAAGAAAAGCTTGATATTTTTCTGACTACATTAAAATCCATAATTCCGGATATCGATGTGTCTCTGAATCCCAATTTAAAAGTTGAAGAGGACAATATAACCAAAGATTTTTACAACGAGAAAATTACTTCCGAAAATATTGACGAAATTATTGAAGAAGAAGAAAATTCAAAGAAGGCGCAAATAAAGCTTGAAAAAATAAGCCTGACGAATCAATGCGCCATAATTCTCACTAAGCGACCGTCCGTAACTGCGGGAGTTTTGCACGAATTAACCCAGATTGCGGAAAAGCCGAGCGGCATATACAGAGAAACCGTATTGAACCTTATAAATGAAGAGTACACGCAGTCTAAGCCGACAGATTCACAGCAAAAGACGCTTGCGGACTTTTTCCCGGTCACTCCGCTTTCATTATCGGATGCGCAGCTTAATGTTATAAAGAATGTAGAAAACGCAAAGCTTGTTTCCGTATTTGGTCCCCCCGGAACAGGTAAATCACAAACAATAGTTAACCTCGCAGCACACCTTATTGCAAACGGTAAGACAGTTCTTGTGGCTTCAAGAATGGATAAAGCCGTAGATGTAATTGCGGAAAGGCTTAACGAGTTGGGCGCACCGTTTCTGGCATTAAGAGCCGGACGCCTGAACTATCAAAGAGAATTAAGTATGCAGCTTCAGGATTTGCTTGCAAATAAAGTCGACCTTGATGAAGATGCAGAAAATTCTATTCTTTGTGATGTTTCGGATATGGAAAATCTGCTTAAAGCAATTTCTGATTTGGAGAAAAAAGCAGAAAAAATTATTAAGTTAGAAAAAGCGTGGACGGAATTAAAAGAACAAATAGACCTGGAACAGCCAATGCATGCCGCGCCGCAATTTATAAAGGCAAATTTAAAAGAAGATGAGATTAAAACTGTCGAAAATTCAATCAATTCCCTGAGCGGAAATATGGAAAAATCCGGATTTTGGAACGGGATAAAAAATATGTCCGCAATCGGGAATTTAAAAAGAATTCTAAAAATAAATAATTTTGACGTTAATAATGAAAATCTTTCTGTTCTAAAAAACGAATTGGAATACGCCAAACTCATCTGTAAAGCAAGAATGACAGAAAACGAAATTCAAACTACAGGCAATATTCATATACTTTCCGAACAGATAAGAAATATGAAGAAAAAACAAAAACGCCTTGCGATTGATATTTTGAAAACAAAACGCCGTGCGGCACTTAAGGGTTTAATGCAGGACCCGGTTAAAAGACAAAGGCTTTTTGTACATTCAAAATCTCTTGTTGAGAAGAAAAAGAACCTTCAAAACAGGTTACTTGAAACTGAAGATTTCAAACCGCTGCTTGAAGCTTTTCCGTGCTGGTGCGTTACAACTTACGCAGTATCGGGTTCTTTGCCGATGAAGCCGGGGTTGTTTGATGTCGTAATTATCGATGAAGCATCACAATGTGATATTGCAAGCTGTTTTCCGATACTTTACCGAGCCAAAAAAGCCGTTGTTGTCGGAGATGACAAGCAGCTGCCGCATCTTTCATTTTTGGAAAAAGCTAAAGAACAATCATTCCTGTCTCAGTACGGAATTAACGACCGGTATCAGTTAATGTGGCGTTTCAGAACGAATTCAATGTTTGATTTGGCTAATTATTATTCAATGCATCCGGTGCTTTTGGACGAACATTTCAGAAGCTTGCCGCCTATTATTAATTTCTCAAACAAAGAATTTTACGGCGGAAGAATAAGAGTTATGAGAAGAAACGATAACTCTAAAAAAGTTCTTGAAACGGTCGTTGTGCCGGACGGGAAAGTGGATTTTGATGCGACAAGAAATCTTCCGGAAATAGAAGCGCTTGTAAAAAGATTGCACGAAATAGTTGTGGAAGACGAGAGAAAGAACCCTGAAAAACCTGTAAGTATCGGTATAATTTCGCCGTTCAGAGCTCAGGTCGAGCAGTTGAAAATTTCCGTTGCCAAAGTTCTTTCCGAGCACATGATAGAAAAACACCAGATAGAAATAGGGACAGCGCATACGTTTCAGGGAGATGAACGGGATATTATTCTTACATCCTGGGCTTATGCAAACAACAGTTTTCCGCAGAGCTTAATATTCCTGCAAAAACCGAATTTGTTTAATGTCGCAATAACAAGGGCGCGTTATCAAATGATAAATTTCATCTCCAAAAATCCGCGCGAACTTCCGGAAGGTCTTTTAAGAAGTTATCTCGGTTATGTACAAGAGTATGAAGACCGGTATTCGCTAAGAACTTCGGATGATTTTGATGAAAATATATACAAAAATAATTTTGAAAGGGAAGTTGCGCAGGCATTCAGAGATTTAGGGCATGAGGTTTTGTGCGGTGCGGAAATTGCAGGCCTAAGCGCGGATTTGCTCGTTGATGACAAATTTGTTATTGAGTGCGACGGCGTTGAAGACAAAATACCGGCGAAGATTTCCGATATGAAAAAACAGGCAATTATAGAACGCTCGGGGCTTAAAGTATCAAGAATTTCAAAAAGAGAGTGGCAATACTCCCCGAAAGCCTGCATTGACAGAATAATTAATTCTAATTTGTAACTAAAAGTACGTTTATTAAAATTTGTAACAATTTGCGCTTTTTTAGTCTAAAAAAGCGCAAATATTTTTGTTATGGATTTTGTTAATAGTATGATTATTATATAGTCGAAAGTGAAGGTGTATTGTATGAAAAGCATTAAAAGGAAACTATCCGCATTAGTTTTGACGACCGTATTTGCTACTATGCAAATATCTTTTGCGTCAATTGATACCGGCCTGGGCGCCGGACTCGGCGGAGCGGAAATCAACAATATTACAGGCGGATATGCCGGTATTGACGGCATCGGAACCGGAAATGTCGATTTGAATTTTGACGGTAATGCCCATGTTAACTGGGATACTTTAAATGTAGGAAGCGGCGAAAGTCTGAACTTTAATGCCGTAGACGGCGCGAACGGACTTACAATTTTAAATACCGTTAACAGCGGAATGACAAATGTATACGGTTCCATTAGCGCAAATGACGGTATAAGTCGTTTGATTATATCAAACCCGAACGGTGTTTTATTCAACGGTGCAACATTTGACGCCGCAGGCGATGTAATGCTTACAACTCAGCCTATGACTGCAACTTTTATTGATGGCGCAATGAATGTTTCTAATGTTGCGGGAACGGTTCCTGCAGGTTTTGTTCAAATTAAGGATTCAAATTTCAACGTAGGAGGAGAATTCAATATTCTGGCTCCTTATATTGAAATTGCTTCCGGTTCTGTTTCAGCACAAAACGGCATGAAACTTGTTACATCAAACGGACAAGATTACCTTTCTATTAAAAATGCCTTCGGCGAAGAAAAATATCCCGGAGTAGAATTAGTTGCAGTTAATATTGACGGCGATGTTTATATCGAAAACTCCGGCGGAAGTGTAAGAACCGTCAACGGCGGTACGATAGACGGAAATGTTAACGTAAAATCCGATAATGGCTCTGTTGCGTTCAATTACAGAAATAACGGCGAAAAACTTACCGTTAACGGAGACCTTACATCAGATGCAAACGGACAAATGACATTCGTAAGAAACGCTGATATAAACGGGAATTTAGCATTATCTAACAGCGGCGGTTTTGTTGATATCGGTGATGTTTACGTAAAAGGTAATGCCGATTTAAAAACAACCGGTGTTGATGATATTACAAATAAAGATTACAACCATTTTGTTCACGTTATCGGAAACACAACTATTGACGGTAATTTAAACATTGATTCTTCACAAAATATTCATATCGGCGGATATGATTATGATAATAAAGAACTTGCCAAAGGCAGCTTGACAGTCGGAGGTGATTTGACCGCACACGCTCATGACGGACATGTTATGACAACGATTGACACTAAGGCCGATAAAATTTCTTTAATATCAGACAATTATAATGTTTTAACGGACGGTAAGGCTACATTGACAGCCAATGAATATAATTTTTCGGCAAACGGTTATATTGGCGGCTTAAATCCCGGTGAAAATATGAGCGTAGATGATAAAGTTATATATATAATGGAAAAATATGTTAATATTCCTGATACTGTCGGAACGCCGGCTTATATAAATATTGCGGGAGGTACAGTTACCGGAATAGATACTCCTACAGGAGCTTCCGCTTACATTGCCTCAAAGGGTGATATGACTCTTACGGGTGCTAATGCCGGAAATGTATACCTGACTTCATACGGAAATGATATAAATATTACAGGTGACGGAGTTCACGCTAACACAATCACCGTAGGCGGTGAAACTGATAAATTGAAAGTCGACTACCCGTCAAGAGACTATACTCTTAAATACACTAATATCAGAGATAATGAACAAGTTACAATAAACGGTAATGAAGAAATCACATACGAACTTACTAACGGTGAAAACGGATACAATAAAGGCGACCAGATTAAAGGTGAAAACACTTATCTGGTAGGTCCTGAAGGACCTGATGAACCGGGCCCGGGCCCTGATCCGAATGAAAATGCAAAAGTATTAAGAAGTTACGAAAGACCGGCTTCTCCTGTCGCAGCACAACCATACACACCGATTGCATACGCAGCAGATTTGGATGACGATCAGGTTGATCCGGGTGTTCGTAAAAACGTCGACGGTTCGGTAACAGTAGTAAGAGCTTTCCCGATGATAAACTAATCGGAACTTGGCACAATAAAATAAAAAAAGACCGCCTCAGCGGTCTTTTTTATACTCCGGAATTATCTATAATGAACTTACGCTCCGAAAGCATGGAGTAAATCCAAGACGGGGTCGAAATCAAAGATTTCGACCCTCCTACAGAACTTTTTTATTATAATACAAATCAAAATCCTGTTGTGTAAAATGCTTTGTCCATTTCTTTCTCTTTATTTGCGAAAGTATAGAGAAAGAAATGGACAGAAAGAAAGAGAAAACACGCAATTGTTTTCTACACCTTTCGGGTGTTGGATTGAATGATTGCGGACAGAGACCCGCACACTTTCACTCGCTATTGCTGTGCACGCTTGCGCTAAGTGTTTGGAACTGAATATTTATTTACTCCTTCCCAGAACGGGGAAGGCCGGGATGGGGTAAAGGGGGAAGACAATAACGTTTTTGTCGGACAATGCACAACTTACTACATAGTGTTGCGATTGCTTCTTGAATCCACCATCCTCCTATTGTAAAAAAATGTAACAATCAAATTCTACAAAGTTATTGACTATTAAAAATGTGGAATAAGTACAGTATAATAATCAAAGGATATGGTTATGGTATCAGTACGCTATTTACAAAGAGAGGCTTATTTTTCTTACCCAAGCTCTCATACCTGCACATACTTATTTATGCTTTCAAAGACTCATATTCCCGCTGCAGTTAGACTTCGGCAGGGAATTGACGGGAGGTTTGTATGCTAGGAATTAATACAAACCTATCAAGCCTTATTGTTCAATCAAACTTAAGCAAATCCTCTGCGGCATTAAATACTGCAATAGAGCGTATGACAACCGGATTTAAGATTAACGGTGCAAAAGATAACGCAGCCGGCTATTCAATCTCAACACAGTTATCAAGTCAGCTTTCTTCCTATATGGTTGCACAGGATAATGCCGCTCTGGGTATTGATATGCTGAATACCGCAATGGATAATTTGAGTTTAATGACAAATCATATATCCAGAATACGTGACCTGACTGAACAGGCCGCTAACGGAACGTATGGTGCAACGTCTTTAAGCGCCATACAAGAAGAAATAAACGCACGCCTTGCGGAATGCGTCAGGATTGTATCCAACACGGAATATAACGGAATCAGCCTCTTGGACAAAGATGATTCCAGCGGTTTTGTAAAGAGTGTTACACCTCTGACAGAAGAAGAGGCTATAGCCCAGGGATATACGATTATAAGAACCGCAGAAGAGCTGCAGGCTCTGGATAACAGCCTTACCGGAAAATATATTTTGATGAATGATATAGACCTTGCGGGTTATGACTGGACACCAATAGGTGGTGCAACCGGAAATACCTTCAGAAATGGAGAACTTAACGGAAACGGTTATGTTATAAGAAATTTAACCGTTGACGATACTTCCGTATCCGGAGGACTATTCGGAATTACAGCCAGTATGAGAATCCTAAATCTGGGATTAGAAAATGTCAGTATAAACGGCGGATATTATTCAGGCGGATTAGTCGGACAGGCTAGTACCGGTACAACCGTTGAAAATTGTTATGCAAACGGTGTCGTTACAGGGACTTATATTGTCGGAGGGTTAGTCGGACAGACGGCTATTTCGTCTGTTATACGCGAAAGTTATGCCAATTGTGATGTCTCTGGTGAGGGACGTGTAGGCGGGCTGACTGGGTCTGTGTATAATGGTTCTGTTGTAGACAGTTATTCACTTGGCTCCGTATACGGTACATACCGTACTGCTTATGTCGGAGGGCTAATAGGATCTCTACAAGGACCTATAGAGATTTCTAATTGCTACACCCGTGCTGAAGTCAGTTCAGAAAGTACTCATGTTGCCGCTATAGTACCCAGTTCAACTTACCATTCCTCGTTTAATAACCTGTCGTATTACAGTTTTGTAAATGAAAATCTTTCACCGTTTGGAGATACTTATACCGGAGATTTATCGTTAGTTACTGATATTACTACAATGCCGGGGGAAGTTAAATTCCAGGTCGGCATAAATTCATCAGAAAGTTCACAAATCTCCTTAAACTTTAGTCTCGGTTACAATTTATCCGTTAATGTTTCCTCTGCTTCCTCTGCAAGAATGGCTCTTGAAAAAATTGACGAAGTTCTTTCTATAATAAGTTCCAAACAAACAGATTTCGGGGCTGCTTATAATCGTCTGGAATCTGCACTGGAAACAATTTCCGTAAATATAGAGAATTTGACCTCATCGCGTTCAACCCTGCGCGATGCTGACATAGCAGAGGTTTCAAGTGAATATATCCGAAACCAAATATTACAAGAAGCTTCCGCTACTCTTCTTGCAACAGCAAACCAATCTCCGGCTCTTGCTTTACAATTGCTTTAGTTTTGCAGGAAAGATTTTAGGATGCGGTAAATAATAGATTTACCGCATCCCACAGAACTTTTTATTAAATATATACATTATATTGCTTGTTATTCATAAATAATATCAAAATATTAAAGATAATAAAAGGCCGGATTGCTTCTTAAATCCACCCAAACAAAATTGTAAAATTCTGTAACAAATAGGCAATTTTTTATAAGAAAAATACTTTTATATAATAACAGGAAAAATATGAGGAGTATTATATGAAAAGTATTACCAAAAAATTATCCGCACTAGTTTTGACAACCGTATTTGCTTCTATGCAGATATCTTTTGCAACTGCAATAGACACAGGCTTGGGCGCAGGACTCGGCGGTGCGGAAATCAACAATGTTACGGGCGGATATGTCGGTATTGACGGTGTAGGAACCGGCAATGTCGATTTAAATTTTAACGGCAATGCCCATGTTAATTGGGACACCTTAAATGTAGGCAATGGTGAAAGTCTGAACTTTAATGCCGTAGGCGGTGCGAACGGACTTACAATTTTAAACACCGTTAACAGCGGAATGACAAAGGTATACGGTTCCATTACCGCTAATGACGGAATCGGTCGTTTAATTATTTCAAACCCGAACGGCGTATTATTCAACGGTGCAACATTTGACGCCGCAGGCGATGTTATGCTTACAACTCAGCCTATGACTGCAACTTTTATTGACGGAGCAATGAATGTTTCTAATGTTGCGGGAACGGTTCCTGCAGGTTTTGTTCAAATACAAGACTCAAACTTCAGCGTAGGCGGAGAATTTAATATATTGGCACCGTCAATTGATATCGTAAGAGGTTCAATTGCTGCAAATAACGGAGTAAAACTTGTTACGGAAAACGGTCAGGATTATATAGCGGACGGTTTTAAAGATGCTGTAAGAATGGAAGCTGTTAATATTGACGGAGATGTTTATATTGTATCCAAGAAGGGTACCGTAAAAACAGTAGGCGGCGGTACTATTGACGGTAATTTAACAATTGAATCCGACGACAATGTATCATTAAACTACGTTGCAAACGGTGAAGCTCTCCATATTACCGGTGATGCAAACGTAAAAGGCAACGGTGTTTTAATGTACGCAAGAAATACCAAAGTTGACGGCAATTTAACAATGGAAAACGGCGGCGGTTTCTTAGAAGTCGGAAATGTTCAAGTAGGTAAAGATATGAACCTTAAAACTACAAAGGTTTCTGAAAACCCTTACGGATACAAACACTTTGTTCACGTAATAGGTAATAATAAAGTTGGCGGAGATTTAAATATAGATGCGGAAAATAATATCCACATCGGTAACTACAATTATGAAGAAGGTGTATTACTTGACGGCAGTCTTACGGTAGGCGGTGCAATCAATGCCGTTGCCCATAACGGACATATCGGAGTTACAATTGATACTTCAGCAGATACAATCAGCTTGACTTCAGAAAATCTTAATATCTTGACTGACGGTAAAGCAACATTAACGGCTAATGAATACAAATTCTCTTCAAACGGATACATAGGAGGTATCAGTGATACCGATAAATTCATAAACTCAATGGAAGATTATGTATTCTATCCTGCAGACACACCAAGCTATCTTAATATCGCAGGCGGCATCGTTTCACAAATCAATACCGGAAAAGACGGAGTTGCTTATATAGCTTCAAAAGGCGACATGACAGTTACGGGAGCTAATGCAGGCAGCGTTTATCTAACATCATACGGAAACGATATAAATATTACAGGCGACGGAGTTCACGCTAACACAATCACCGTAGGCGGTGAAACTGATAAATTGAAAGTCGACTTCCCGTCAAGAGACTATACTCTTAAATACACTAATATCAGAGATAATGAACAAGTTACAATAAACGGTAATGAAGAAATCACATACGAACTTACTAACGGTGAAAACGGATACAATAAAGGCGACCAGATTAAAGGTGAAAACACTTATCTGGTAGGTCCTGAAGGACCTGATGAACCGGGCCCGGGCCCTGATCCGGAACCTGAACCGGAGCCAAACCCCGATCCGAATGAAAATGCCAAAGTTCTGAGAAGTTACGAAAGACCGGCAGCACCGGATGCAGCACAACCATACACACCAATTGCATACGCAGCAGATTTGGATGATGATCAAGAAGATCCGGGTGTTCGTAAAAACGTCGACGGTTCGGTAACAGTAGTAAGAGCTTTCCCGATGGAATAATAACAAAACAAAACAAAATAAAGGCTGACAAAAAGTTAGCCTTTATTTTTTGTTTGTAATACGATAAAAATATGATTATAATAGAAAAGCCTTATGCTTCTGAATTTTTAATAGACACCATTGCACAGAATGACTGGCCGGTTTTAAGAAATCAAACAATTAAAGACGCGGAAATAGAAGAGGGTGCATTTGAAATGATACCTTCCGCAATTGCTCAAAATTACTATTTGTCTCAAGAATTTCCGCTTATCTATTCAAATTCCGAAAACGCAATAACCTGGGTTCTGGAAAATTTACCGGATTCAAATTTAGCCGGATACATAAGACTTTTTAAAGATAAAGCCGCTTTTCGCGAAACACTTAAAGAACTATATCCTGATTTTTATTTTGAAACATCAGAATATAGTGAATTACAGAATCTAAAACCGGAGAAAATAAAATTTCCGGTTGTTATAAAACCTACTGTCGGATTTTTGAGTTTCGGTGTTCATACGGTTAAAGACGCAAAAGAGTGGAAAGATGTCCTGGCCCGTCTTGAAAAAGAAATGAAGCAGGCAGGCCAAATGTATCCGTCCGATGTTGTTGATTCTTCCAAATTTATAATTGAAGAAATGATAAAAGGAGAAGAATACGCAATTGATGCATATTATGACAGAAACGGCGAGCCCGTTATTTTAAATATATATCAGCACCCGTTTTTAAATGACAAAGATGTAAGCGACAGAATATATTTAATGTCGGCCGGTATTATGATTAAATATATGGCAAAATTCTCATTAGTTTTACGTGACATAGGTCATTTAATGGGTATCAAGAATTTTCCTATGCATATCGAACTCAGAGTTACCGCAGACGACACCATAATACCGATAGAAGTCAATCCCATGCGCTTTGCCGGTTGGTGCACGGCAGATGTCGCAAAATACGCCTGGGGCATAAATGTTTATGAATGCTTCTTCAAGCAGATCAAGCCGAATTGGACAACAATTTTGGAAGAAGCCGGAAAAGATGTATTTTACTTCTCAATGGCAGAAGTTCCTTCCGATGTTGACCGGACAAAAATTACCGGATTTCAATACGATAAGTTTTTATCCAACTATTCCAATGTTCTTGAATTAAGAAGAATTGATTTTGAAAATAATCCTCTGTTTGCAATTATATTCGGTTCAACACGCAGCAAAAGTGAAGTTATTAAAATTTTATCATTAAAAACAAAAGACTTTGTTATATCTTAATCAACAATCTTTAATTAATCTTTTGGTCTATATAAAAAAATAAATTTTAACCCTTGGATTGATGTTAAGACCCGCTATATATAATAAACTACTATTGTAGACTTGGGGGTAAATATACCCAAAAAAGAAATGTAGGCAATATTAGGCAGGGTAAAATTTACCAAGGTAAGCAGAGGTGAGCGTAGGATGAACCTTACGGGTTTGGACATAACTTTACAGCGTATTAATATGATTGAAAACCAATTCCAATCATTAATGTCTTACGGTGCAAAACCCGATGAAGACTTTCAAAAAATACTCGACTCATCCATTTCCGATACGAAAAACCCGGCAAAAACATCGAGAAACGAAATTAACGAATTAATAGAAAAATACTCGGATAAAAACGGACTGGACTCCGATTTTGTAAAAGCGGTAGTAAATCAAGAATCCGGTTTCAACCCGAATGCCACATCCAAATGCGGTGCAATGGGATTAATGCAATTAATGCCCTCCACGGCAGAAGGGCTCGGGGTTACAAATGCTTATGATCCCGAGCAGAACATTGAAGGCGGAACCAAGTATTTAAAAGGACTTATGGACAGATTTGACAACAACAAATCCTTAGCTCTCGCCGCCTATAATGCAGGCCCCAACGCAGTAAAAAAATACGGCGGAATTCCTCCTTATATGGAAACACAAAACTATGTAAAAAGTGTTTTAAGTAATTATGACAAAATGAAAGGAGCGGGGAGTAATTAATGATTGTAAGAAGTTTTGAATCAGCAGCTAACGGTATGCTCGCTCTTATGGATATGAATGATAACACTGCAAATAACCTTGCAAATGTAAACACTGTAGGTTATAAAAAAGGTTCTTTGCGTTTTAAAGACGTAATGCAATCCGCAGTTTATTCACAAGAAGGTCCGATACTGAGAAATAACACTAACAGATACTTGGGAACTATAAGCTGCGGCAGTGAAGCAATGCAATACACGCACGATTTTTCTCAAGGAGCTCTAAGTAAAACATCAAACCCTTATGATGTTGCAATTGAAGGTGACGGATTTTTCAAGATTCAGGATGCGGACGGAAAAATTTCATACACAAGAAACGGCTCATTTCTCGTAGATAACGGTTATTGGCTTAAAACCAAACAGGGAGAATACGTTCTTGATGTTAATAACAGGCGTATACGAATGCTTCCTTACGATATGGAAGACGAAACAGCATTTAGAGACAGAAAAGATATTGTTATTGCGGAAAACGGAAATATAGAAATCAATTCTTATAACCAAAAAATTCCACTCCAAACAATAGGAGTTTGGGATTTTTCCGATAAAGATGATTTATTTGAAATCGGGGATGCAAAGTTTATTCCCCGTGATCCGATAAACAACCCTGAGTTACGCTCGGAAAAGTTTACCGTACAGCAAGGTATGCTTGAGCTCTCAAATTCAAATGTAATAAGAGAAATGATTAATACAATCAATACAACAAGGAATTATGAGAGTTTAACGCGTGTAGTAAGTACAAACAGCGATATGCTTACAACAGCAGTATCGGTGGGGAGACTGAGGACGTAGGAGAGGTGACTAACTTTCCAAAACAACAAAACTATAAAAAGGAACACAAATATGTTAAGAGCACTAACAACAGCAGCAACAGGTATGATAGCACAACAAAACTATCTTGACGTAATTGCCAAC
>CALUSF010000053.1 GCA_944323325.1 Candidatus Gastranaerophilales bacterium
TTATAATTAAACGTTCTTATCGGCCACTCTTTCGAATAGAGATTCAATTCCGGCTCATAGTCCAACAGGTCCATATTTGCCTGCCAGTAAGCATCAATACATCCCACATCGCGCCAATACCCCTTTTCCTTTTGGGTCATACCGGGAAAACTGTTATCATTGAAATTATAAATAAAAACACGCTTTCCTTGTGCCAATAACATCGGAATAACATTTTTGCCAAAATCATGGTTTGATTCCTGAATTTTTGCATCTTCTTCCAAAGCATCAAGTAAAATGTTTTTGTTAAATATATAATTTCCCATAGATGCAAGGCACATATCCGGATTATTCGGCATTGCCCTGGGAGGTGTCTGCGGTTTTTCAACAAACCCCGTAAGCCGCCAATTGTCATCAACTTCAATTATTCCAAACTCATGCGCTTCAGATATGGGAATTGGAATAGCGGAAATTGTTAAATCCGCATAGTTAGACTTATGAAAGCCCAACATTTGCCTTACGTCCATCTTATATATATGGTCGCCCCCAAACACACAAACATAATCCGGCTCAACATCGTTTATATGAAATGCATTTTGATAAACCGCATCAGCAGTACCCTGATACCAAGCACTCCCTGTCCGCATCTGCGCAGGTACCAAATCCACATACTGGTCCAAAAAAGGAGACAAAGCCCATCCCTTTGAAATATGCTTATTTAAAGAATCGGATTTGTATTGAGTCAAAACTTTTATTTTATAAAATCCGGAATTTATAAAATTATTAAGAACAAAGTCAATTATTCTGTATCTCCCGCCGAAAGGAACGGCAGGTTTTGCCCTGTCTTGAGTTAACGGAAAGAGCCGTTTACCTTCCCCGCCTGCAAGAATCATTACTAATGCGTCATTTATTGACATACTTCCTCCAAAAATTTTATAAAATTCCGATTTTCAAATCTATGCAGAAATTCTAAACTTCTCTTTATAATTTTAGCAAATTTTAGCGAGGATTGCACTAATCCTTTTGTATGGTTGTTTTTGTATGTTATAATTTTTTTATGAGCAAGATTAGAAAGCTTTATTATTTTGATAAAAAGAATATGCAGGAGATGATATCGTTTCTTAATAACAGAGACACGTATATCAACCGTATTATGTTTAATCCGCTTATTCCGCTTCATCATCTTTTGCCTTTAAGGTTTAAATTTCTTCCGGAATCTTATGTTCTTAAAGAAAAAAAAGAGATTAAAGGACTAATAACGGTTGCACCGTCAAGATGTCCGACCAGAAAAATGGAAATACAACGGCTGTTTTTTGAAGAAAATGCCTATGATGTTGCAGCCGAACTTATTCAATATGTTGTTTCCAAATATAAAGCGATGGGAACGGCTTCTTTTATTGTAAAAGTTGATGATTACTTGCCGGAATTGTTAAAGTTATTCGTATCAAAATGCGGATTCAGCCAAATTTCGTATGAAAAACTCTGGAAAATTCCGGAAGTTAATTATGAATATAATAAAAAAGATTTTCGCCCGTTCAGGAATACTGATTCCCCGACAGTTTCAGCCTTATATAACGAATCGCTTCTTCCGCATTTCAGACCGCTTTTAAGTAAAAATGCCAAAGAATTTAAGGAAGTTTATTTTAAAGGCTTATCGTATTTTAGTGAATACAAATACGTTATTATTAACAGAAAATCCAAAAATATAGTTTGTTATATTTCCATACAAACTTCCGATAATGAAAATTTTATTGTCGATATAGTTCAATCTTCCTGGGTAGACATAGATATAGACGCAATTATTGCTTTTGCAAACGACCAAATAAAAAAACGTATAAGCCATTATAATTTATATATAAAAACAAAAAAATATACACAACTCGGAGAAAAGTACGAACAAGAATTTAAATCCAGAAATTTCGAATGTGTACAAAACCAAATCGTACTAACAAATTCGTCCGCTAAAATTATTAAAGATCCGGCCCGCTCAGGAAGATTTACAATCCTAAGCCAATTCTGCGGTGTAAGTCCTTTATGTAAAGATTTGTAAAATTTTTTATAAAAACCCTAAAGTTTTACAAAAAAATGCCGATAACTCTATTACAAAGGATAGGGCAAAGGATATGGCAGAATCGTTTAACCTTAATAACTTCTTACAAACATACAAAACGCAGACGTATGACCCCACAAAACAACATGCTGCTGCCGAAGAGAAAATGGAACAACGGCTTGAGGCCAAAGCGGAAGAAGCTGTTCAAAAAAGCGGGCTTTTGTCATTAACCTTGTCTGAAAAAATGGCAGAACTCGGTATCGGAGAAAGGGCTTTAAAACAATTTGCCGATACTGCAGTAGGACTTGTAACAGATATTGTTAATCCTATAGGCGACTATCTTGAAAAATATGAAAATATTTTTGACCAGAGGGTTTACAATGCAGAAATTCAAAGTTATGCAAAACAAATGTTCTTTGCATCTCAAGCAATGAGAAAAGAAGCGGCGGAAAATACAACCGGTCAAAACTTTGTATATGATATGTAATAACTCCTTTTATCTTTATAACTTGTGTAAAAACCGGATTAGTATCCGGTTTTTTTGTATAAACTTTTCATAACAAAAAAGCCCCGCTTACGTTTCAGCGGGGACTATTTTGTTAGACATTTAAAATTATAAAGCAGCTTTTGCAGTTTCTACAACAACAGAAAAAGCTTCTTTGTCGTTAACGGCCAAATCAGCAAGCATCTTTCTGTTTACCTGAATATTTGCTTTTTTACATGCATTAACGAATCTTGAGTAGCTCAAACCTTGTTCTCTTACTGCAGCATTAATTCTTACAATCCAGAGTCTGCGCATATTGCGTTTTGTAGCGCGTCTGTCTCTGTAAGCATACTTAAGCGCCTTCATTACAGCAATGTTAGCAACTTTAAATATTCTGCTTCTTGCACCTTTAAAACCTTTTGCAAGTTTTAATATTTTTTTGTGTCTGTTGCGACATACATTTCCACGTTTAATTCTCATTGTTCAACACTCCTATCTAGCATACTTCTTGTAAGGTAACTCTTTAGAAATCAAATTTTCGTGAGTTTCAGAAATTGTTACATCTCCGAAAATCTTACGTTTTCTTGATTCCGACTTGTGTTGAAGCAAGTGTCCGATACCTGCATGTCTTCTTGTGATTTTACCTGTAGCAGTAACTTTATATCTTTTAGCTGCTGCTTTGTGGGTTTTTAATTTTGGCATTTTGTTTCTCCTTTCGGTGGGTGCAAACTCCTCCGGTTTAGGAATACAACTCCCAATACCGGTTTTATTACCCGCATTGTACTATAATTCCGAGTAAGGCATACCACAGCACTATACTTCGGCATATCAGCAGTTTATAATAAAGGCTTACCCCTGTCAAGCTTTGTATTTACAATACTTATTGAAAAAGCTTTTTAAATCTGTCCATTGCCTCTTTTGTATTTTCTCTTGAACCAAATGAAGTTAAACGAAAATACCCTTCTCCGTTTTTACCGAAGCCTGCACCGGGTGTTCCTACAACTTGTGCATTTTCAAGAAGATAATCAAAAAATTCCCAGGATTTCATATTATTTGGACATCTTAACCAAATATAGGGAGAATGTTTTCCGCCTACGTGCCATATATTACAAATTTTAAGAGTATCAGATATAATTTTGGCATTTTCTTTATAATAGTTAATATTTTCCTTAATTTCTTTTTGTCCTTCTTCCGTAAATACTGCCTCTGCTCCGCGTTGGATAATATACGGAACTCCGTTAAATTTTGTAGTCTGCCTGCGGAGCCACATTTTATTTAATTTCCCGAGAGCCTTCGGAACAATAGTATATCCACACCTTGTACCGGTAAATCCGGCTGTTTTAGATAGAGAACAGAATTCAATTGCACACTCTTTAGCTCCTTCTATTTCATAAATACTATGAGGAAGAGTGTCATCTGACACAAAACATTCATAAGCTGCGTCAAATAAAATTACGGCTTTTTGTTTAAGTGCATAATCAACCCATTGCTTTAACTGGTCTTTATTATATACAGCTCCTGTCGGATTATTCGGAGAGCAAATGTAAATAATATCCGCATCCCTGTTGTCCGGCATCGGAAGAAAACAATTTTCACCGTTAGCATTTGCAAAAATAACCTTTCTTCCTGCCATAATATTTGTATCAACATACACCGGATATACAGGATCCGGAACAAGAACGATATTATCTTGTGCAAATAAATCCAAAATATTCCCTAAATCACTCTTTGCGCCGTCTGAAATAAATATTTCGTCTAATTCAAGCTCTACATCGCGCTTTTTATAATAATTTTGAACGGCAGCCCTTAAAAAATCATACCCCTGTTCAGGCCCGTAACCGCGGAAAGTAGTTTGGACACCCATTTCATCGACTGCTTTATGCAAAGAATCAGTTACAGCTTTACACAAAGGTAGAGTTACATCGCCGATACCCAATCTTATAACCCTTTTATCAGGATTTTTGGAAATAAAATCATTCACCTTATGCGCAATTGTTGAAAACAAATAACTCTGTTCAAGATTTTCATAATTTTGGTTTATATTCATAATTTACCTCTTTACCCCATTGCCCCTTTACTTCCTTTATCCCTTTTGAGCACGGTTTTAAGCCTATTGATCGCTTTCTTCGTGCTTACCTTTCATCATTTTCTCAAAATCAGAAGGCTTAATATTTTGGATAAAATCTTTAAACTCTTGTGCTTCTTCTTCATCTTTTGCGGTATCAGTTGAGACGGAGCCGTTCATGAGTACATTTGCCGTAACATAAATCGGTGCTTCCGCCCTCATCGCAATTGCAATAGCATCCGAAGGGCGTGCATCTATCTCAAGAACTTCATCCCCTTTGGTTAGGAATATAGTTGCGTAGTAAGTTTCTTTTTCTACATCGTTAATTTCGACTTTATCTACAGAGTATCCGGTTTTCTCAATAATATTCGTAATTAAGTCATGAGTCATAGGTCTTGCGACTACAAGTCCTTCAATACACCTTATAATAGCACTGGCTTCCGCCGAACCTATCCAAATAGGCAAAGCCTTTCTGTTATCCAAATCGTGCAATACAACTATAGGAGAATTAGTCCTTACATCAAGCGCTATACCCATTACTTTCATTTCTATCATATTTGCTGCCTCTCAACCAGTGTTACGGGAGTAATTATATCACAAAACTATTTTATATGATATAATCCGGTGTATGAAAATAAATGTTATATATAACAAAGAAATAAAAGGGTATGAAAAAATTCTTGAAGAAGTTCAAAACGCACTTGCTTCAAACAAAGCCGAATTTGAATCGTTTGATATACGTGAAATGAAACAATTCGGCAGCTTTACTCTTGTAATAGGCGGAGACGGGACCTTACTGCGTGCCTGCAGTTTTTATGCACAATATAACATCCCTGTATTAGGAATTAACTTCGGAAGACTGGGATTTCTTTCCCAAGCACGTGTAAGCAATATAAATGAAGTAATATCATCTGTACTTAAAGGAGAGTATTCTATAGAAGAAAGGCTCATGCTTGCCTCCGAAAATTCTGTTGCACTTAACGATTTTGTAATAAAAGGATGTATTCCGTCAAGAACCTCTAAATTTTATTTAGAAATTAACGGCAAATTTGTCTGTGACTACATTGCAGACGGTTTAATCATATCTACTCCTACCGGTTCTACCGCTTACGGGTTATCAGCAGGCGGACCGGTATTACACCCGACTTTAAACGCGATTGTAATTGTTCCGATTTGCCCGCACACACTTAATGTACGACCGCTGGTTGTTCCTTCCGATGAAAATATTACCGTAAAAACGAGTGATAAACTGTTATCCGTATCACCTGACGGAGGAGAGTGCAGAAATATTGAACAAATTTCAATACAAATTGCGCCATACAAAGCAAAATTGGCATTTTTGAATAATGACAGTTTTTATTCGGTGCTTCGCAACAAGCTCCATTGGGGAATATCACCGGACAAAGGTATTTAGATATAGTTTTTTAGGAGCGGGAGCTGCTACGCAGCTCCCGCTCCTTGCAAGTCATTTTTCGGCTTTTTCCGCATCCTTCAATTGTAAATTTTTTGTAACAAAAAGGCAAATATTTCGGGATTATATACTTTATATATTTAAGGATATTAATGTCATGACGTATTATAGTAATTATCTACCAGTAAACAAGCCAAACTTTTTTGCAACCGGACTGACAAATCAGGTTTCATCACCGTTTGCACTGAATGGATGGGAGTGTAATACAAGTTATACATCACTCCCGGGTTTTAATACAACATTAACATTCAATCCCGGGTTCAGTATTTGGAGTAATTATTCTTTTAATACAGAATCTATATCGGATATGTGGGACAAATTTTTCTCGTCTAAACAAACAGAATCGAATTTCGGCTCCAATTTTATGTTTAATTTCAACACAGACTGGTCAGGAATGTGGGATTCATTTTTCAATTCAAAATCCTCCGTACAAAGAACAGACTGGTCAAGTATGTGGTCTAATTTCTATAATTCAAAAAAATCAACAACCTCGGTAAGCACAGGCAGTCAAAATACGGGTTCATTTAATTATAATAAAAGCGTAAGCGGTAATATCGACAATTCTTATACGAATCTGTCATTATCCGCCGCACGTCAAAAAGCTCTTACCGATACTAATCTGGAAGAATTAAAAGGCGGGCAAAACTGGCAAATAGCAGAAGCTTCATTCAGGACAGATATTCCTTTTGCGAAAAAAGGAACCGGTGAAATTTTAGAAAAAGTCGCGCAGGAAATAGGTGAAACCCTTGTAATTACATCCGCACTCGGAACCGGTGAAGCAGGCAACCCGCACCAAAAAGGCGGATATGCAAGTCACCATAACGCAGAAAACCCGAAACTTGATATACGAATTACCGGAAATGCACAGGAATTAGCGCAAAAACTCAGGGATACCGGATACTTTAGCCGTGTTTCAGTAGAAAGCGACCATTTGGACGTACAAATAGATCCGGCCAAATTTACAACCGCATAACTTAATTATAAAAGAATTTGAGTTCCGAGAATAATTCTGTGTGAATCTTCAATTAAATCATTTTGGCAAAACACATAATTTAACATGAGTTTTAGAGCCTGTCCCTTTATAAAGTAATTAAATCCGACGGAATATTCACGTCTAATGTCGTCCGAGAAATTTTTATTCGGCGTATATTGATCATAGCGGCCAAGAACTTGCAATTTTGGTGAAATTTTGTATCCTACGGTTGAATAAAACCCTTCCGCTTTATTTGAAGAAAGTCCTACTACACCATTGTAACCGTCTGCAGAGGCGTATTCAAAATTTGCCATAAAATTTTTATATTCGTATCCGGCATACAATCCTGATACACAATAATCAATAGTGTTATTGCCAGCAGTTACCCCGCCTCCAACATTAAGCTTACCGTATTTGCCGTTTGTTTTTCCAAGCGGCTTAATATTAACCCAGCCAGCAAACTCCACACCGGGAAAGAATTCTCTAAAATATGTATCAGAACTGTATCCGCCGAAATCATAATCAATCAGGTCGTAATTTCCTTTAACCCGCATTCCGACTTTTCTTATATTACCGAAATTTCTTGAAATCTGGGCTCTTGCAACAAAAGGAATAACACTATCCGAAAGCGCGCCTTCATAGCCGACCGGTGTCCTTGTATTACCAAATATTATGGTATGATGCGGAATTGAAGCGTTTGCAACATAAATGTCAACCGGTAATGTTTGTAAAAATGAATACCCATCTATAGGATTAAAACGCAGTCTTGCTTCGTAGTAATTTTTCCCGCCGCGGAATTTACCGTTAATTCCAGCCTGAATTGCACTAAAATCATATACAGTGTTTCCGCCTGAAGATACATTAATATCCGCTGCACCTCTGTAATACCCGAAAACATGCATTGTCTCAATAATACCGGTCTCAAATTTTTTCGTTAAAACATCCTCTAAAAGAAAACTTGAATTATTAGTATCAGTAATTTCCTTAGCTTTAATGTTTTCTATTTTTTCTCTTAAAGTAAGCCCTTTATCATTCTCTCCTTTTACTACATATTCCGGAAAAGTGTTATCATCAACATCTAAAATAACCTCTTCTATTCCAAATGCCGGAATTTGAAATAACAAAAATATCAGGGCAAAAAGATACTTCATTTTAAGATTGTACCATATTTATATGATTTTTTAAAACCTGTATACATTAAACGTACGATTTTTAAAAAACGATTTCATTAAATTTTGTAAAAATAATATATAATGCTATTAGATGGTTGACTTTTATCAATATCCCATTAAAACAACATTAGAAATAAAAATATAGGAGATACCGCTATGGGTATGGCAGCATCACAAGCCAGATATTTAGCTCTGGTTGCAAGAAAATCTAATTGCGAATATGAAGGACAACAGATAAATCAGGCTCGTACCGTATTATCAAACCAGAGTGCAAATTTATTTAATCAAATGTTGGGCTTGAGCGTACCGATACCGCCGAGTACCCAGGATTATACGGTTATGCAGTATTCATATACCGACGGAACAAATGAGTACACCATTGATACCTGGAATCAACTTGCGACTCCGGAAGAAGACTATAACTATGTTGTTACAAGCCACACCTACAGAGATGTTTATACCGGTGCCCAAAGAAAACTAAATGACCCGCAAGTTCAATTCTCATCAGGAACACAGGCAAGTGTCGAGCAAATTGAAACAGCAATGAGACTGCTAACTCAAACGCAGACCGACTACAATGCTGCAAAAGCTGCTACTGCTGCTAAAAGAGAAGAAGCTGCCACATTAAGTAACTATGCAAACAATGATATGTATACACATATTACCGCAAGCAGTTATGACACAAACAACAATACGTATACCTTTACATACAATACGCAAAGCTATACCCCCGAAGGATATCCGATATATCAAGACAGCGGAGGAACACAGTATTATTTGCTTGACGGTCAATATTATTCAACAGACGGTACAAATGAACCTTATGACGGAACTGAAACTCTGACATCTGTAATGACACCGAACGAAAGCGTTTTCACAGGCTATAACCAGCTTTCCGATGATGATAAAGCTGCAGTAGAAAGCGCTGTACAGGCTCTTATTGATGAGGGGGTTCTTGCTGAAGATTACGATTATGCAGACATCTATTACAATAGTACAGATGGTACCGTAGCATTCCGTTCAGATTTAAGAAACTTATACGGCGGTTCAGCCGGCGGTACGCAAACAATTTTACCTGCTTATATTACCGGAGATGAGACAACAACGGGAACAATTCAAAATATTGCAGCATCTTATGATGCGGAAATAGCAACATTGGAAGCTGCTGAATATACGGCACTACAAGCTTATCAGGCAGCAGAAAACGCATATAACAATTTATCAATACCTACTTATATAGGTAATTGTGAACTAAGCTTGATAATTGATCCTACTGAAGACCAGCTTGCAGAATTACGTCAAGTAGTAACGGATATGCGCGCTCAAGGTATTGACGATTCAATCTCAGCTTGCTTCAATGATGACGGTGAATACACCGGCGGTATTTACACATTTACGATGAACGGTGTAACTTACTATACGACATTTGCCGACCTAAATGCATCATACGCAAGCGGAAGCGGCATTAATAACATTGACGGACAAAATAAACTTAATTACTATAATGCTTCTTACGTCTCTACTAGACAGGAAGAAACTAAAAAAGCACTTCTTGAAACTGACGGGCAAGGCAGATTTACATCAGTAAGATTTGAAGATGATTCGGTTACATATACTCTGAATATGGAAACAGTAACAGATGATGCGGCATACCAAGACGCGATGAACCAGTATTATTACGAAAGTGCGCAATATGACAAAATGGTTCAGGATATAAACGCCAAAACATCTTTAATACAACAAGAAGATCAACAGCTTGAATTACGCTTAAAACAGCTTGATACGGAACAAAACGCTCTATCAACAGAAATAGATGCCGTATCTAAAGTCGTACAAGATAATATTGAAGACTCATTTAAGACCTTCGGCGGATAATAAGATAGCAGCATAAAAGAAGTCTATAAGTTGAGTAGTTTATAAGAAATATAAATTGTTTATCAACAAATAAACTAAATAAACAAAAGGAATAAACAAAAATTTCTCCTCAACCTCTAAACCCAAAAGGATAAAATTATGGCATACAAAAATGACGGATATTTGGTAATAGCAAACAGATACGGCGCAGCTTCCGGTGACGCAAAAGCAATGCTGTACGAAACCTATGACAGATTAAGAGACCTGACGGTCGCAGGATCTGCAAGTTCTGGGACAGGATTTGAAGCTGCCGGCGGATTTTTATACCAGCTTGCAAGCCTTTTTGCTCCGTCAGCATTTATGACCACATTAGGCGGAACCACCGCAATGAATATCCCAGGAACTTCATATTGGTCGCAATATACAGGCGGAACCGGAAGCACTACGGGCACATATTCTTCATTCGGCGTAAACAGCCTTGGTAATTATTCTGGCTTCCCGAGCGGATATGCCGCAAATTTCGGCTACAGAAGCAGCGGTTATACTACCGGCGGTGCGTCTTCAATAGGAGACCTACTTACAGGGTTCGGCTCTTCTGACGGTGCTGCAACCGGTTACGCATCCGGGATCGGAAGTATCGCGGATATTGCAAGTACTGCGGCTTACGGTATCGGAACCGCAAACGGATACGGAATAGGTATGTCAAATATTTTAATGCCTCTTGCAGGTATTGTATCAGGCTGGGGCGGTATTATGACAGCAGCTGCACCTTATCTGGGTGAATTCGGGCTGCCGGCAGTTGTTATGGGCAACTTGATGCAGGGAACAACTTCCGCCGCATTATCTGCATATCAAACTGTTTCCAGCAACATTGTATCTAACGCGGATACAATACTTTCTCAGAAAGTAGCAAACATTGAAACTGTTTGTAAAATGCTTGATACACAAAGTGATATTGTAAGAAAAATGCTTAAAGACGATATTGAATCTAAGAGTCAGGATATTGACAATTTATAATAATTGATTATTGGTGAAAAAATGCAGGGACGTACTTTTTTCAGGATAATGCTGGATATATTGCTTAATAATGCTGTATTTAAGACAATCTTATCGATTGTAAATTTTTGTAACGAAATACGTTATTATAACAGAAAAAGTCTAAAGTTTTTGAAAAAAATGCCGTTAAATAATATAGTAAAAGACAATTATGACAAAAACAGGTTTGTATTTAACAGTATTACTGCAAGAAAATCGAGCTCGAAGTAAAAATGTTAACAATTGTAACGAAACATACCCAAAACAGGCAATTATTTCACTTTACATGTTTTATAATATATGTAGGCTTAGAACGTATAGGAGAAAATGCTTATGCGTGAAGAACTACAAAACAACATAAAACGGTTAGTGAATTTTATGAATTTTGCGCGTTCATTTTTCAGGCGCAAGAATCCGTTTAAGGCACTTGCTGTAAGTTTGTTAACAAGCCTTAAAGAAATGCTTACTATCAGACAAAAACTCAAGATGGCAAAGTACAGGGTTAATTACCACAAACACCAGCTTCACAAAATGGAAAGTTTAATAGCGGAAAGTAACGAACACACATTTCTGAAAGGCAAAAACTTAAACGAAACAAGATAAGGATTGTATCATGGGATTAATTGCCTCTAGTTTCAGAATGATGTACCTCACAGCTTATAAAATAACGCTGGAGACTAAGATTCAATGGATTGCCTCTGCCAAGATGGAATTGGTAGCTTCTTCCGATGAAATTATGTCACTCGGCAACGACTTGGATCCGGAAAATCCCGCAGTCAAAGAACTTGAGGGCAGAAGAGATAAGCTTATTGTTTTAGAAAAGAAACTTGATTTACAAATGCAGGAATACCAAACAAGATTGAAGATGGTTGATACAGAACTGCAATCAGCAAGAGATGCCGTCAACTCCTCAATTGACAGTTCTTTCTCATATAGCTTCGGCAGATAGTTTCAACACGTTATGACTAAATCGAGCGGGATATCGTGTGATTCCGGGTAGATTGTTTCGGTAATAAATTCTTTGGGGATACAGCATATTTTTTTCCCCGTGTAATCTTTCAAAAATCTGTCATAGAACCCGCCTCCGTAGCCGAGACGATAATTATTTTTATCGCAGCAAAGCGCCGGAACAATTACTAAATCTATAAGATTTTTTTCAACCGGTTCGGATATCGGCTCAAGAGTATTAAAACAGGATTGAGTCAACTCACAGCCCGGCTCATAAGGGCAGCACAACAGGTCTTTACCTTGAATTCGCGGGAAATAAAAATTCTTATTCTTATCATCGAGCAATGTAAGCAAATTAATTTCATGATTCATCGGATAAAAAAGCATTATATTTTTTGCCTGAGAATATTCCTTTGAATCCTTTAATAAGTCGGCAAGCTTTAAGCTGTATAGATCGCTATAATATTTTCCTCTTATTTTTTCGGTTTTCCATTTGGCCTTAAATTGCCTGCGGATATTTTGTTTATCTTTCATAAAAAATATATACCATGAAGATTGTAATTTTGCTTTTATTTTATAAACAAATATATGTTATACTTATTGTATAAAATTAAGGAGAGAAAAATGAAAGCAATTGTTTTTGATGAAAAATTAAAGCTGGATAATAATTACCCGAAACCAATCCCGCAAGAGGGCGAAGCTCTTATAAGAGTTACACTCGCCGGTATTTGCAACACTGATTTTGAAATAACAAAAGGTTATATGGGGTATAAGGGGATTTTAGGCCACGAATTTGTCGGTATAGTTGAAGAAGTTAACGGAAGCGACAAATCACTTATAGGCAAGCGTGTAGTTGCCGAAATCAGTTACGGCTGCGATGATCCGAATTGTGAGTGGTGTGCAAAGAAAAATTACCGCCACTGTCCGTACAGACACACATTAGGTATCTGGAGAAAAGACGGTTGTTTTGCCGAATATATGACCATGCCGGTTAATGTCTTGTTTGAAGTCCCCGATAACGTTACCGATGAACAGGCAGTATTTGTGGAACCGCTTGCAGCAGCTTGCGAAATAACCGAACAACTCCACATTGAGCCGACCCATAAAGTTCTTGTTTTAGGAGACGGAAAACTCGGATTAACAACGGCCCTAACTCTCCATGCACAAAACTTTGATGTTCTCCTTGTCGGTAAACACCAGAACAAATTGGATATTGCAGAAGCCCAGGGCGTAAAAACGCAGCTTCTGAATACATTTGCTCCCGCACCTATATATGATGTTGTTGTGGAAGCCACAGGAACCGCATCAGGATTTGAAACATCAATGTCTCTTACAAAACCGCGCGGAGTACTGGTTTTAAAAAGTACAGTTGCAAGCGGGAAAGAACTCAACCTTGCACCGATTGTAATAAATGAAATAACTGTTTTGGGTTCACGCTGCGGACAATTTGGCCCCGCCTTAAGACTTTTAAAAAATAAAAGAATAGATTTTAAACCGTTTATCAGCGGAATATATTCAATAGACCAAGCCCTGGAAGCTTTTGAAGCCAATAAATCAAAAGACAGTATAAAAATTTTGATAAGAATGTGATTATTTTACATTCTTTAGAGACTCTGAAAGCTCTAAAACAGTATCTTGCAATTCTTTTTTAAAATCCTTGTTATTCATATACTCAAGGATTTTATTTCTGTCGCCGTTCATTAAGTATGTTGAATCATCCAGTGTCATTTGCGGATGAAGAACCGAAATTCCTAAGTAAGCCCTCCCGTCTCTTGCCTCATCACG
>CALUSF010000054.1 GCA_944323325.1 Candidatus Gastranaerophilales bacterium
ATAAGAAAAGGCACAATTAACAATAATAATATATTCACTAAAGAAATAATCATTTCTATCCCCCAAAGTAAATTAAACCTATAATTGCAACCAGAAGAAATATCAACCCGAACAAAATATATTGCTGGATATTTCCGCTCTGTATTCTTTCAAATTTTGTAAGAAATTTTTCATCCCACATAACAAGCGGTTTGACAATATAAGCTTCTTCTATATCCTGAATTTCCTGCTCATAATAAGCCTCTTTCGGGAATAATTCTTTTGGCTTTTTAATATGTGAAACTCTCTTAAATAAAGGTTTCAACGTTGAAATAAACAAACTTGCATAAGAAGATGCCGTATATTGCATGTGGTTATTAGGACGATTGTATCCGCATCCCCATGTACAATGCCTTTCTTCTTTGCGTCTCATTAATGCTCTTAGGGCAAATAATACCAGAAGCATTACTAAGAAAATCAGGAAATACCAGCTTATCGTATCCATTAAACCGATTACGGAGCCGAATACCGGAAATGCAGCTTCATCTCTTACAAACAACGAAACAGGAACAAGAACCCCGCCGATAAAATATTGCGGAAACATTCCGATAAAGAATGTAAGAAATGCCAAAATTCCCATCGGTAAAATCATTACACGTGAAACATCTTCTTTTACATTAGCAGCATTTTCACTTCGGGGATTGCCGAGAAACATAATTCCGGAAGCTTTTGTGAAGCACAAAATAGCCATTGTTCCCACAAGCGCTAGTGCAGCAATCGCAAACACAAGTGTTATGAACAAATTAATTTCCGAAGCGGGAATCCCCTGCAGCATGCCTGCATATATCAAAAATTCACTTATAAATCCGTTGAAAGGCGGCAATCCGCATATTGCGATAGAGCCTACAATAAACATTAAAGCGGTATACGGCATGGATTTTATAAGCCCGCCCAGCTTTTCAATGTTTCTTGTGTGCGTTTTTAAGTATGCACTGCCGGCTGCAAAGAACAAGAGTTCTTTAAATATTGAATGGTTAAGTATATGTAATATACCGCCGGCGAATCCCAAAATTGCGACAACCGAATTTCCGTAAGCCAATCCAAGCATGCCGACTCCGATACCAATACCGATAATACCTATATTTTCAATACTGTGATAAGCAAGAAGTCTTTTTATGTCATGCTGTGTTATCGCATACAAAACACCGTATAATGCGGATATTGCAGCAATAACAAGAACCGTATACGATATTAGTTTTGAAGGAATTCCGACAAATAATAAAACTCTTAAAATACCATATATACCGGTTTTAATCATAACACCGGACATTATTCCGGAAACATGCGTAGGTGCGGCGGGGTGCGCATCAGGAAGCCAATTATGAAAAGGTACAAAACCGGCTTTTATACCAAAACCAGCAAAAGCCAGCAAGAATACTAAATTAGCAAATGTGCCGTTATCCTGCAATACCGATGCAAAGTCCGCAAAATTCAAACTATTCGCTTGAATGTTCAGCAGCACAAAAGCAGTAATTATAAAAATTACCGAAATATGCATATAAATTAAATATTTAATACCTGCAGAAATAACTTCCTTCTTTTCACCTTCGAAAATAACAAGAAAGAACGAAGAAAGTGACATCATTTCCCATACAATTAAGAAAAATAATGCATTCTGCACGGTAACAACCAATATCATTGATGTAATTAACATCATTAAAAAGAAACAATGCGAAGATATATTCATGCCCTTGTTAAAATACGGCTTCATATATCCGTTAGCATAAAGAGTTCCCAAAAAACTCATAAAAGAAATTACGACAACAAAGAATGCGGATAGCGGATCTATAACAAAATTAACATCGCCCAAAACCGGAGACATATAAATCGTTTGTCCGCAAGGTATTCCGGTAAGTATTACCGCAGTTGCCGGCAATAACAACAATATTGCCGACAAAAACGAAAATACCGAACACACTTTAAATTTCCAACTTTCTTTTACTACAAACGAGAGTAAAGCTCCCGCGAATAAAATTCCCAATGCTAAAAAATAAATTTCCATAACTAAATTCAATTCCCAAAATTATATTTACAAAATTATTTTACAAAAAATTTCCACATTCTTTTATATTGCTAACAAAAATAAAAAGCAAGGGGGGGAGAAATAAATATATTTATCCTGTTAAAAATATAAATTTCTAATCATATTACAATGCTTAAGCTTTATACAAATTTATGTTATAATACCCGAGAAGGAGAATTTTCGGATGGATAAATTAAAAATCGGTATTATCGGCTTGGGAACTGTTGGATGCGGAGTTTATAAAGCTCTGCAAAATATTGAAAATGTTGAAATTGTTAAAATCGCCGTAAAAAATATTAATAAACCGCGGCCGGTTGATGTTCCTCCGGAAATTATTACCGATAATCCTTATGATTTAATCAACAATCCTTCTATAGATGTTATTGTAGAACTAATCGGAGGAGTAAATCCCGCATTAGAATATCTTGAAACTTCTATCAGGAACGGAAAGCATATCGTTACGGCAAATAAAGAATTGCTGGCTAAATGCGGCGAAGAAATTTTTAATCTTGCGGAACAATACAACCGCGTTATTTTATATGAAGCGGCAATTGCGGGAGGCATACCGATTATAATGCCGATAAAAACAATTCTTGCAGGAAATAAAATTAATAAAATTCAAGCAATTCTTAACGGAACAACAAATTATATACTTACCAAAATGGACACTGACGGTGCTTCTTATGAGACAGTTTTAAAAGAAGCTCAAGAACTCGGTTATGCCGAGACTGATCCGACCGGCGACGTAGAAGGTTTTGATGCAATGTATAAAATTACGACACTTTCTACGATTGCATTTAAAAAACGTATTAAACTTGAAAATGTATACCGCGAAGGAATAACAAAAATCCGCAAAGAAGATATGGAAAAAGCAAACGAGCTGGGATACAAAATTAAACTCATTGCAAATGCAACAATAGATGAGAATGATAATGCGGACGTAAGAGTTCACCCTATGCTTGTATCTAAAAAGAGTATGCTTGCACATATTGATTATGTTACAAACGCTGTTGCAATAAGCGGACATCCGATAGGCAATATTGTTTTATCCGGCCCCGGTGCAGGAGAATTCCCGACGGCAAGTTCGGTTATCGGGGATATTCTCGCTATAGCTTCAGAATTCGGAAAAACCGATTACCTGCTTCCGATGATGAGATGCAACCATACAAGCAAAGCAAATCCGGTAAATATTGATGATACGTATAATAAATACTACATTTCAATTACCGCACCTAACGCTATCGGTATTATTGCAAAAATAGGAACGATTTGTGCAAATAAAAACATAAGTCTTTCAAGCATCGTACAAAAAGGCGTTTCGGATGATAATACGGCAGATATCACCGTTATTACCGAAGAATGCCTCGAAAGACTAATAAAAGAAGTTGTAAACGAACTAAGCGATTGTACAATAAACAGTATTATAAGAGTTGCAGACTAAAAAGAGGAATAAATTATGTATTACCAAGGTTTAATTAATAAGTACCGAAAATATTTACCCGTTACGGATTCAACCGAAATTGTTACATTGAATGAAGGCAATACTCCGCTTATTAAAGCCGATAATCTTGCTAAAAAAATCGGTATTAATGTAAATTTATACCTAAAGTTTGAAGGCTGCAACCCGACAGGAAGTTTCAAAGACCGCGGTATGACGATGGCTGTAACCAAAGCAAAAGAAGCCGGAGCAAACGCGATTATTTGTGCATCAACAGGAAATACCTCCGCATCCGCCGCAGCATACGGGGCAAAAGCCGGGATTAAAACCTTTGTACTTATTCCGGACGGTTACATAGCGCTTGGAAAGCTTTCGCAAGCCATGATGTACGGCGCGGAAATTATTGCAATAAAAGGGAATTTTGACCAGGCACTTGATTGCGTAAGAGAAATTTCTTCAAAATATCCTGTCACGCTTGTAAATTCCGTAAATCCGTACAGAATTGAAGGGCAAAAAACAGGTGCTTTTGAAATTTGCGACGCTCTCGGGAAAGCTCCGGAATATCATTTTATTCCTGTCGGTAACGCCGGCAATATTACCGCCTATTGGAAAGGTTACAAAGAATACCGCGAAGCCGGAATAATAAATAATTTACCTAAAATGGCAGGCTTTGAAGCGGAAGGTTCTGCAGCAATTGTACGTGGGGAAAGAATCCTTACCCCCGAGACTATTGCAACGGCAATAAGAATCGGTAATCCCGCAAGCTGGAAGCAAGCGGAAGCCGCAAGAGACGAAAGCGGCGGTAAAATCGGATGCGTTACGGATGAAAAAATTATAGAAGCGTATAAAATGATTGCTTCAACGGAAGGTATACTATGCGAACCGGCAAGCGCCGCTTCTGTAGCCGGACTTATTCAGGCTCACACGGCAGGATTTGTGCAGCCGGAAACAGATGTTGTATGTATTTTAACCGGCAACGGTCTTAAAGATCCGGATAATGCAATTAAGTATTCAAACGCGGATGTTAAAAAGACTTCTGCAGAAATTAATGATGTTTTGAGAGTAATGGGTATATAAACAATGCAAAGAGAAGAACTTACAAAAGCCAAGAGAATTGTAATAAAACTCGGCACAAATGTTTTAAGAAATACAGACGGTGAAGTTGCGATATCAAGAATTTACTCCTTTATCGAAGACATCTCCAAGCTTGTTAAACAAGGAAAAGAAGTTATACTTGTAACAAGCGGAGCCGTAGGCTTGGGTAAAAAGAAACTGAACCTTGATTCAACCGCGGAAGACGGAGTAAAACAAGCTTGCGCAGCAATCGGACAGAGCAGACTCATGTCTTTTTACGAAAACGGTTTCGGAATTTTCGATATTCCTATTGCACAAATTCTCCTTACGGAGGACGATTTTTCTCTCAGGTACAAATACTTAAGCTTAAGAACCACTCTGAATAAAATACTTGAATTCGGAGTAGTTCCCATTATCAACCAAAACGATACCGTATCTACAATCCAGATGAATCCCGTACTTTCCGGTACAAAAGTTTGTTTTGCGGATAATGATAAATTGTCTGCGCTTGTGGCAAGCGAACTTGATGCGGATTTGTTAATTTTACTCACCGATATTGACGGGCTTTATACAGCCAATCCGAAAGAGAATCCCGACGCAAAATTAATTAAAAAAGTTCCGTGTGTCACGGATGAAATTATGGCTCTCGGAACGGATGCCTCAGACGGCGGGCGAGGCGGCATGAGAACAAAACTCGAAGCTGCAAAACTTGTAACAAGATTCGGCGGAAAAGTTTTGATTGCAAACGGAAAAATTCCTTATGTAATAAGTAAAATTTTTGATAAAGAAGATATAGGAACAATATTTCTGCCGTCAAATGAAAATCTTCCGGATAAAAAACGCTGGATAGGTTATGCAACCAATATCCGCGGACAGATTACGGTTAATAACGGAGCAAAGAAAGCTATACTTGAACAATGCTCAAGCCTGCTGCCGATAGGAATTATTAATGTATTGAATGATTTTAAGCAGGGTGAAGTTGTATCAATCTGCGACGAAAATAATGTAGAATTTGCGCGCGGAATGGTTAACTACAGTTCAGAAGAGTGCAGAAAGATTGTAGGAGCGCATTCAAACGACATTGAAAAAATCCTCGGATACAAAAATTATGATGCCGTTATTACAAGAGACAACATTACCGGCTTGATATAAAACGGTATTTTTTAGGTAAAAATTCCCCAAACTCTTGCCAAGAACTTTTTTACTTATTTATACACTTACTTTTCCGCAACAATTTTTATATTTCTTTCCGCTTCCGCAAGGGCAAGGCTCGTTTCTGCCGACAGAAGCTGTTTGCTGCTGAACTTGAGTTTTAGGCTCTGATATATATTCAAAAATTTCCGAAAAAGCCTTTGAACAATAAAGAATTGTTGCTGATGAATAAATTCTGTTTTTCAAATATTCAGACTTATAGTTATTTATTAACTCTTCAAAAGTATACTCATTTCCCGTTAATTCATTAACTGTTTCCGTAAAGTTAGGGTAACCGGCAGCAATCCGTTTCAAAATTGTATCCGGAATAGAGTCATTTGTTAAAAAGTACTCAACACATGCTTTTGCATTTTCAACCCTGGTTTTGTCCTCAAAGATTTTACAAAATGTTTCATAAAAAGGAATTGCGTATAACCCGTTTTTCTCATCAAAAATTACAGCAACATCATAAGTTTCATTGTGAGAAGAAAAACCTCCCATAGAGTTTTCCAAAAAGTTTGCGTAATTGTTATCAAGTTCTTTAACATGGAAAAACTTGTAATTTTCTATATCACAACCTTTGTCTGACAAATCTATATCTTCACCTTCATTAAATGCACCGATAATCTCATCCGCATGTTTATTGGTAGTAAGAATTATATCTTTTTCAAACGTTTTAATAAATTTACCATACATCTCTTTAATAGTATTTTTAATTTCCTCTTCTTTTTCGGGATTATCAAAATACAGCATTCTCGGAGTTTGTACCAGTTTCATAACAGCGTATCTATACGCCTCTTCTTTTTGTGAATGCGAAAGAACACTTGAAACTTCCAACAAATAATATTCACTGTCGAATTCAAATATTCTGGCAACAATATATTGCCCTGCATAAATTCCGCGGAAATTAGTCATCTTTGTTAAAGAAAGCACTTGATATGTTTTTTCATTAATAAGATTATACAATTCAAACCCGTTCTTAAGGATTTTTTTAATTTCAAAAATAGAAGCCTGCGTATTAAGTAAACTTTCCGCAATTTTTTTGTTTTTTGAAGTTTCTGCAAACATTTCCATTACAGGTTTATTATTTAGCCGGCGCTCAAAAATATAAGGTAAAAATATTTTTTCCATTTGATTAAGAGAAATATTTCCGGCTCCCATTGTAGCCAAATATTCATCAAAATCCGCTTTTACCTCAGAATTAGCCTGAGTAAAATCAAAAACTTCTTTTAAAACTTCATTAATTTCATTAATTTTCTCAATAACAGTCATCGTGCTTTCTCCTCATATATCAAGAATACATTAAGAATAATAATTTCGCAATCATACGATTTACCAAATATAAAACTAAGCAAATAATTCAAAGAGATTTACTCTTTCAGGCTCTGTCAAATCATAATCAATTCTTTCGGATAACTTCTTAAAACTTTCATCCGCTTTTTGTAATGACAACTCCATTTTTACTTTCGTCGGCAAAACATCCGTTTGTATAAAACCAAGCTGTTCGTATTTACTTACCGTATCATAAGGTCCGTTTGTTATTGCTTCAAGTTTTATTTTTTTAGCGTTAAATATTTGGAAATCTCTGAATAATTGGTAAAATAAAGTTTGCCCCGCAAGTTTAACTTTTTTTCCGAATTCAACCGGCCAAGTACAAATACAATCAAGCCGCGTGATTTTATCAGGCAAAAACGTTATTATTCCGCAAGGTTTATCATCTACTGCGCTCAAATATGTGATGTTGTCAGGATGCATTGAGTGCTGCACCGCGTATTGAAGCATCTCATTCCATCTGGAATACTGCTGTAAAGAAAGATTCGGCATAAGATTCTCTGTCTTTACACTTTCAGGCAAGGTTTTAAGAAACTTTAAATCATTCACTCCGGAAATCCTGTAAATATCCAGATTCCCGGCTTTTGCAATCCTTAAGGCATCAAAATTTAAATTATTACTATTGGTGTTGATTTTCATAATAAAAACTTTCAATAGTATAAAACACCCTAAAAAATAAAATTGCGCACCCTTCTATACAAAAAATAAACCTCCCTATTATGGAGGTTAAATTTTTTCCCTATTTCCTTTTCCTTTTTCCGCTTCATTTCAATATTTTATAACCGGCGGAATTCACGCGGCATATATAATGCGAGTTACAATTTCAATGCGTTACACAAATCAAAATTACGCTAATCTAACAACGCTTCTAAAATTGCAGCATTTTTTCCTGCCATTGTGTTCGATTTAATCTTGCTTTTGTACATATAGCTTCTTAAAGCTTCTCTGATTAATTCGGAACGTGTTCTGTTTTCACCTTCCGCTACTTGATCGATTCTGTCCAAAAATTCTTCGGGCATTGAAATTAGTACTCTTGCCATATATTTCTCCTTTATTTTGTAATGACTTTTGATATCCTGTATATATATAAAGTCATAAACATGAAAAAAATTGCCTTTTTTTAATCAAATATTAAGTTTTGTTACAAAAAGAGGATGCGGAAAAAGTCGAAAAATGACAATTTTTCGAACCAGCTTGGTTGTCGGCGTTAAACGTGTCTGCGTGTTTTGCTTCGCAAAAGCACTTCGCACTCTGCCGACAATCCGCTTTTCAAATCCGATCTTAAGTGTGTGAACATCAGGTCGTGTGCGGGATAGGAGACAACCTTTTTTAACTTTACTTTCATGTTTGTAGTGTATACTTCCAGCAAAATTTTTTACCCCTGAAACCGTTCTGAAGAGTTTGCGAGAAAAATGTGTATTTTTCCGCAAACTCAAAATATAAACTTAAGTTTTGCCATAACAATATAAACAAGCCTGGAGACGCGAGCGTGCAGCAAAGCTGCTATAACGAGCGTAATAGAACCGGCTTGCCGGTCTTTGCAAAGGAGGTTCAATGCAAATTAATCCCGATGCCCGTCAGGGCATAGAAAACAGCCGCATTTTTCTCTTTCTTTTCGACGTTTTCTTTCTCTTTTTATGCGTAAAAAAGATAAAGAAAACGACAAGCTATACAAAACTTTTTAAATAAAAGTTTTTACCTAAAAAAAGAATATATAAAAATCCCTGTGAACATTTGTCCACAGGGATTTTTTATATTATTGATTATTCTTTAGAAAAGAATTGTCAATTCTTCATCCGGATTTAAGCTTGAATCGTTAGTTGTGTTAGGTACAAATATGTATTTAGCTTCATCAACAAATTCATAGCAAATACCGAATACACCGCTTGCCGCAAGCTTAGTTATATTGTAAACACCTTTACCGATAGTAACAAAGCTGCTGCCTACGCTCTTAAGCCCTTTAAGCGGGTGAAGTGATGCTGTATCACAGAAAGCGTCAGACCAATCGCTGCCGTATTCTTCAACACCGTTTGCAACAACTTCAACTGCGGAAGATACTGTTCTGCCTGCAACCCCTGCAATTCTGCCTACTGCAGAGAACGGTGCACCAAGAACTCTTGAAACAATGTTCGGGTTCTTAGATACGTCAACATTTGCACAATTTACTTGTTTCGGAAAATCTGCACAGTTATCTCCGTTAGAAATACTTAAGAAGCGAACTTCTACATAACCGGGCTTTTTAACGCCGGGTCTTGCGACTCCGGATACTACACCCTTAACAGTAGAGCCTGCAGGGTAGCAAACTCCGCCGATTGTAACATCTTCAGTTGTTTTTGCAGAGAATGTTTCTCCAACATTAGATGTTCTTGCGCTGATTCTTTCGCTTAACTTAATTTTGATTGCAATCGGTTCGCATTTTGTAGCACAATTTGCAGCACCGTTTGATGTATCAATATTAAAGTTTGCCTTCATAGCACCAAGCATATATGCTACCTGTTCTTTAGATAAATATTGATCATTGATAATTTTATCCTTATCAGGTGCACTGTTTAAAATTTTTGAAGATATAACTTCGTTTGCTGCGCCATAAGCCCAAGCAGGAACATATTTTACTTCTTGTCCTTCAAATACTGGTGCAGCACTCTTATCTGCAGAAACATCCATCATTTTTGCAAAGGTTGCAAATACTTCAGCTTTTGTAATCGGTTGATCCGGTTTGAAAGTAGAATCAGGATAGCCAATCATAACATCAGCAGTTAAAGCTCTGTCAATTTGATCTTTTGCCCAATACTCAGAAGCAACATCAGTGTAGTTATTCGGCTTAACAGCAGAAAGTTCCAAACCATCAGCAATAATAAATGCCAATTCAGAACGAAGTACAGGCATTTTAGGATCAAATAAACCAGCTCTTCTTGAATCCATTTTACCTTTAATGTCATTAAGCATTTGTTTTGCAAAACGAGAAACAACAACATTTTGTTTTCCTTGAATTGTTTTTGCATGGCATGGCTTGCAAATTTTTCCTCCGATAATAACATCATGTTCGGCTGTTACAAGAGAATGTCCCTCAGAACCGAATAATGTCGGATGTGCGTATGCCTGAATATCGGAAGGCCCGCCGGCCATAGCAACACAAGATGTCATACATACAACACTAAGTGCCGCTAAAATCTCTCTAGATAATCTCATACTTCTCCTTTCGTGTTTGTTCACCTTTACATTTTAACTTAAATTAAAATGTATGCAACATTTTTATTTCTTATTTTTAGGCATTAAATATGCCTGCGGATAACAAAAATCTTCTCTGAAACCAATCCTTCTGTACATCTTTAATGCCTTATAATTGTTGGTTTCCGTAGTAACATTTACCTCACTAAATACACGTTTCGAAAGCTTTGTCCAATCTACAATCGTTTTTATGGATCTATTAAGCAAATGTTCGGAAAAACCATGCCCTCTGTGTTCTTTTTCAACCGCTACAAGCGGAATATTTGCTATAGTACCGCCCGTTACGTTCGCAAATGCAAATCCGACCGGCATATCTTTATACACAAGTACAGAAGTTACTTCCGGCAAAAACTCTCCGTAAATATTTTCTACAATCTTATTAATAATATCCTCGGTTCCTTCCATAGACTTAAATCTTGTATCATACAAAGCGTCTTGAGTATCGCGGAAAGACTCGTGAATAACTCTTATTGCATCATCTCTGAAAGCATCATCATACCCGACAATTTTATAATCTTCAGGCTTTTCGGAAAGCTTCATATTTTCAAGAATTCTTTCAGAAGAAGCATTTCCCATCATAAAACGTAAAACGGCAAGTCCGACAAACTTAAATCCATATCTGGCAATATCGCCGGTAAATACCGATTGATGACCCAGCATCGGATATGAAACAACTTTTGTTTGGCGCTCTATAGCGGTGCATTCAAGAAACTTTTCTATCAAAAGTTTTACTTTTGGTATTTCGTCTTCCGTACCGAGACAATGTATAAGATTCAACTCAATCGACTCGGAAATGGATGTAGTATAAACCAAAAAAGCGGTCGGAATGTCATTTTCTTTCAGAACAATACATTTCATATAGTTCTTTTCAACGGCAGCAATAAAATCTTCGTAATCTAACGGCTCAAGTTCAAATTTATAATCGCTTATCGCCTTTGCCTTAAAGTCATTATAGACTCCCGCAAAAATTTTAGACAAACTGCCGTTTAATAATTCTACTTCGTATACTGTTTCTGACATAAAAATTCCTTTACATTAAATGGTGCATCCGCTCGCGCTTTGTATTAATGTACCGTTCATTATACTTGTTAACCTCTGATTTAAGGTTTATATTTTCATGTACGGTTAGCCCGTAACCTTTCAAGCCTACTATTTTTTTCGGATTGTTTGTAATTAAGTTAAAATTATTGAATCCCAAATCAAGAATTATCTGAGCACCGACTCCGTAGTTTCTCAAATCCGGTGCAAAACCGAGGGATATATTTGCATCAACCGTATCCTGCCCCTGCTCTTGCAGTTTGTAAGCCTTTAACTTATTAATAAGTCCGATTCCGCGGCCTTCGTGGTCTCTTAAATAAATCAGAGCGCCTTTTCCGTATTCATTAATCATATTTAGTGCGGTATGAAGCTGCCAGTTGCAATCACATTTCAAACTGTGAAAAATATCACCCGTCAAACATTCGCTGTGCACTCTTATCAACGGAATTTTATCCGTACCGTCGTCCTTTACAAGTGCAACGTGTTCGCATCCCGTAATGGTATCGGTATATCCTATTATATTAAAATCCCCGAATTGAGTCGGCAAAAATACTTCTATTTCGCGTTTTACAAAATTTTCACGTTTTAATCTGTACGCAATCAAATCAGCAACAGTAATAAATTTAATATTATGTTTTGAAGCAAATTCATGTAAATCATCTCTTCTGGCCATTTCACCGTTATCTTTCATGATTTCACACATAACACCGGCTTCTCTGTGTCCGCAAATATGTGCCAAATCAACAACAGCTTCCGTATGCCCGCATCTTTTCAACACACCGCCTTTTCTTGCAACACACGGAAACAAATGTCCCGGGCGTCTTAAATCAGAAGGCTGCGCGTCCGGTGCTATTGCGACTTCTATAGTTTTTGCTCTGTCAAAAGCTGAGACTCCGGTAGTTACGCCATACTTGGGATGCGCATCAATACTCAATGAAAATGCAGTTTGCATACTTTCCGTATTTCTTTCGACCATTTGAGGCAAATCCAGCTGATTTGCAATTTCTTGAGAGATTGCAAGACAAACTATTCCCCTGCATTCTTTAGTAATAAAGTTTATAAGCTCGGGAGTTACAAACTGAGCCGAACAGATTAAATCACCTTCATTTTCTCTGTCTTCGTCATCAGCAACTATAATAGGTTTTCCGATACGAAAATCTTCCAATGCTTCTTCTATTGTGTTAAATTGATTTGTCATATTAATAAAAACCGTTCCTTTGAAGAAAATCGACATCAAGTCTTGACTTATTATCACTCATTGATAAAAATTTTTCAATATATTTCGCCAATATATCAACTTCTATATTAACATAATCGCCCGATTTCAAATATTTGAGATTTGTATTTCTGAATGTATGCGGAATTACAGCTATTTTTAAAACATTGCCGCTTATATCGGCAACAGTAAGACTGATGCCGTTTACGGCGACCGAGCCTTTTTTTACGATGTATTTTGCTTCACGCGGATTTAAGTCTATTATTAAGTCGAAAAATTCATTATTCGGACTGATACTCGCTATCTTAGCAATTCCGTCCACATGGCCGGAGACTATGTGTCCTCCGAATCTGCCGTTTACGGGCAATGCTCGTTCAAGATTAACTTCATATCCGGATTTTAGTTCATGGAGCGCAGTTACCATAAAAGTTTCCGGTGATATATCCGCCGTAAAACTATTTTTATCAATAGCTGTAACTGTAAGACACACACCGTTTACCGCAATACTGTCACCTATTTTTGTCCCGTCTAAAACTTGTTTACATTCTATAACAACTTTTCTTTCAGTGACAGTTTGAACTTTTCCCGTTTCTTCAGAAATTCCAGTAAACATATAGCTATACTAACATATTTAGCCCAAAATGTACAGCAGCAATAAAAGGGACTTATATACAACTTTACACAAAATATGTTTGAAATATAGCTATAATGTCATTCCGAA
>CALUSF010000055.1 GCA_944323325.1 Candidatus Gastranaerophilales bacterium
GATTACGGGCGGAATGCTCTCAAAAGCAAAAGATGCAGCAATTACAAAGTTGGCACCGCCGCTTCTTGCTGATGAAAATACCTTGGCGCTTGCGTTGGGCGAAGAAGAAATTGCAAATCTTGCAAATACAAAAGCACGTGCAGCACTTGTTCCTTTGGGGGTTAATATAGACGGCTTTTCAACTATTGAAGTTGAACGCCCGCGTCTTGCGATGATGAAACTAATCACTATGTTTTACGAAGAACCTCATGTTAACAACGGAATACATCCTACTGCAACGGTTCATCCGTCTGCGAAAATAGGACAAAATGTTTCTCTGGGACCAAATGTTGTAGTTTGTGAGAATGCAAAAATCGGTGATAATACAAAAATTCTTGCAAATTGCTATATTGGTAACGGTGCAATTATAGGTAGTGAGTGCTTTTTCCATCCTGGAGTAAATATCGGAGACAGAGTAAAAGTAGGTAATAAAGTGATTTTGCATCACGGTGTTTCGCTTGGTGCAGACGGATTTAGTTTTGTTACTGAAAACCCGAATAATATAGAGCAGGCTCGTAAGGACGGGGAAATTAAAGATAATAATATAGAACAAGTTATATTTAAAATTCCGTCAATAGGTTCGGTAGAAATCGGAAATAATGTCGAAATTGGCGCAAATACAGCGATTGACAGAGGTACTATTGAAGATACGGTAGTCGGTGATAATACAAAAATTGATGACCTTGTTATGATAGGTCACAATTGCCGTATCGGTAAAGGCTGTATGATTGTCTCTCAAGTAGGTATTGCCGGAAGCTGCGTAATCGGAGACAGAGTTGTTATCGCTGGTCAAGCAGGTTTGGCAGATCATATAAGTATCGGTGATGATACCATTATTGCCGCTCAAGCCGGTGTAACCAAGAGCTTCCCTGCAAAATCAATTGTTGTTGGTGCTCCTGCAGTTCCGAGAAAGGAATTTATTAAACAGTTAAAAATTATTAAAGATGCAGGGGATTTGATTACAAAGTTCAAAAAATATGAACCTCTCTTGCGTTCATTTGAAGAAAGTGTCGGTGCCGGCGCCGGTAGAGAGTAAACAGGGGTAAATGGAGAACAGTCTCCATGTAAAATATAAGCAGGATTGTATGGGTACAATAAAAACAGAGATTAAGACATCCGGAAAATCATTAATGAAGAATAAACTGTGCGAGGTTGTAATGAAGCCGTCGCGCGGCGGTAATATTCGGATTTTTTCAAAAGGTGCGGATGTCTCCTTTAATGTCTGTATAGAAAACTTGTACTCAACCGAACATTGCGTAACACTTTGCAGTAAGGAACACCGTACGCTTTTAGGTGATTATAAGTATAAAGTTATGCTATGTGAACACTTTGTCGCGGCATGTGCTATATGCGGGATTGATTCTTTAGATGTTTATCTTTCTGAGGTTGAGCTGCCGGCTTTTGACGGTAGTGCAAAAGTTTGGGTAGAATTGTTCAAAAATGCCGGTATTGAGGGCGTAAACAAAGATTTGTATACCGTAAATGAACCTGTTTATTATCTGAACGGTAAAACAAGTATGGTTATCTTGCCTGATAAAGAATTAAGAATAACTTACGCTGTTAATTATGACCATCCCGACTTACGTGAAAAATGGGTAACCATGGATAATAAAAATTTAATAGAAATTATTGAAGCCAGAACATTCGGATTTTATAAAGACCTTAAGAAGTTTCAGGCGCTTGGCTTTGCCAAAGGAGTTACAATTGATAATACTGTAGGCTTGAAAGATGATGGATATACAACGACTTTGCGCTCCGAGCATGAACCTATAAAGCACAAAATTCTTGATTTAATAGGCGATTTGTATTTGACAGGAGTCTCTCCTCTGAATATGAGAGCCCAAATTCTTGTTAAAGAAGCCGGACATGCTGTACATACCAAAGTCGCACAAATACTGAAAAATAAGTTAGTTAAAATATAAAAGGAGAGATTTATGACAGAAGAGATTAAAGAAAGTGAAATTTTAACGTTTGATACAATGCAGATTATGGAGATGATACCGCACAGATATCCGTTTTTACTTGTTGACAGAATTACGGAATGCGTGCCGGGTAAATATGCTAAAGGCTATAAAAACCTAACAATGAATGAAGAATTTTTCCAAGGGCACTTCCCCGGAAATCCTGTAATGCCCGGAGTATTACAATTGGAAGCACTTGCGCAATGTTCCGCTCCGGTACTTATGGCACTTCCCGAATATAAAGGAAAATTAACATTATATGCAGGGGTAGATAATGTAAGATTTAAAAATATTGTAAGACCTGGTGACAGGTTTGATATGGTTATTGAACTTATAAAGGCCAAAGGGCCTATATGTAAGAGCCACGGTGTAGGCTATGTAGACGGAAAAGTTTGTATTGAAGCGGATATGACAGTTGCTTTAAAATAAAAAAAAAGAGCCTTATGGCTCTTTTTTTAACTTATTTTTTCAAGCATGACAACAGCTTGTGCTCCGATGGCTTGCTTTTCTCCTATTGCATCCAGTTGTTCGTTTGTTTTTGCCTTGATAGAAATATCGGTAGCGTCTAAGCCTAGAATAGGTGCAAGCGTTTCTTTCATTTGGGGAATATAAGGCATCATTTTGGGCTCTTGTGCAATAATATTAGTGTCAATATTGTTTATCCAATATCCTGCAGCCTGGAGTTTATCATAGACAATTTTTAGTAGTGCCAGACTATCTGCATTTTTAAATCTGTCATCAGTGTCCGGAAACAATGAACCTATGTCATCCATTGACAAAGCTCCTAAAATAGCATCAATTATGGCATGAACTAATACATCCGCATCAGAGTGGCCAAGCAACCCCTTTTCATAAGGAATTTGCACTCCTCCGATAATAAGTTCACGATTTTCAGCTAACTTATGTATGTCATATCCTATACCGATTCTGTAATTCTGTTCAGCCATAAACCCCTCTTTCTAAATATGTTTTATATATGAATAATACCACATATTATATTTAATATAACTTTGTCTTAACAAAACTTAACAAAAGTGATAAAAAAAGGCAATTTTTTTAAACTTATATACTTTATATATATGTAAGAGATAAACAAAGAGAGATAAGATTATGACAGCAACTTATGACGCAATAGAAAGAAATAAAAAACCGGCAGGAGCATTGGAAATTCCCGCAGACTTTCATTTATATTACCTTAAAAAACAGGACAGACAAATGAGATTCAACAACGGCGGAGATCCGATTTATGCAATATTTGATAAAATAGACAACCGTCCTCTTTCTAAAATTACAAAAGACTTTTTCAGAGAACTTGCGGATGATTCTATCAGATTTATTTCTACATTGGTAAAATAATCTTATATCTATTTATTTAGTTTAAATTGTTTTAGTTGTATAAAGGCTAAGATTAGTTCTATCTTTTTGTTTATGTACGTTTTATGCGTGCTTTTTTCACTAAGAATTATTGTTTCAGGTGAAAAAATGTAATTTTTTATTACAGGATTTTCTTTTTGCATAATTATATATTAAAATAGTAATATCCGGATTACTTGGGACAGTTGATTACAATAAAGATTTAATAAAGTGTTGGGAAAAATTTGAATGAGAAGAAGAAAGAAATATGATTTATACATAGTTATTTTTTTAGCCATATTTACGGTCGGGTATTTTGTTTATAACCAAACCTTGGCAGAATCTCACGGAATAGAATATTATTCGGAGGCATTAGAGATTTATAAATCCGGTGACTTTGAAAAAGCTTATAAGGTCTTTGCGAAGGTTCCTTCCGCGTCTTCTTTAAAATCTTCAGCCCTTTTCAGACAGGCGCGTTGTGCTACTAATCAAGACAAGAAAGAATTAGCTATAAAAAAATACAACCGTATTGTCAGAACGGGTTCAAAATCTTCTATAGCACCTATAAGCGAATACAATATGGCGAGTTTGATGTTTGATATTCAGGATAAAGATGCAAAAAAACATTTTAAAAAGATTATCAAAAAATTTCCGTCAAGTGATTACGCAATTGCTTCAGAGTATTATCTTGGTATGATTGAACTTGCGAATCCTCCCAAAAGTGAAAAACGGCTGGCAAAGTCAAAAGAGCGCGCTTTGATACACTTTAGGACGTATATTGAAAAATCTCCTGACGGAAGGTTTGCTATAAACTCTATTGATGAGATTAATAAACTGGAACCTAAGTTAACAAACTATGATAATTTAATGATAGCGAAAGCTTATTATGCAAACGGTGAGTTTATTAAGGCAAAAGAATATTTGAATAAAACGACGCTTGCTGAAAGCTGGTCGGATTTTGCAAAAAATGAATATAAACTGGGTAATAAAGAAAAAGGTAATTATTATACGGAGTTGGGACTGAAAGATCATGCTTCCAATACTCCTCAGGAAGATGTTTATGAAGTTATTGATAATTATATAGCAACGTTTCCTCTGCGAAAAGACGGGATTTCAAAACTTAATTCAATGGGACTTAACTCGACCGGTGCGGATTACGTTGCTTATTTGAATTGCAGCGAAGTAGTCGGGACGAATATCAAAGAAGCTTGTTTTCGGACATTGTACGAAAAGTATCCAAACGGGCAGTTTTCGGCGGACTCTTTGTATAATTTGTTTATGATTAAGTATTTGCAAAAGAAATATTATGATGCTCAAAGGCTTGGTTTTTTACATTTAAATAAATTTTCAAACGTAAAATCAAGTCCTGCCATTATGTATTATATGGGAAAAATTGCATTTAAGCTTAAGCATTACGATAATGCAAACGGATATTATAAAAAGGTTATAGAAATGTATCCGGATTCATATTATGCGTTTCGTGCTAATTATAACTTGTATAAAGATGACGGTTTTTTGCCGTTTTTGGAATTAAACCCGAAACCTGTCGTGTTTCCTTATAAGAAGTCTCTTGATAAAAATCTTGTCGTAAAACTTGCATATCTGGGTGACTATGATTTAGTGGAAGAGTTGTGCAAAAAGGATAAATTTATACAAAGCTGGATTGCATACGAAAAAGAAAACTATACAATATCTGCATTGCTGGCAAGGCAGGCAATGGAAGAACTTAAGATAAAGCCTTCTTTTGAGGATTTAAGATGGCGGCTTGTTTATCCGACTCATTATTATGACATTGTAGATAAGGTAAAAGGTAATAACAATCCTATTATACTGGAAGCTATAATAAAAGAAGAGAGCCATTTTAATCCCCAGGCAAAGAGTCACGTCGGGGCGATGGGTTTAATGCAGTTAATGCCGGCTACTTATGCGGAAGTTGTGAAAAAATATAATATTCCTTCATCACTTGATAAAGAAACTGCAAATATTACGGCAGGTAGCCTTTACTATTCAAGTTTAAAGAAATTTTTAGGCAGCAAGGATTTGTACGCAATTTCAGCGTACAATGGCGGCATTGGTTCTGTAACAAGCTGGTTTGCTAAATTAATATATAATGATACTGACGAATTTGTTGAACAAATACCTTATCCGGAAACAAAAGACTATGTTAAAAAGGTTTTGCGTTCTTACTGGGTATACGGCAATATTTATTGATATTCCGGATATTCAATTGCCGGAGCGCTCAAGGTGATTTTGTCTCCGGCTCGAATTATGGTGTGGTTTTGGGGGATAACCCGTTTTTTGCCGCGCATAATGAAGATTGCAAGCGCTTTTTGCGGAAAAACGATATCTCTAATAGATTTTCCTACCCAGTCATGTTTTGGCGGTACTGTAATTCTCATTATTTTTACTGCGCACTCTTCTTCATAATCATTAAAGATTTCTTTTATATCTGAAAGTTCATCAATCATATTGAGTTTTTTTGATACAATCGGCAAAAGTGCGCCTTGGAGTGCGACAGAAAGAACACATATCAGGAAAACCAGGTGAAATAAATCATAATGAAGATTTATTCCGCTATTTGCGGCAATAATAGCAAAAACAATTGAGGCAACACCTCTTAGCCCGGCGACTGATACAAGAATACACTGTTTTATTCCAGATTTAAAGAGTGCTAATAATGCAAAAATTACTATCGGCCTTGCAATAAGGGTCAGAAATAAGAATATCAGTATTCCGCTTATTAAAATCGACGGTATGTTTGAGGGTGTGGCAAGTAAACCTAATGTGAAAAATATTCCGAGTTGGGCGAGTTTTGTAATACCGTCGAAAAAATTCATTATGGGGATTTTATTATACATTTTTACATTGCCAAGAATAATTCCCAAAAAATAGAGTGCCAAAAATTGGTTCCCGTCAATAAAAACAGGTAATGAATACGCAAATAGTACAAGCGCGATGATAAACAAAGAAGATGTTTCTTCATTTATAAGGCTTGTTTTTTCATAAATAAATGCTGCAGTTTTAGCAAGTAAAATTCCTGCTAATATACCGAAAACCATTTGTTTTATAAATAAAAGAAACACAAAATTTACGGAAGCCCCTTTTATTAAAGTTATGGCAAGTACTACGAGTACATAAGACATAGGGTCATTGCTTCCGCTTTCTACTTCCAAAAGCGGTGCTGTATTGTCTTTAAGATTGAGTTTTTTAGCTTTCAATATTGAGAAAACCGCTGCGGCGTCGGTAGAACTTATAACGGAGCCTATTAAAAAACTTTCGGGGAGATTAAATCCAAGTAGATAACGGCAAAAAACAGCGGTAATAACTGCGGTCAGAAAAACTCCCAGTGTGGATAAAACCCCGGCTTTAATGATAACGGGTTTTGCGGTTTGCCATTTTGTGCAGAAGCCGCCGTAAAAAATAATAAATCCAAGAGCAATAGAGGCAGCTTCTTTTGTAAATGTATAATTTGTAAAATCAATTTTAAAAATACCGTCGGAGCCGAAAAGCATTCCCAAGCACATAAAAAACAGTAACGTCGGAATTCCCAGTGCATCCAGAAATTTATGCGTAAATATTGCCGAAAGTATTACGACGGAACATAGTATGAGTACAAATAACATTTGCAATGATTATAACATTTGCGTACTTTTTAGATATTCCTCTATAAACCCATCTATGTCACCATCCATAACGGCATCAACATTACCTGTTTCATATCCGGTTCGGTGATCTTTAACAAGTTTATAAGGGTGAAAAACGTAAGAGCGGATTTGTGAACCGAAATTTATATCAAAATTTTCTCCTTTTAATTCCGCAAGTTTCTTTTCATGTTCTCTTTGCCTCAATTCAAGGAGTTTTGAAGCAAGCATTTGCATTGCATTTTCCTTGTTTTGCAGTTGAGAACGTTCCTGCTGGCATTTTATAACGATACCGGTCGGTTTATGTAAAATTCTTACGGCAGTTTCAACCTTATTGACGTTTTGTCCTCCCGCACCTCCGGAGCGCATTGTATCGACCTCAATATCTTCCGGCGGAATGATTATTGTTTTTTCATAATCCGGAATAATCGGTGAAACTTCGCAGGATGCAAAGCTTGTTTGCCTTTTTCCGTTTGCATTAAACGGTGAGATTCTTACCAATCTGTGAACCCCTTTTTCTGCTTTAGCATATCCGTATGCGTATTTTCCGGTTATTTTTATTGTTGCAGATTTTATACCGGCTTCTTCACCGTCTGATTTGTCGATAAGCTCCACTTTCCAATTTCTGTTCTCTGCCCATCTTGTGTACATTCTTAAAAGCATGCTGGCCCAGTCTTGCGCATCCGTTCCGCCGGCTCCGGCGTTAATTGATAAAAATGCATCCGCTTCATCATATTCCCCGGAAAGCATTTTTTGAATGTCATATTTGTCGAGCTCTTTTTCTAATAATACAAGCCTGTCTTCACTTTCTTGTATAAGTTCTGTGTCGCCTATTTCTTCTGCGGTTTTTGCATCTTCTATTACTGAATCCCAGGTATGAATTTGTTCAAGTGCGGCTTTTAACTCCCGAACTTTTTGCCCGAGTTCTGCCGCCAAATTCTGATTAGACCAAATATCCGGAGATTGGAGCTTTGTTTCGGTTTCTTCAAGCTGTTTTTGCATTCCGGCAGGGTCAAAGATACTCCTTATTTTTATTAATACGTTGTTCAAGTTCTTGTATATTCATATTCTTTCACCAAATCTATAACTTTTTTATGGATATTTTCTATCGTATCTGCGGCATTAATCACTTTAACTCTTTGAGGTTCTTTCTCTGCAATTTCAAGATATCCGTTTCTGACGCGATTAAAGAAGTCTGCTCCTGCGGATTCCATTCTATCCTTGTTTTGTCCTACTCTTTTTAATGAAGTTTCTGCATCAATATCAAAAACAATTGTTAAATCAGGCTTAAGTCCTCCCGTTGCAAGATTATTCAGATAATTAATTCTTTCAATGTCGAGTCCGCGTCCGTATCCTTGATACGCAACTGTTGAGTCGGTATGCCTGTCGCAGAGAATAAATTTTCCTTCCGCCAGTGCAGGTTTTATAATGCAGTCAATATGTTGTGCTCTGTCTGCAAGAAATAAGAATGATTCACAATTCGGAGAAACTTCTCCGTCATAATTAAGCAGAATATCTCTTATTTTTTCTCCGAGTCCTATTGCTCCGGGTTCTCTTGTAACAAGCGTTTTATGACCGCTATTTATTAAATACTCATTTAAAAGTTTTATTTGAGTTGTTTTGCCGCAGCCGTCAGAGCCTTCAAATGTAATAAACAGTCCTTTAGACATTTTCTTCCCGTTAATAAATTACTAAGCACTTAATTCATTTTATCCGAAAACAAATTAATTTTAAAGCTCTTCTTTATTCTTTGATGTTTTCAGGTTGTCAAGAAGGAGTATCAAAGGTATTACAATAGCACTTGCGACAGCAAAAAAACGGAAAGCATCAATAAAAGCTGCAAGGTTTGCTTGCTGCCTCAGAAGTTGATAGACAGTATGCTGTCCCATATAAAGTGCGGTGTGCGGGTCCGTTGTATTCATAAATATGCTGCTCATTGCCTGAATTCTTTCTACATAAGGCTGCGCAGCATCGGTAAGGTGTTCAATCAGCATGAACTGATGTTTTTGTGCTCCTCTTGAAAGCAATGTCGCAACAATTGAAGTTCCAAATGCACCGCCGATATTTTTAAGAAGATTTTGAAGTCCGCTTGCGTTAGTCATTTGTTCATTTTTTAGGGTTGCGACAGATAGGGTAATAATAGGTATCATGGCTAATCCTAACCCTACACCAAACAGAAAATTAGGAAATCCTATATTGACGACGGAAATTTGTAAGTTTAATTCTCCTAACAGCCAGCTTCCGGCAGCTATACACCCGAGCCCCAGCATAACCAAGAGTCTGTTATCAACCAGATTAGATACAGAACCGCAGATAATAATTGCGCACAATGCCCCGAGCCCTCGCGGCATCATAGACAAACCGCTTTTAAAGGCATCATATCCCATTAGTGATTGTAAAAATTGCGGAAGAATAGCCAATGAACCTAATAAAACGGCTTGCATTACGACTTGAACAAGTGTGCCGATGAGAAAGTTTTTATCTTTAAAAACGCTTAAATCAACAAGTGCTTCCTTGTTGATAATTTGCGAGATTAAAAATAATGAACCTGTTAAAATTGATATAGCTGACAACCAGCATATCCAGGGAGCATTAAACCAATCGGCATTATTTCCCTTATCCAGAACTACCTGAAGTGTTAACAGCCATACAGACAGTAAAAAGAACCCTATTCCGTCAGCTTTTACGTTTTGTTGCTTTTGCGCGTATGAAGGGTCATAAATAAATATTTTTGCCAATAAGAGTGCAACAATCCCTATCGGAATATTTATGAAATATATAAACGGCCATGACCAATTCTCTGTTATCCAGCCTCCGATGACCGGACCTATAATAGGCGCCATTACTATTACAAGCCCGAACATTGCCATTGCTTTCCCTCTTTCTTGGGGTTTAAAATTTTCAAGAAGAATTGCTTGTGAAATAGGCAGAAGACCTCCGCCGCCTATTCCCTGCAGAATTCTTGATAATATCATGGACTCAAGGTTTTTGGAGATACCGCATAAACCCGATGCGACTGTAAATAAAATTATACTGAACATAAAGAAATTTTTTCTGCCGAGAGCTTTACTGAACCAGCTTACCATTGGGATAACAATACCGCTTGCAATTAAGTAAAATGTCAAAATCCACATGGATTCTTCCCTGCTTACGGAAAAACTGCCAGCCATGTGCGGAAGGGCAACGTTTGCAATCGTTTCATCAAGTACAAACATGAAGGCGGCTGCCATTGTCGGTAAACAGGCAAGCCACGGGTTTATATTTTTCTCTTCAGTCTTTTCCATCATTTATATGTCACCATTTAATTAAAATGGTAACATATATCCGGCAAAAGGCAATAAGTTGAATTCTCGGATGATTAGTTTAATATATCTTATCTGCCTATTTCAACGGCTCTTGAAGCCATTGATTTAGAAATATTTACCAGAGCTAAGTTTGCTTCATAGGCTCTTTGTGCAAGGATAGCATCGGCCATATCAACCATGGCATTGACATTGGAAGCTCTTATATAACCGTTTGCATCCGCATCCGGGTGTCCGGGAGAGTATATTCTTTCTCCCACTGTCGGATCTTCCACACAACCGTTAAAAACAACTCCTCCTTGAAGATATGGTAATGTTCCGACACCAAAGACGTCTTCTTTCATCGCGTTCATAAGACCGTGGAAAGATATGTCTTCGGATGCGTTTAATACAGGAATCCGCCTTACATAGTTAGGTGTATCAATGTTTGCAATGTTTTTTGCATGTATATCCAATCTTAAGCTGTGAGTTTTTAATGCGTTTGATCCGATGTTAATTGATTCCATTATACTCATAATAAACCTACTTTCCTACGTTAATAACGGTTTTCATTTCTGTTATAATATTTGACATTCTTCTTGTTGCCATCGTATACAAAAGTGCATTTTTCTGCATTTCAGTAAGTTCTTCCGCGATGTCTATTTCTTGTTTCCGCCGGTCTTCCAAAACGCCAGATGGCCCAAGCTCCGTAGAAAGTTTAGTTTCAAGAGGACTGTTCATTGTGCCTAAGTACTGCGAAAAATCTATGTCTCTGCGTACGTATCCCGGAGTGTCTACGTTTGCGACATTAGAACCGAGGGCTCGTTGTCTTTGGGATATTAAATCCAGCATTATGTTAGTTTTTCCGATTGAATCTAAACTTGTAAATGTCATGTTATGCTCCTGTTAATAATAGGTAAATTAAAAATTATTCTCTTATATTGATGGCTTTGTTGTACATATCATCTGCAACTTTCATCAAGTTCATACTTGCAATCATGGAGGTATTGAGTCTCATTAAATCATTAATTTCATCATATATGTTTGTATTGGAAACTTCGGTTGCGTATTGTTTAACATTATCGGTGTTTTTAATGATTTTTGGGGCTCCGGATTCTTCATTATAAACCATTTTGTTATTGTGTCCTTGCTCAAGTGCTTCCGGACAGTCAAATTGTACAATAGGAATTGTACCGATTTTTTCCGGCAACGAACCCGCATTATCATAATTTATAACGTCGCCGTTAGGTTTAATTTCAAATTTATATGAATTTGCCGGAATTTTTATACCGTCACCGACCATCCAGTCATCAACTGTTACAAGATATCCGTTAGCACCTCTTTTAAGCGAACCGTCACGTGTATATTGAATTTCACCGTCCGGAGAAACAACCGGAATATAACCTTCGCCGTCGATTGCAATATCATAGGGGTTCTTGCTTATTTTGATGGAGCCCTGAAGGGCATTTGTTCTTATTGCGCCGTCAACATAGCCGTCTTCACGCATAATTTGTTCAAATCGTGAGGTTTTATAAGCTGCCGTATTGTAATTTGTGAGGTTATTTGCAATATAGCCGAGTTTTTCAAATTGCATTGTGGTGTTATTTATACTTTTTCTTATAACTGCCTGCATATTATACATAATCTAATTCCTCCTATGATACAGAGCCTAACTGTGATATAACCTTTTGCAGATTAGAACTTTCTATCAAGAAAATTTGTCTGTTAGCTTCAAAATTTCTGACAACAGGTTTAATTGCCAAAAATTCGTTTTGAATGGTTACGTTAGAATGTTCATTGTATCCTTGTTTAACATCCGGATTTAATACTGCCATGCCATTAGAATCTACGATACCCAGATAGCCGGCATCGACAAGTTTATTTGAATCTTTATCAAATACGCTGACTTTTCCTTTAGTGTTAACAACAACTTGTGAAACATTGTCAGGTACTACGGGTACTTTTATTGGCATTCCGGCATCTGATAAAACCGGATTGTCTTCAAGGTTTAATAAGTTTCCGTCTTTATCAAGCTTAAATCTGCCGTCACGTGTTAATTGGACACCTTCAGGGGTTTGAATTTGGAAGTACCCTTTATTTGCCATTGTAATATCTAAGGGATTTTTTGATACCATTATACGTCCAACCTGATCATCAATAGTTGAGGACAAACCGTGTACACCTATATATTCCGTAAATGATGATACAACAGGCTCGCGGCGTTGGTAGCCTACTTTATCAAAACCTGCGACATTTTCGTTTATCATTCCTACGATTTCGCTTTGTACATGCATGGCTCTTATAGAAGCCTTTATGCCTTGTTCACAAAATCTTACACCGCCATTGATTTGCATAGTTATACCTCTTTTTATGTTTAAACGGATAATTAATATAAATGCTTTAGTAAATATTTATAAAATCATACGTTTAGTGTACTTAATAATCTTTTAATGAAGAGATTCAAAAAGTCAAAATTTAGGTTGACATTAAAATTTGTTTTTAATATCATAGGACTTGACGCCGGTATAGCTCAACGGTAGAGCAACGGTTTTGTAAACCGTAGGTTGTAGGTTCGATTCCTATTACCGGCTTTTAAATATCGGGAGGGCAGCAGATTCCCGGGTTTAACAACCGAAGCTGTATGACAAAAGAATAAGCCCTTGCGGCATTAAGCCCTTGTGGCAAGGACTCCGTTGAGAACGATTGAGTATCGTTCGAAATGGAGGAGGGTAGCAGCACTCCCTTGGTTTAACAACCGGAGCTGTATGACAAAAGAATAGGCCCTCGCGGCATTAAGCCCTTGTGGCAAGGACTCCGTTGAGAACGATTGAGTATCGTTCGCAACGGAGGCGGGCAGCAGCACTCCC